>JBBQDB010000071.1:0-20265 GCA_038319245.1 Gemmatimonadales bacterium
CTAACACGGATTAGGCTGCGTTTCGCCAAAGAAACTGCCGCAAATCATTGCATTCCGAGCGAATTAACGTCGCTGCAGTTATCGAGCGTCCGCACGACGCCCACCTCACTCGTTAACGGCACGGACGCAGTTGCAATGAAACCGAGGTGGCAGAGTAAGCAGGTTCGCCGGCGATCCTAACGCAGGTTCTGCGACCTGCGAGCGAGTCACACAAGCACGCGTTCCCACTCCGTCGCGTCGTTGGATGCGGAAACAAATCTATTTGGCTCGGAACCGTGAGATCTCAACGATTCTGGGGGCAGTTGTTTCGGCGCTGCGAAACGCACCGTGGAAGCGTCGCCGATTCATGCATGGTGACAAACCAAGTGGTTCAGCCGGCTTACAACCGACTCAGGCGCAGCCTTTGAAAGCCTCACAGCGTCGTAGGCCGTTCGTTCACACCAGTTTTCGATGCCGAGCGAATGTGTGCGCGACGGTGTATTCCACACACAGCGGGCGCCCTGCGAAGGGCGCCCTGGTGCCCTAAGTCATTGTGCTGTATGGTCCAGCAATCAGAGGCGCCGGTCGGAATCGAACCGACGGTGGGAGATTTGCAGTCTCCTGCCTTACCACTTGGCGACGGCGCCCTAAAATCCAACTTCAAGTGCCGCAATGTATCCCGCGGTCGCTCAGCACGGTAGCGACAGAAAATTGCTCGGGTTGACGATTATTGTTACAACATGTAATTTTATGTATGTCTCGCTCTGCCCTCCCGCACTCGCTTCACGGCGACCTCACCGACCCGGCGTCGTATCATGAACCGCACGCGGACGATCCGCCTTCGGGACGCAGTGCGCTGGATGAGAGCGACAACGATGTCGAGGCGACCGTACGGGCCCTGCGCGCGGCCGCAACGCATGTCGAACTACTGCTGGCGCGAGCACTCGAACCACACGGTCTGACCGCGACACAGTTTTTCGTCCTTCAAGTGATGGATGAGGTGAAGGACGAAGAATTGCGATGCAGCGAGCTGGGTAAGCGACTCGTTGGACCCGCGCCAGATGTCACTCGGTTGCTTGACAGGCTTGAAGGTGTCGGCTTTGTGTCGCGAGAAAGAGACAAAAGTGACCGCAGAGCAGTGCATTCCAAACTGACTGCCCTTGGTCTCGAAACCCTCAATAAGGCACGCCCGGACGTTCGTCGTGCCGAAAAACAGGCCCTCGCTGACCTTTGCGCAGCCTCCCGCCAGCAGCTCGCATCGCTGTTGGGCGATGTTCGTCGGCGTTGTCCTGGGAACTAAAAGCTTTACCAAAATACTTGTTATCACGTCGTTCGTTACAACAACAGGAAAACATTACTATGCAAACTTCAGAAAACGCCGCGCTGTTTACCACCGCCACGTACCGCGGCACGATGGCCATTACCGCCGAGCATGCCGCACTTGCCCGTCGCTCAGTCCGCGTATACTCCCCGAATCCGGTCTCCGATGCCCAGATCGAGGAGCTGCTGGCGCTGACGTCGCGCGCGCCCTCGGCGTTCAACGTGCAACCGTGGCGGTTTGTCGTGGTGCGGGACGAAGCACTCCGCACGCAACTGTCCGCAGCGGCGTACGGTCAGAAGCAGCTGGTGTCGGCGCCGGTGGTGATCGCGATGTACTCCGATATGGAAGATTCGCTCGCGCACATCGACGAGGTCGTCAATCCGGCTTTGCCGCCGGAGAAGTTCGCCGAGACGGTCGCGATGCTCCAGCGTACTTTTGGCGGCATGACGCCCGAAGCGCGCGCGACGTGGGGGAACGCGCAGTCGAACATCGCGCTTGGATATCTGTTGCTGCTCTCCAAGACGTTGCAGCTCGACACGTCGCCGATGCTTGGCTTCCAACCAGAGCAGGTCAAGAGCATTCTTGATCTACCGGCGTCCGCGACGATCACGGCGTTGATTGCACTCGGCTACGGCGCCGAGGAAGGTTTTGTCTCCCATCGTTTGGCGCTTCCTCGGATCATGTCGGTCCGCTGAGCGCCAGCGGCTCTCCGGTTGTGGTTTCATGGCCTCTGCGCGACTTCCGCTATTTCCGCTGGGCTTGGTGCTCTTTCCTGGGGTGAGTGTGCCCCTGCACCTGTTTGAACCACGCTACCGGCAGCTGCTGCTGGATATTCGTGAAACAGATCGTCGCTTCGGCATCGTCTGCGGGATTTCGGGCGTGCCGGAGGGCGAGCTGCCCGCGGGGCGCGTCGGGTGCGTCGCAGAAGTGACGGACTTCGAAATCCTGCCCGACGGTCGTTCAAACATCGTTGTCGCGGGGCGTGAGCGATTTGCGCTCGAACGTGTGCTTCCCGACGAAGCACCGTATCTCGTGGCCGACGTCGAGTTCGTAGCCGATAACACCGAAGCCTCACCCGTGGTGTTGGCTGTGTTGGCAGACGATGTCGCGCTGCACTTTCGTCGTGTGGTGAATGCGGTTCGCACGCTCAATGACGACACCGATGGCGAAATGCCGTCGGTTCCGGATGACCCGGCGCAGCTCGCATGGTCGATTGCTTCGATGATCGATGTCGATCTGGAACAACGGCAACGCCTGTTGGCCGAGCGCTCACCATCAGTGCGACTCGAACAGATGAACGCCGTGCTCCGAACCGCGTTGCCGGATCTCGAGCTGCGGGCGGCGATGCACAAGCGATAAGGACGGAAAACGGCAACGTTCGCCGTTCTCCGTTTCTATCACGTCACGTTCCAATCCGCGACAGCCTCGGCCGGCGCAACATGCGTCCGCCAATGATCACGGCTGCGACGCACACGACTGCAGCCGCAGTGAGCGAAAACGACAGCGACGGTCCGCTTGTCAGCACCGTCGATTTTGCGTCCGTGAGTGCACCGGCCACCGCGCGCATCCACTGTCGCACGCTTAAGTAGTGCAGCGCCGGAAACGTGCTGCTCAGGATGCCCTCCCAGAACAACACGTACACCAAGCCGCCCACCAACGCGCGTTTCGTAAGCAGGGAAAGCATCGTGAATAGTGCAGCGTACGCCACGCCGCCGAACGCACTCGCGATTACGAACGCGCGCGTAATGCCGGACGGGTCATGTGGTCCGGTCGCGATGACTCCCGCGCCCCAGACCGCGATTGCCGAGAGCAGCGCCGTGCCAATCGCCGCGAAGAGCACGCGCACGCAGGCGATCCACCACCGCGGGGTCGTTGTCGTCACCAGATACAACAGCGTACCGTCGTCGGTTTCGGCGCTGAACGCGCTGGTACCCAGCAACAATGCGATGATCGGCGTCGCCAACGCGCACACCAGCTGATCATATCGCTGAATCAAAAACGCGACCGGGTCACCCGATAACGCTCCGCGCGACGCAAACACCAGTGCGAACAGCATCGGCAGCAGCACCAACGCTGCCATCGCAACCAAGAGCACCGCCGATACGGTGCGCGCCCACGAGAGCTGCACCAACACGCGCGCGCTCTGTAGCCAGGACACACGGCCCAGCACCACGCCATCGGCGCGCGTCGTTGCACGCGCCGCGATTCCACCATTCGTCGCGCTGGTGTTCGTGTTGTCGCTGGTGTTCGTGTTGTCGCTCGCGTTCCTATTCGCGTTCCTATCCGAGCTCACGTTGGTCATCGGGCCACCAGGTACGCGAAGACGTGCTCGAGCGATTCGTCGGTGCTCTCGACTTCAAAGAGCGTGATTCCGCCTTGCTGCGCCAACGGCGCGATCACCCGCGCGAACTCGGCGTAGTCGGTCGTGCGCACGGCGAGTCCAGTGCTCCCGATTTCGACGCCGATCACCGCCGGCACATGTACGAGCGTTGACGCCAAGGCCCGATCGTCACTGGAGCGCACGCGCACCGTGTGCGGCTGATCGGTCATCAGACGACGCAACGTGCGATAGTCGCCACTCGCGGCTAATCGTCCCGACAGCATCACCAGTATGCGCGACGCGATCCCCTCGATTTCCTCGAGGATGTGTGAGCTCAGCAACACGGCCGTCCCCGCGTCGGCGCGTGCTTCGAGCAGGCGCATCATCTGCAAGCGTTGGCGCGGATCGAGTCCGTTGAACGGCTCATCGAGGAGCACCAGCGACGGTTCATGCACCAGCGCCGCCGCGAGCTTCGCGCGCTGTCGCATCCCTTTGCTGAAGCCACCAACGCGACGATCCGCCGCGCTGTCGAGCTCCACCAACGCCAACGCACGGTCAACCGCGTCTTTCACATCGCGCACGCCCAGCAGCACGGCACGTGCGGTCACGAACGCGCGCGCGGTCATCATGCCGGGCAACGCTTCACGCTCGGGCACCAGCGCCACTCGCCGATACACAGCCGGTCCGTCGGTCGGTGCATGCCCATAGACACGAACCGCACCATTGGATGGTGCGAGCAGTCCCGCCGCCAGCTGCAACAGCGTGCTCTTGCCCGCGCCGTTCGGTCCGAGCAGTCCCGTAATGCCAGCGCCCACTGTGCACGAAATGTCGTTCACCGCCACCACGTCTCCGTACCAATGCGAGACGTTGCTGAACTCCAGCGCCGGTGTCGGAGACGCAACGGTTGCCGTCGTGATGCCCGCCGTCATGCCCATCGTAGTGCCGGATGCGTCCGCCGATGTTTCGCTCGAGCCGGTCATGCACTGACCTTGCGCAAACGCAGCTGCAAAATCGTCGCGCCAGCCGCGCCCATCGCGAGCAACGGCAGCACATAACCCCAGACCGAGCCAGGAGGATCGAGCTCCATGCCGCGCGTGGGCTCGTCGAACAAAATCAGCGCCATCGTGCGTAACGCGCGCAGTGGATCAAGCAACTCCGCGGTGCGTGCGGAGACACCAGCGAGATCGTCGAGCCCAGTCGCCACGGCGGTCGCGGCAAGGAATGCACCGATAATCGACGCCGTGGCATACGCGCGACGTGACGTCCACGCTGCGAGCGCCGCACCGATACCGCTCAGCGTTATCGCGGTAACGCTCGATTGCAGCAGCACGGGCCACATCTTGGTCCCCATGCGCGCGAACGTCTCCGACGGCTTGGGGGCGAGCCCAATCTCTCCGAAATAAATCAGCAACAGCGGCACGGACGCCATCGCGAAGAGCGCAGTGGCCATCGCCGCGAGCCGTGCACTCGCGTATGACGCACGCGTCACGTCACGCGTGAACAGCAACGGCAGCACCCGATGCTGTTGATCGCGACTCAGGAGTTCGGGTGCCTGTGCCGCCACGAACAGCGCCAGTAATGCAAGGTTAGACGGAATGAGCGCGCCGTAGCGCATCGGAACTACGCCACCCGCCACCGACGATGCAACCAGCATCCCCAGCGTGGGAAGCAACGATACCAGCAGCACAAACACAGGGAGAATCTTCGCCTTCGCCGAACGGCCCAGGCCAAACATCGCACGCACGCCCTGCCAGTAGAGCGCACGCCACGCGCCGCGCGCACCGATGTGCACACCGGTGTAGCGACGGTATCCGAGGTCGTGAATCGCGGTTTCGTCACGCAACACAGTCTGGCCGTCCGGCGGTAACGGCGCGCTCATCGGAAGAGATCCTCGAGATGTCCGCGGCGACGTTCGAGACGCAGCAAGCCCGCTCCAACCGCCACCGCCGAATCGCGCACGGCATCGTAGGTCTGCCGGAGCATATCGTCGTCAACGCCGGTTGGAAGCTGCACCAACACCCGTTGTCGTTCCGGCTGGGCCGCCACTCCCATTGCCACAAGTCGCGACACCATCGCATCAGCATCGCCATCTACCTCGATCACCAGCGTCCCTGTCTCGCCGGTAAGCACGCCCAGACGTTCGGCCCGTACCAGACGGCCGTTGTCGATCAGCACAAACCCGTCGCAGATCCGTTCGAGTTCGCCCAGCAGATGCGACGACACCAGCACCGAGATACCAAATTCGCGACCCGTGCGTTGAATCAGCGCGAGCATGTCGTCGCGTCCCGCCGGATCCAGGCCGTTGGTCGGTTCGTCGAGGATGAGGAGCCGAGGGTCGTGCACGAGCGCCTGCGCGAGCTTGACGCGCTGTGCCATACCGGTCGAGTAACCACCCATCGGGCGATAGCGCTCTTCGAAGAGCCCCACATGCCGCAGCACTTCGGCCGCCCGTTCGCGCGACGCGCCCGCCGGTAGCCCCGAGCAGCGCGCCAACCATGACACGAATTCGGTCGCGCTCATCTCTGGTGGCAGACAATCGTGCTCCGGCATGTAGCCCACGAGCGCACGAATCGCCGCGCGATCCGCCACCACGTCGTGGCCAAGCAGCGTTGCGGAGCCCGAGCTCGGATCGACGAGGCCGAGCAGGATCTTCACCAGCGTACTCTTCCCCGCCCCGTTGGCGCCCACCAGCCCCGTAATGCCCGCGTCGATCGCGACGGTCAGCGCATCAAGGGCCACGACGGCGCCGTAACGGCGGGTCAGCGCATCGGTTTGGATGATGGGCGGGAGAGCGGCGATGACTACTCCGGGGTGACAGCTTCGGGTTCGACGGCCGCATGCGCCGAGATGGGTGCCACGACGGGTACCGCAACGGCCGGCGCCGGGACGGTGGTTCCGGCCAGCGCCGGGTCGAGCGGGGGCAGCGTTACTCCTGCTTTCGCAGCGCGACGCTCCAGAGTTTCACGGTCGAGCAGTCCGCGCAGGAGCGCATCAGCCTCCCGATTCTGCAGATATCGTCCCTTTTCCCACCCTTCGACGATCCCCTTGGGGGTCCCGTAGCAGAGCTCCGCGAACTGCCCGATCGTCAGCCCCAGACTCTCGCGCAGTTGGCGGATCTGCTTGGGCGCTAGCAGGCCGTGCTGCGCGCGAATCTGCTCGGTCGCGGCCTTTTCGGAGAGGTCGCGCTGGTCGATGGTTCGGTTTTCATGGGCGCACTTCTCGCACCGGAAGAAGTCGCGGCTGACTTCCGCTGCCATGCCACTGATGCGCAACGTGACCGATTCGGTCTGCAAGGCGTACCGGCCACCGCATCCGCGGTGAAGAGTTCCGTCGAGGGTGGCGAGACTCATGAATAGCGAAAGGGGGAAAACGGGGATGGACGTGCCCGAGAGGGCTGTTCGGTCGTCGAAGTGTTGCCCCTGAGGATACATGGACGCCACTCCCGGATCGATCCCCCGTCATGTCCGAATTTTGTCTCGTTCGTCAGCCGCTGTTCGGCGCCTCCGGCGCACTCGTCGGCTACGACATCCGATTTCGGGACGCGGCCGACGGCCAGCACGCCTTTGTCCAGAGTTACCTGAGCGGCACGTTTGACCTGGTGCGCGCGAAGTTGCCGGCCTTCGTGAGCTGCTCGCGCGCCCAGTTGCTGGATGACGCGTTTCAGATCGCCGATCCCTCCGCCGCCGTTCTCGTCCTCCCGCGCTCAATCGACGTCGATGCGCAGGTCGTCTCGGCGATCATGCGGTATCGCGAGCAGAAGGGCGGCATCGCCCTGGGTGGTCTGACCCTCGAGCCAGCTCCGGTCGAAGCGCTCTACGAGTACGTGGACTGGGTCCGCATCGACGCACGCTCCGGTGGCGCCGAAGCGTTGCGGGCTGTGCATGCCCGTGTGGTCGCGACAGCCGGCGCGAAACGTCCGCGCATCGTCGCTGACCATATCGCCGACGCCTCGCTCTACGAACAGGCGCGTGCCCTCAAGCTCGACGCGTTCCAGGGTGAGTTTTTCAGCCGCCCGGAGCCGCTGCCGGCCACCGAGTTTCCACAGTCGACCGTGTCCGCGATGCGGCTCATGGGGCTCGCCCGCGACCCCAAGGTGAATGATCGTCAGCTCGAAGACGTGATCTCGGCCGACCCGGTCCTCATGTTCCAGTTGCTGCGCCTGGTCAACTCAGCGGCGGTCGGGCTTCGGGGCGTCAGCTCCATCGGGCAAGCACTCCGCATGGTGGGGCGGAATGCATTTCTCCGCTGGCTGTCGGTGGCCGTCGCAGCGTCGCGGAAATCGTCGACCGGCGTGGATAAGGAGTTGGTGCGACAGGCCGTCGAACGTGGCCGCATGCTCGAGCAGTTGGCGGGCGGCGAGCGCGAGGCCGGTACGCTGTTTCTGGTCGGCATGTTTTCGCTGTTGGACGCCGTCTTTCGCATGTCACTCAGCGACATCCTCCAGCGGGTCGCGTTGAGTGAAGAGGCCAGCGAAGCGCTCCTCGATCGCACCGGGCCGTATGCCAACGCGCTGGCGTTCGCGGAATCGTACGAGCTTGGCCTGTTCGAACATTCGGCCGAATTGATCGCCGAAATGGGGCTCGATCCGGCGCGCGCGGGTGAGTTCTACGCCTCGGCCATCGAATGGACCGGCGAAGCCTTGGGCTCGGTGCTCGACAGCCAGCCCGCCGCAGCGGCGCGCCCGGCCTTGGCGAGCCGTCGCTAGCAGTCAAATGCGTTCGGCGTGGCGAGCGCCACGCTCGTGTTCAGTCCGTATGCAGAATTTGAATTGCGCTCACGTGGCCCTCGACGACGCGCCTTTGCAGATCGCTCGGTTCGTCCGTTCCTACGCGGCCGTGTGCCGAAGGCCGTGTTCTGAGGATGTCACCAGCGAGCGGAGTTCGGAGGCAATCTGCGAACGCACTCGCTGCGGCAATTCGAGGTTAGACTGGTGGGTGCACGTGCTCAACAGACTGGCCACCGCGAAGCGAGGCGATGTAGGCCTCTGGGGTCTCACGCGTCGGCGCCGCGTTGTACGCCGCCGAGCCGCCCGGTGGAATGCTCAAGTAGTCCCATGATGTGCCGAGGTGCGCATGGGCGACGGTTACGATTTGTCCAACGTGGTAGCTCGCATGCGCGAGGGAGCGATGCAGTGCGTCGTGTACCGTCAGGGCTTGGCCGCGAATCGTGACGACACGATGGAGATCGGCATCCGTCAGCGGTCCAATCGCGTCGTAGAGCGCGGTCCAGCCCGCGATCCACTGCGCGCGCAGTGCTTCCCGCGAGACCTCGCGCACGGCGAATTCGTCCTCGCGATTCCGCCACGGCTTCTCCCCATCGTCGGTCAGAAAGTCGGTGAATCGCGAGCGCAGATTTCCCGCGACATGCCATGCAATGATCGTCAGCGAATTGCCGCCGCCGAACCCCGGGGTGCTCAGCAATGCTTCGGGCACTTGCTCGAGGGCGCGTTCAGCCAGCACTTGATAGCGCTGATACTCCGCACGAATTGAATCGAGGACAGCCGACATCGAAATCTCGGGAGCGAAGGAGAGAATAATCGGTTGATACGACGCGCCTGCATGCCTTTGACCACGGTAAACAGACGAATCGGTGCGTGGGGGTTTGACGTCATATTCCCAATTCGACGAATCGTTGTCGAACCGCCGACGTCACCAGCGCCCTATCGCGCCGGAGGAGCGGGCGGCAACGTCTGTGGAATCGTTTGCGAGGCCGGCGTGCTGGCCGGCTGCGGGGCGCCGGCAGTGATGACGCGACGTACGCGCTCGACCTGCAGCGGTTTGGCGTCGAGCAATACGGCAATCAAGTTGGCCGACTGAATCACATCCGACGGCACCGACTTCCACGGCCCGAGCGTATCGCCCTTGGGCAGCAGCCGGCGTACATCGAGCGAGGCGAGGTCACGCGACGCCGACGCCGAGTCGGCGTAGTAGAAGGCGACCAGCGCGGCGGTGAGCCCGAGTTGGTAGCGCACACCGGGCGCCTTGAGAAACGCGACATGCATCGTGTCGTCGGCGGCTTTGAAGAATAACCCCGCCTTTTTTACGCGGTCTTCGAGCGCGCAACCTTTCCACGTGCCGTCGCGTGGACACGCGGGGTCGCCCGGCGCTGGCACTGGCGGCACGGCGGGAAGCGACGACTGCGCCGCTGGCCGTGCGTCACCACCGCAGGCCAGGGCGGTGCTGGCGCATACGGCGAACAGGGCGCGCCGGACGGCGGCTCGCGCGGCGAAAGGTCGGATTCGAGACACGCTGCACGGTATCACCGCGCACATCGAACAGCGACTGCAGGAGACTGTCGATTCGGCGTTTGTTCGATTTTTTGCCAGCAACAGCGTGTTGTTGTGTATTCTGTGCGCGATTTGCACATCCATTCACTCACGGCGACGCTAAGCGGTTGGTTTTTCGCTCTAATGCGCTGATATTTCAGTCGATTGTGCAGGAAAACGTTCACGTCGCTTTACGTGTCGCTCGTCTCGTCCTCCCCACATCGCTGATCTCATGGCCTCACCGATTAATCCGCGCTCCGTCGCGCTGCGCGAAGTCACTAAACGCCCCGTCCGTACGTCGCACCGCCCGGAAGAGAACGGCGTGCAGCAGCCGACGAGCGCGTGGTACGGTTCAAATACGCTGAGCCTGCGCCAGATGCGCGCGAAGCTCCCCAAGTCCGTCTATCAAAAGCTGGCCGCGACCATCCGGCTCGGCAAAAAGCTCGACTCCGATATCGCGCCCACCGTCGCGCAGGTCATCAAGGAGTGGGCGATTTCACGCGGCGTGTCGCACTTCACGCATTGGTTCCAGCCGCAGACCGGCCTCACCGCCGAAAAGCATGATGCCTTCCTGAACTTCGACGAAGGCAAGCATGCCATCGAGTCGTTCACTGGCGAGCAGCTCATTCAGTCCGAGCCGGACGCGTCGAGCTTTCCGTCGGGCGGCCTGCGCGCGACGTGGGAAGCGCGCGGCTACACGGCATGGAATCCGGCATCGCCGGTGTTCATCTCCGAGACGGGAGGCACCAAGTATCTGTGCGTGCCGTCGGTATTCATCGGCTACAACGGCGAAGCGCTCGACGAAGTCACGCCGCTGTTGCGCAGCTCCGAGGTGCTGTCGGCGCGCGCGCAGGAGCTGCTCGAAATCATCGGCGACAAGGGCGTGTTGCGCGTCACCACGACACTCGGCGCTGAGCAAGAATTCTTCCTCATCGACCGCGCGCACTTTGCGCTGCGCCCCGATCTCGTCATGGCCAACCGTGCGCTCATCGGCGCGCCGCCACCACGCGGCCAACAGCTCGAAGACCACTACTTCGGTGGCATTCCCGAGCGCGTGCAGGCGTGCATCAGCGAAGTCGAGCTCGAGCTCTACAAGCTTGGCGTACCGATCGTCACGCGTCATAACGAGGTCGCGCCCTCACAGTTCGAAATGGCGCCGATCTTTGAAGACACCGATATCGCGACGGATCACAACCAGTTGACGATGGCGATCCTGCGGAAGATCGCGATGCGTCATGGCCTGCAGGCGATCGTGCACGAGAAGCCATTCGCTGGTGTGAACGGCTCGGGCAAGCATTGCAACTGGTCGATGGCGATTACGTCCGACAACGACCTCGATGGCACGAACCTCCTCAAGCCGGGCAAGACGCCGCATCAGAACCTGCGCTTCCTGCTCTTCTTGGCCGCCGTGCTCAAGGGTGTGCACAAGCATGCGGGGCTCCTGCGCGCTGGTATCGCGACGAGCGGCAACGAACATCGGCTCGGCGCCAACGAAGCGCCGCCGGCGATCATCTCGGCGTTTGTCGGCAGCATGCTCACGCGCGTCGTTGAAGACATCGCCGCGGGCAAGACGTCGCCGACCAACGCCGAGCAGGCGATGCTCAAGTTGGGCGTGGCCAAGTTGCCGGAAGTCGAGCAGGACAACACGGATCGTAATCGCACGTCGCCGTTCGCATTTACTGGCGCCAAGTTCGAATTCCGCGCGGTTGGTGGATCGCAAAGCATCGCGTTCCCGGTCATGCTGTTGCAGGCGGCCGTTGCCGAAGCGATCACCGAGTTGACTGACAAGCTGCGCAAGGAAATGAAGACGACCAAGAGCACAGACGATGCCGTGCTCAAGGTGGTGCGCGCGTCGTTCAAGGAAACGGCCGCGGTGCGCTTCGAAGGGAACAACTACTCAGACGAGTGGGTCGTGGAAGCCCAGAAGCGCGGGCTGCTCAACCTGCGGCGTACGCCGGAAGCGTTGCTGCAGCTCACGACGGCGGACGCGAAGGCGTTGTTCAAGTCGACGGGTATCCTGACGGAAACTGAACTCGAGAGCCGCTACCATGTGCGTCTCGAGCGCTACATCAAGGACATCCTCATCGAACTGCACACGCTGCAGGAGATGGTGGATACGCAGGTCTTGCCGGCCGCGTACGCGTACGTCGGACAGATTGCCGGCGCAGCGGGTCAGGGCGCAGCCGCTGGCATCAACGTGCAGCCATTGGTCGATGCCGCCAACGTGACCAGCAAGATGATCGCAACCTTGCAGAAGAAGCGTGCTGAGCTTGCCAAGGTGATTGCGAAGGCCGAGCACATGCACGACGAAGCGGATGGGCAGGCGCAGTATCTCACGAGCGCTGGCTGCGACACGATGGGCGAAGTGCGCGCCGCGTGCGATGCACTCGAAGTCAACGTCGGCGACGAGTTCTGGCCGTTGCCGCGCTATCGGGAAATGCTGTTCCCGGTGTGATACCGCATCGCGCGTACTGAAAACAAGACGGGCCGACGCTGTAGTAAGCGTCGGCCCGTTGTGTATCTGTCCTGTTGCGAAACAGCCCAGCGCGACCAGATCGACTGTCGAGGTTCGACTGCCGAAGGTTCAACTGCCGAGGTTCGCTACGGACCGATCAGCGCCATTGTCGTGGACGACGGATCGACGAAGTAACCGAACGTACCCATGCCGGGCATGCTCATCGCATCACCGTGGCGTTTGCCGCCGGCCGCTTCGATCTCGAGCAACGTCGCGGCGACGTCGTGCACGTACACATACGCCACGGCCGGCAACGTGGGCGTATGAGATTGAAAAACACCGCCGATTCCAGCGCCGGCATCAAACGCGACGAAGGCGGGCATGGTCGGGCGTGTACCCCAACCGAGGATTTCGCAAAAGTTCGGTGGCGCAGCGTCAGGTGCGGTGTACATCTCGAGACTGCAGATCGTATTCACCGGCGGCTTGGGATTCGTGCCGAACGGCATGGGCACGTGCGGTGAACCCGTCGGCGATGCCGCGGTCGTAAGCCCGTAGACGGTACCGCTCGCGTCGGCAAAGCGGGCCATGGTCCCCATCATCGGCAACTTCCAACTGGCGCGTTCAATGGTGCCGCCGAGTGCAACGACACGCTTGAGCATCGCATCGACATCCTGTACGCCGATGAACGGGACGATTCCCGGAAATCCGTCCGGGACATTGGCGCGCAGCGCGATCATCGGGCCAGCAGCGACGTACGCGGCAGACAACTCCGCGGACATTTTTGTCATCGCCCATCCGAACACGCTCGTGTAGAACGCACTCGACGCGGCAAGGTCATTCGCCGAGATGACGACGAGGGTCACGGGATGCTGCCCGTTCCCGAGGGGGGCTTGGGGGAGTTCCATCGGGAAAGTGTAGCGCGCCCTGACCCAAGGCGCGAGCGATCGCCCGCGCCGGCGATGCTTTCTTAGCGGCGCATCCGTGCGCGCGTGAGATGTGGCACGATACCGAGCAAACGCTCGATCAGCATCAACTGCGCCCGATGATGCATCTCATGTTCTTTGATGCCGAGCAACATCTCGAAGCGCGACTTGGTGCCGTTGGGCAACACGACGGACTCGGCGAGCTGTTCGTCGCTCAACGATTCCAATTGCAGCGCAAAACCTTCGCCGCGCGTGATGAGCGCATCAACGATGCGATCTTTCGTCGTGAGTTCGGCCGCCATGGCTGCGCCTTCGCCCATGTAGCGTCCAAAGTCCGAGCCCTCGACCGTGTGCTTCTTCTCAACGAAGTGCATCTGCTCGGCCCAGTGCGTGCCCGTCGCCAGATGTGCCAGCATCTGCGCCACGGTCATCGTGTCCGGCGTTGGTTGAAAGTCGTACTTGTCCGCCGGAATATCTTCGGCCACCTGGATCGTGTTCTTGCGAACCGTACGCCAGCTCTCGGCCATGTGCTGCGCGTTGTATGAGTGCATGCGAAGTGCCTCGGTAGGTGTGGACTGCGGATGGAGGGCGGTTTGGGCCGTTTGACGTGGAGAAATCTCGCCCACGCATATGCTGAATGCGAGGATTGGCGGCGGCGCGAATGGCACGCGCACGGCACGACGATGGCACGCAAATGGAACACGCAGCGGATACGCGCCAACCCGACCGAGCTGAAACGCCACGCGCGGCACGATTCCGGCAGTAGCACGGGCGTACGACGCACGTACGATCACCCGGACCGGAGCGACAGCATGCTCGACCGCGCCAATAAACTGAGGGGATACGCGCTGCACGCCACCGATGGCGACATCGGCACGGTGAAGGAGTTTCTCTTCGACGACAAGTTCTGGACCATCCGCTATCTCACCGCTGAAACCGGCCGATGGCTACCGGATCGGCAAGTGCTCATCTCGCCGTATTCGCTTGGCGTGGTGCACACCGAGGCACGCACCATCAGCGTCAACCTCTCCAAGCAACGCGTGCTCGACAGTCCGCCGCTCACGAGCGACGAGCCGGTCTCACGCCAATACGAAGAATCGTACTACAGCTATTTCCAGTATCCGTTGTACTTCGGTGGCGGGAACATGTGGGGCACGTATCCGTACATCGCGCGAAACCGTGAAACGTCGCGGAACGCGGAGCCCGGCACGAAACATTGGGACGCGCATCTGCGGAGCACCGCTGCCGTGACAGGGTATCACATGCAAGCCGTCGACGGAGAGATCGGGCATGTGCAGGACTTCATCATCGACGATGAGACTTGGGCGATTCGCTACCTCGTTGTCGACACACGCAACTGGTGGCCGGGCAAGATGGTATTGGTCGCACCGCATTGGACCGACAAGGTGAGCTGGACCGAGTCGAAAGTGTTCACGTCCTTTACGCGTGACCAGCTCCGAAGCGCGCCGGAGTATTCGGACGCCACCGCCATCACACGTGACTACGAATCACGGCTGTACGAGCACTACAAGCAGTCGGGCTATTGGATCACTGAAGGCGAAGCGGCAACGCATGCGCGCTGACGCTCGGAATTTCACCACATCGGTAGGAGATCACGAATGAAAGTGTTGCTGAACACCGATCGGCATGTCGATGGCGATGAGGCGATGGCGTTGCGCGTGCAACGCGACGTCGAGGTCGCGCTTGATCGCTTTTCGGATCGCATCTCGCGCGTGGAAGTGCACGTGAGCGACGAACACGGCGCGAAGCGCGGCGAGGAAGACAAGCGGTGCATGATGGAAGCGCGGCTCGAGGGGCGGCAACCGATGGCCGTCACGAGCCACGGCGCGACGGTCGACTTGGCCGTCCACTCTGCGGCCGCCAAACTCATGCGGCTCATCGATCACACCCTTGGCAGTGAAGTAGGACACCGCAATCCGTAGCATCTGGTGTGACGTGGTTGGCTGCAGTTACGTGGCGTAACAGCAGCCGCAGGTAACGTCGACACAGGCACTCCTGACGTTGGCACGGCGGCGGTAGTTGGTTGTGGAGCATCGTAGCACGACGATACGTTCGAGGTTCGGTGACGCATTCGCGAATGCGGCTCATTGAAGGCCCGGACTCCCACGACCGCTACCGCCATAATGTCTACTCCGCTCGCACTCGAAGTCATCGGACTGCGAAAATCATACGGCGACGTCGTTGCCGTGAATGGCCTCGACTTACGAGTCGCCAGCGGTCAGTGCTTCGGTCTGCTCGGCCCGAATGGCGCGGGCAAAACCACGACGATCGAGATCTGCGAGGGGCTCAACACACCGGACAGTGGTTCGGTGCGCGTGCTTGGACTCAGCTGGGATGATGACGCGACGGCATTGCGCGCGCAGCTCGGCATTCAGCTACAGGAGACGCAGCTCGCCGAAAAGCTGACGGTGCTCGAGACGGTAACGCTGTTTCGCAGCTTCTACACCACGGGTCGCGCCGTCAGTGACGTCATCGACCTGGTGCAGTTGGGTGAGAAGCGCGTCGCACGTGTTGGCGGCCTCTCGGGCGGACAGAAGCAGCGCCTTGCACTCGCCTGCGCGCTGGTCGGCGATCCGACGCTGCTCTTTCTCGACGAACCGACCACTGGGCTCGATCCGCAGTCGCGTCGGCAACTGTGGACGCTGGTGGAGCAGCTCAAGGCAGAAGGGCGCACGATTCTGCTCACCACGCATTACATGGACGAGGCGGAACGGCTCTGCGACAACATCGCGATCGTTGATCACGGACAAGTGATCGCGCTAGGTACGCCGAGGCAACTCATCGCGTCGCTTGGCGCCGAGCATGTGATTCGGGTGTCGAGCGCGAGCGACGATGTAGCCGCGCGTCATCCGATTGCGCTCGAGCAACTGCTGGCGTTGCCCGATGTGCGCGGCGGTCGTGAAACCGACAGCGGCTACGAGTTGCGTGTCGGCAACGTGCAGCAGGCCCTGCCACCGCTGCTGTCGTTAGCCGAATCGCGTGGCGTTCGCTGGTCGGAAGTCAGCACGCACAGTGCGACGCTCGAAGATGTGTTTGTCTCGATGACTGGTCGTCAGTTGAGGGACGCGTGATGCGCATCGCGTCGTTACAGCAACTCACGCTGGCCCGCTTTCGCGAGTTTACGCGCGAGCCCGAAGCGGTTTTCTGGACCTTTGTCTTTCCGTTATTGCTCGCGGGTGGCTTGGCCATCGCCTTTCGCGACAAGAAGCCCGAGCAATCGATTATTGCCAGCGTAGCGGCACCGGCGGGCGACAGCGCGGCGGCGCGTGTGAGCACCGCCTTGACCGCGGCGGCGAAAGACTCTGGTGCGTTGCTGGTGCATCGTGTGATTCCCGTCGATAGCATCAACGATGTCCTGCGCACGGGGACGGCCGCGCTGGTTGTCGTGCCACAGATTGGCGGCGGCGTGGAGTATCGCTTCGATGCCGCGCGCCCCGAGTCGCGCGCGGCGCGTCAGCTCACGGATGACATCATACAACGTGCGCGTGGCCGACTCGATCCGGTACAGGTGCACGAGATCACGATCAGCGAACGCGGCTCGCGATACATCGACTTCTTCGTACCCGGTTTGCTCGCCATGAATATTATGGGTAGCAGCATCTGGAGTCTGGCCTTCGCGATCGTCGGTCAGCGCAAGCAGAAATTGCTCAAGCGTCTCGTTGCCACGCCGATGTCTCGGCTCGAATATCTGCTCTCGTTTGTAATGTCGCGATTGCTCTTTCTCGCACTCGAAGTCGCGGTCGTGCTGGGATTCGGCGTCGGCGTGCTTGGCGTACCGATTCGTGGGTCGTGGATGCTGTTGACACTGGTCGCGTTCGTCGGTGCGTCGGCCTTTGGCGCGATCGGGCTACTCCTCTCGTCACGCGCGCGCACCGTCGAGGGCGCCAGCGGTCTGGCGAATTTCATCATGCTGCCGATGTGGATTTTCAGCGGCGTATTTTTCGCGTCGAGCAATTTTCCTGCGTCTATTCAACCCATCGTGCAAGCGTTACCGCTGACCGCGCTCGTCAACGGACTGCGCGCCGTGATGTTGCAAGGCGCCGGCGTGATGACCGTACTACCACAACTTGGCGTACTCGGTCTCTATTGCGTGGTCTGCCTCGCTGTCGCGCTGCGCATCTTCCGCTGGCAATAAGCGCGCGGACAGCAACTGAGCACGGCACACCTTCTACGGAGACGAAGGCCATCGTGACGGGTTCGTTGCTTGCCATGTAGTAGCGTTTGACGATAAGGTCCTGATCTCACTCCTTCCCGGACCGTCTCGTGCTCGTCGCTCTCGTCGCACTGTTACAGGCTGCCACTCAGCTCCCGCCTCAACGCGATATCACGGACCCTGGCGTCTTCGCGGTTGGCCAACGCGTGACGCCGGCCGGGGTGCAAAGCGTGTTCACTGGCCGCGTCGCCGCGGTGCGCTTTGGCGCAGAGCCGGGCGAGCTCTGGGTGGCGGCCCCCGGAGGCGCTTGGCGACTTGCGTGGCGCGACAATCGGGTGATTGCACACGCCGCATTCAATGGTCGACCAGGCGTGCAAGGTATCAGCATCGATCCGGTCACCAAGCGCGCCGTGATTTCGTCGGTGGGCAAGCTCCCCGCCGATGTTGCGGCCAGCCGCACGCCGGGTGGTCCACCGCTCGCGCGCGCCAAGTCCGTCTCGCAACTCGTCAGCTACGCGACCGACAGCAGCGCATCGATCGTTGTCGAATCTGGACCACTCGGCGACTTCATGGCGGGCGCGCCGGCAATCGCCACGAGCAAGAGCGCTGACGGACATCGCGTTGCCGTGCTGCCGCTGCCAGCCGACGATAAGCTCGTCGTACTCGACATCGAATCGGGAAAGACGCTTCGCACCGTCGCACTCGGCGTCTTACCGATTGCGTCGGTGATTTCGGCCGATGGCGCGACCGCGTGGGTGACCGTGTTCGGTGGCCCCAAACCCAAGCCGGGTAGCCGCAGTGCGACACAATGCTGCGACCCATCGGCGGAGCGCGTACGCATCAACGCACGTGGCATCGCACTTCCAGGCACGGTTAACCGTATCGACGTCGCCACGGGCACTATCACGCAGCAGCTCAGCGTTGGTTCGCATCCGACGGCGCTCGTTTGGGATCAGCAGCGGCAGCGGCTTTACGTGGCAAATGGCAACAGCGATTCTGTGAGTGTGATCGACACGCGCGGCAATACGCGCATCGGCAGCATCGCACTCGCGCCGTTTCGTGAGCGCAAGATCGGGCTGACACCAACGGCACTCGCGCTGTCACCCGACGGAACTACGTTGCTGGTCACACTCGGCGGCGTGAATGCCGTCGCGTTGTACGATGTGCGTGCTGCGGCGGTTGCCAGTGCGACGTTGCGCGGTCTCATTCCCACCGGATGGTTCCCGAGCAGCGTCGACGTGAGCAGCGACGGTCAGACACTCGCAGTGGGTACGCTCTTCGGCGTTGGTGCAGGCACGGGACGCACGAACGGACAGCAAGGGCGATATGTCTTTGCGGAACGAGGCTCGGTGAATGTGATCGCGATGCCGAGCGACGCTGAACTCACCGCGTACACAACAAGTGTCGCGCAGAATAATCGACTCCACATTGCGACGGGGCCAAGCGCGCCGTCACTGACGCCGCGCGCGACCGCGATTGCGCGAGCGGTGCCCGAGCGACCAGGCGAAGCGAGTCTGATTGAGAATGTCGTCTACATCATCAAAGAAAACCGCACCTACGATCAGGTACTCGGCGACATCGGTAAAGGTGCGAGCGACTCGAGCCTGACGATGTACGGTCGTGACGTCACACCGAACGCGCATGCGCTGAGCGAGCAGTTTGTCTTGCTCGATCATTTCTTTGCGTCGGGCGGCAACTCCGCCGACGGGCACAACTGGCTGACACAGGCCAACGAGACGGCGTATCCGATGTGGCCGCTCTACCTCGGTCGCAGTTACCCGAGCGAAGGTAACGATCCACTTACCTACTCTAACGGCGGCTTTCTGTGGGAGTCTGCGCTCGCGAAGGGTAAGCGCGTCGTCAGCTTTGGCGAGTACGCGCCGGCCGCCAGCGACTCGTTGCCAAAGACGCGCCTCAAGCTGCTGACGCACTATCGCGATTCGTCGTCGTACAACTCCGCGTGGACGCGCGCGACCTTTGCGAAGATGTACAAGACACGCAGCGAGATCCCGAGCCTCGACAGGATTCTCGTGCGTGAGTATCCGGGCTGGACGCAGGAAGCGCCCGACGTACTCAAGGCGGACATCGTCATCGAGCACCTCAAGGAGTGGGAAACGGCAAAGCAGATGCCGCATCTCACGCTCATTGTGCTCCCCAACGATCACACGCAGGGCACGAACGCGGGCTGGTGCGCGCCGAAAGCGTGCGTGGCCGACAACGATCTCGCGTTAGGCAAAGTGGTCGAAGCGCTGAGCCACTCGTCGTTCTGGAAGAAGATGGCGATTCTTGTCGTGGAGGACGACGCGCAGAACGGCGTCGATCACATCGACGGCCATCGCACCGTGGCGATGGTGGCGAGTCCATTCGCACGACGCGGCATTATCGACAGCACGTTTTACAGCCAGCCGAGCATGGTGAAGACGATCGAGCTCATGCTCGGACTCCCCGCAATGAGCTTGTTTGATCTCGTCGCGACGGACATGCGCGCGAGCTTCATTGGCGTAAACGAGAAGCCGGACTTCACGCCGTACTCACTGCGCGTGCCCAAGCAGTCATTGTACGAAACGAATCTCAAGGTCGGTGAGATCAAGGGCGCTGACGCTGCGGCACGACGGTCGGCGGCGACGGCGAGCGCTCGCATGAACTTTCAGGATCCCGACGCGGCGCCCACCGAGAAACTCAATCGCATTTTGTGGGGTGACGCCAAGGGGTGGTCGGTGCCGTATCCCACGGTGCAACGCGCACTCTTCTTTCCGTTGGCGGTCGATGTGGACGACGACGATCGCGCCGACAAGAGTGAGAAGCGCGAAAAGAAGAAGCGGTAGGTC
>JBBQDB010000072.1:0-19940 GCA_038319245.1 Gemmatimonadales bacterium
GATTTCGTCGCGCAGCTGCACGTGACCGTGTCCGGCGCGACGCTACGTGTGACGCTTCGCGTCGAGAACACCAGCACTACGCCGATCAGCTTCACCGCGGCGCTGCATCCCTACTTTCGCGTGATCGACGCGTATAGCACGCAAGTAATCGGTTTGCAGGCGTGTACGTATCGTGATGCGCTACGCGACCGCGCGCTCGATACCGAGTATGACGACGCGCTCGAGATACACGGCGAAATCGACCGCGTGTATTTCGACGTGGTGCAGACGCTCGAGATCCGTGAACCCGATCGGGCACTGCGCATCGAGAAGGAAGGCTTTCTGGATGCGGTCGTTTGGAATCCCGGTGCATCGGGTACAAGTGGGCGCGCCGACTTCGTACCTGGCGACGAACGTCAGATGTTGTGCGTCGAAGCGGCAACCGTCCAACAGCCGGTAGTCGTAGCGCCCGCGGCGCGATGGGAAGGTACGCAGATCATGACCGTCATCTAAGACGTCACGCGTCTTTCGCCGACGTTACATCGCTGATTTTGCGACTGGCTTGCGCGGAAAGAGCCCCGGACGATTCGCCGTGTGGTAGACGAACGATGCGATCACGGCTGCATTGAGCTTCATATCGGCTTCCTGTACGCGCTCCATCGTGTCCATGTTCGAGTGATGTGAGCGCGTGCCGTACTCGACATCGTCCTGGATGAATTGAAAACCAGGTAATCCGATACCGTCGAATGACAAGTGATCTGTGCCGCCCGTGTTCGCGAGCGTGACGGCTTTGACACCCTTGTCCTCGAATGGCTTCATCCACGCACGAAAGATCGATGCGGCTGCTGCATTCCCCTGCTCGAAGACACCACGGATCGCGCCCGAGCCGTTGTCGAGGTTGTAGTACGCGGAGAGTTTACTTGCTTCCGCCTTTACAGAGTCACGCGAACCGAAATGATCGCGGACATATGCGCGCGAACCGAGTAGCCCTTGTTCTTCACCAGTCCAGAGCGCGATGCGAATCGTCCGCTTCGGCTTGAGGTTGGCTGCCTTGAGAATCCGCACGGCTTCAAGCATCGCCGCCGAACCCGCGGCGTTGTCCGTAGCGCCAGTTCCCGCGTGCCATGAGTCGAAGTGCGCACCGAGCATCACCACTTCGTCCTTGAGTTTCGGATCGGTGCCCGGAATGTCGGCGATGATGTTGAAGGAATTGAGATCGTTGTCGTAGAACGTGTTTTTCACGTCAAGTTCCATGTGCACGGGCACACCCTTCTCAAGACTGCGCAGAATGCGGCCGTAGTGCTCGATCGCGAGTACGATCAGCGGCGTGCCGTACGGCGTTCTGGGATCACGCGACTGCCCGTTGTTGGTGAACACGGTACCGCCATCCCCGCGTCCAGGTTCGAGCACGGCTGCGACAAGTTCGTTGGCGATGAACGCCTGGCGTCGCGCAGCGACTGCGCCAGCCGCACGCTGTTGTTCGAGCAAGCGCACTCGCGCGCTGTCCTGCGCGGTGATCGGTGCCGATGCCGTTGCACGCGGGCCGGGCGCACTCTGTGCGGCAGGCATCGGCGCAGCTTCCATTTTCGCCAGATCGTCGTCAGTGCGACGCGATGCGAGGGGTTGGAAGTTCGGTGACACGGTGCGCATCGGCGAGAGCATCACAATCTTGCCCGCAAGCGTTCCACGATACTTCGCATAGTCAGCCTCACTCTCGATCTGCACGTACACAACGTCGCTCGAGACGAGGCCATTCGTACCCGGCGTCCACGCCTGCGGATAGCCGATCACCGGGAATGGTACAGGCGCGGTTACCTGCGCATAAAACTTGTCGTTCGTCCAACCACGACCGAACGGGCCCCACGTTTCGAGATGCGGGTTTGTCATCCCCCACGACTTGAGCTGCGCAATCGTGTAGTCGGCAGCACGCCGGGTGATCGGCGAACCGGTCAGGCGCGGACCATGTACGTCGGTGAGATACGACATCATCGTCATCACCTGCGAACGATTAAACGCTTCATCGCGAATCTTGGCGACGGCGGCCGCGTCAACAAGCTCCTCGGCCTGTGCATGCAATGAGTGCCCCGATCCCAACAAAGCAGCCGCGCACACGACGGCGAGACGAACATGATACGCGAGGCGCGAACGGCGAAATCGATGCACAGCCATGAAAACTCCAGAAGTCTGAGACGAGTGCGGCAAACGTGCAGAAATGAGCAGCACGCCGGAATTCATCTACGCTGCATCACGCGCATCTCCGATGCAACTGGATACGATCGACAGATCCCACGCGCGGTCATACGCGCAGCGCCCACTCTGTCCACTACACGGCCGGTGTGATCCGCGATGGACAAGGTCAGGTCGTGCGCGTAGCAACGCGCTGCGGTCAACGAGCAACGTCGCTCAGCGCGATGCCGCACCCGTCGTCTCACCGGACAGTCTCAGGAGCGTAGAGATCCGCGCCACCTGCCTCATTACTACCTCGGCTCCAGCCGAATCGCCGTGCTGCGCCAAACCATACGACAGCAGCTGCCCGGTCACACGATACGCATACGGAATGCTGATCGACGACTCGTCCAGCCATCGCCCCTGCGCCTGCAGTGCTGCAGGGCCGCCGTAGGTCGCCCACAACGCACGCGTTCGCTCCACGTCGATAAACCCAGCCGAGTAGCGTGCGTAAGTTGGGTGCTCGCTGGCCGGCGACTCCAGCAGACGCTGCGCCAAGCCCTGTGTCACAACGAACGCGCCCAACCCCAATGCCTGCGCGTAGCCCCCAAGTGAGAAGTAGATCGGGCGCGCCGGAAACGCGTCGGTGATCATTTGCAGCGTCAGCAATTGATCACGCGTCACGATGCCTGGAGCCACGGTCGCAACGATACGGCCGCGCGCGAACTGTCTCGGCTCGCGTAATTCGAGATACGGCGGTACCTCGTCGAGTTCCGAATCAGAAAGCGCAAACGGCGAACCCGTCGGCAACACGCGGTTCAGTGAGTCGTACACCGGCA
This sequence comes from Gemmatimonadales bacterium, assembly GCA_038319245.1. Taxonomy (GTDB): domain Bacteria; phylum Gemmatimonadota; class Gemmatimonadetes; order Gemmatimonadales; family Gemmatimonadaceae; genus Gemmatimonas. Next base: position 2,985 of record JBBQDB010000072.1, read on the forward strand.
ATCCGTCGTGCGCGTACGGCGCGACACGCCAACGGCGTAGCTGGTGCGGATACCAGTCGGTGCCAAGATAGGGCACCAGCGCCACTGTCACATCACGGCGAAAACCCTCGACCTGTTGCGCATACCACAACGGAAATGAATCGTTATCGCCGTTCGTAATGAGAATGGCGTACGGTTCAACGGAGCGCAGCAGGTCGCGCGCCCACTCGCGCGTAAAGGTCTGGCCGCGTCGGGATGCCGCGCTCGCGTTGCCCAGTAGTGGTACGACCGCGAGCAGCAGAATCGGCGACGCGACAACCCACGAACCTGATCGCCGTGCAAGCCATTGCCACACGCCGGTTACGCCAAGTCCAACCCAGAGACTCCACGTCGCAAAACTCCAGACGAAGAAGTAGTCACGGTCGCGCACCTCACGGAGCACGCTGTCGCCCATCTCCGGCTGTTGCCCCGGACTGTACTTAAAATTGAGATAGAAGATGAGCGCAGGCGTCACAGTGGCGATGAGCGCCGCGATATACGTGAACGACGTGCGATCTCGGCGCCAATGCAGCGCCGCTCCGATGAGTCCAAGTGCGAGAAACAGCAACGACAGCGCCTGCTGCAACCACGCGTGCGAACCGTCGGCGTCACGCCACCACTGCCAGCGAAAGTACTCCCACCACATGCCAAGCTCCGCGCTGTACGGTGCTTGCCGCTCGAGCACCGGATGCCCGCCGTACTGCTCGCGTTGAATGTTCGCTTGCAGTCGCCGCCACGTGGTCTCGCTGAACGTACACGAGAACGTCGGTCCGTCGGTGCACGCCGTGGGATTGCCTTCGTTGATGGGTGGCTGATGCGCCGCACGAATCGGTTCGAAGGCAAACGGACTCACGCCGATCATGAAGACAAACGTTGTTGCCAGTAGTAGTCGCCACCGTCGCACGATGGAGGCGCGATAGCCGAGCAACAGCAGTAGAAACGCCGGACCCGGAAGGAAGCCCGCCGGGTGATTCGCGTAGCCTAATGCGCAGACATACGCCGCTAACACAAACAGCACGTCGCTACGCCGTGAGTCGACGCGGCTATCTACCCAGCGCAGTGCTAGCCATGAGACGATCGCCACGCCAAGCATTGCAACGGTGTACACTTTTTCGTTGACCACGCTCTGATTCCACACCGTGAAGCAGGTCGCGCCAATTAGTGCAGCGAGCACAGCGCCGATAGTCCGATGCGTCGCGTCGAGCGCCCAACCGCGCAGCATACGATGCGCGACCAGGCACCAAAGACCAGCCGACATCGCACTCGTCGTCGCCGCGAGTAGGTTGACGCGCTCCGCGTACGTGACTGGAAATGGCAACAGCGCGAACGTGTGTGCGATGAGCACGAACAGCGGATTGCCGGGCGGATGCGGAATGCCCAACACGCGTGCCGTCGCGATGTATTCACTCGTGTCCCACATAGCCGTCGTTGGCGCTAACGTCAGCACATATAACACCCAGACGGCCAGCGAAACACCGATCGCGACGCGGTACGGAGGCGCGTCATCCTGCGCGTCGTGTTGCGCGTCTTGTTGCGCGTGCGACGGCTGTGATCGCGCGCTGCGTGACACTCGTACCCCTTTCGCCGATGTGCGTGACGTGGAGGCGACCGATGACGACGCGTTCGACGCTGCAGCGACTGACGCTGCACCGACTGACGCTGCACCCACCGATGCTGCAGCGAATGACGCTCTGGCGAGTGGCGCTCCAGCAAATGACGTTGGAGCCAAAGACGACCCAGCGGGCCCCGACGCCTTCGCAACAGCCGTAGTACCCCAGCTGCTGATCGTAAGCGGAACCGCCAGGAGATATCCGATCACCAGGCAGGTCGACGCGACGTCCGTGCCGCCGCGCCAGAGGTCGATATACCCACCAGCAATGAGCAGCGTCGACACAAGCGCCCAGCCCACAGGGTGCCCGCGGAATACACGCGAGAATTGCACGAGAAGACCTTCAGTTGTGTGGCAGGCAAATGGACACCGACGACCTGCGGTGTCATCGTGATCACTCGGCGGTGATCACGGTGTGGCGATCAGAACGCCATCAACGTGCGATCAGCGTGCGATCAGCGTGCGATCAGATTTCGGTCAGATCTCGGTCAGATCGAATCGGGAATCGAACGACGCGTCGCTGTCGTTTTGGGAAGTGGCGGCGCGGCGACGAGCTGTGTCTCATTCACGACGTAGGCAAATCGCAGCGCATCGCGCGGCACGAGCACCCGCGCATGCCAACGGTCCCGACCCTCGTGCAACAACGTCGTTGTGCCACGCTGCCACCCATTGAAGTCGCCAATCACCGCGACCGAACGCACATCAGGTCCACGCAACACGAACTCTACGATACGAAGCGTATCGAGTAATCGTGTACTGATCGCGTCGCTGGACGCGTCATGCGATAGGCCAACGCTTGTCGTTGGAACAACGGAATCACCCAGCACCAGTGACGCCGTGTCGAGTGACCGAACGCCGCGCGCGAACTCGAAACTGCGCATCGATACCATCGCGACAAGGACAGCCACCATGGCCATGCCGCTCAACGGATTGAGCAGGCCACGACGCGACCAACGCGACGCACGCATCGGCGGCTGTACGCGTTGTAGCGCGCGGACTCGACGCACACGCGCCATGATAGCATCGCGTTGCGCGCTCGAACTGTCGACGGGCGCCTGCAACGCAGAGCGCATCCATCGGGCGATCGGCTCTCCGTCGGCGTCCTGCCGTAGGTCATGCATGATAGTGCTCCGAGAGCAGCGTCCGCAGCCGAGCACACGCCCGCTGCACACGCATCTTGAGGGCGGATACGCCAACACCGGTGATCGTCGCCATTTCGTCGTAGCTCAATTCGTCAGCGAAGCGCAGGACGACGGCCTCGCGTTGCGCGGGGTCGAGCTGTGCCAGTGCGCGTGTCAGCTCCTCGCGCGTCGACTCAGCGTCCGCCACATCCTCGCCACTGTCGTGGGCGAGCAGGTCGTTCGCCGAGACACTCGGCGAGCTCGACCATCGCCGCTGCTTCGCGGCGTGTGTGCGGCACTGGTTCACGACCACGCGCAGGAGCCAAGCGCCAAATCGATCCCGCTCCCGGTAGCTGCCTAAGTGCCGATAGGCGCGGACGAATGCGTCCTGAACGGCGTCCTCCGCGTCATCGCCGTCGCTGAGCAGATGCGTAGCCACGCGGAGGCATCGCGCATGGTGGCGGTCGACGAGCAGCGCAAAGGCCTCGACGTCGCCCGCCAGCACGCGTCGCACATCCCGCGCATCCTCGCTCATCACTGCTATCGGCATGCCCAGTAACTCAGCGTTTCACGAAAACGTCACATGGAATTCTTAGCACTTCGTCAATTCGGCGATGGATTCACCAGTACACGCGCAATTCGGCTTCGTCACAGAAAATTGATGGACTGACGCACGTTTGTTGCCTTGATGCGACAATCGAACGTGAGATCAACGCCAGAAATGTGACGCGTTGTCTGCTTTCACGAAGAGAACGCGAGAACACATTTGCGATCTGTGTCAGAAATGACGCAATAGCTTTTTTAGGGCCGTGAATAACGAACACATCAATACAATGCGGACATTTCCATCGGTTCGGCGAAGCAGCGATCGTGCGGCAATGTGACGGTGGACGTGAAGCATCGCCCGCATACGTGTTACGTGGTGTGCAATGTGGCCGTGTGGGCGTCACGTAATCGGCACACGCGCTCGAGCATCGACGTATCAACCGTCATGAATTCCCTCGGAAATTCACTGAAACTGAGTTAGAGCGGCGTCGGCGGCGTCACGAAATCTGTAATCGATTATCGTGGTCATTTTGCCAGTGGAACACACAGTGCAGTTCGGTGACAGGGCGTGCAGGGCGTCATACATCCCCATTCGTGACAGGAGGATGCGGCATCGAACGTGACCCCCAGATGCAACTTGTCCCCGACATCCGCCTGAGGCTGGGACATCGGGGACCGTCTCCCGGTATGGAGCAGTTGTACAGCGGACAGGACTACTTCACTTCGCTCGAACTGCGACAAACTTTGACGTCACGTGCGGATTCGCTCGCTGTCAAAAGGCAACTTTCGTGCTAGCCGTCAACGCCTCGTCATCTGGATGCGTGCTTTTGATACAGCGAGCGTGATTTGCGCTGCGCCGCACGATTTCCGTACACCGACGATGGGAATGAATGTCTCGGCGAACGCATGCATGAAGGCACACGAACATCGCGAGCGACCGCATCGCGCAATGACTAGGCGTGTGCGACGTGAGCCGCTGTGAGCCGTGGCACCAAACGCGAACGAAAATCCGTCGCTACGTCGCCCGCGCGTCGAGTACGCGCCGCACATCGTTGAGGGTGCCACCGATGGCGCGAAGGGCTACCAGCGCGTGATACAGCAGGTCTGCAGTCTCTTCCGCCGCACGCGGGAGATCGGCGTCCGTGCAGGCAACGGCGAGTTCGACCGCCTCCTCGCCCAGCTTTTTGAGGCGCAAGTTGCGATCGGAAAGCAGCTTCCGCGTGTAGCTCGTGGACGCGCCCACATCGGCGGCGCGCGCCGAAATCGTCGCATCAGTCGTGGCAATCGCATCAGCGGCCAGCGCGTCGTCCCGAAAGCATGACGTGGTCCCGTTGTGACACGCGGGTCCGGCGGGCCGCACGCGCGCCAAAATCGCATCGGCGTCGCAATCTGCGGTTAGAGACACGACGCGCTGCACGTTGCCACTGGTTCCGCCCTTATGCCACAGGCCCCGCGTCCGCGACGTGTAGTGCATTTCCCCTGTTTCGAGCGTGCGCTCGAGCGCGTCCCGACCCGCCTGCGCGACCATCAATACCGCGCCGGTTACCGCGTCCTGCGCGACGACCGTAACCAACCCATTCCCCTTGCTGAAATCGAGGCGCTCAAGATCGAGCGTCACCGTACGTACCGTCATACCACTGCTCCGTCAGAGTGTCCCGCGATTTGTTCGTCCGCGTCATGCAGGATGGCACGCGTCGCTGCGGCCAGTTTCGCATTGGTCGCGACCACGCTGCCGCCGAATGCCGTGTGCACACCACTCCATGACGTGAACACGCCACCAGCTTCAGTGATCAGCGGTTGAATGGCGGCCGCGTCCCATGGATTGACGACGTCGTCCACCATGATGTCCGCGCGCCCCGTTGCCAGCAGTAGATACCCGTAGCAATCACCCCACGTGCGCACGACGCCGGCCTGTTCACTGAGCTCGCGCCACTGCGCTCCTCGCCAGGGCCGCTCGATAAACCGATCGTCGGTGATGAGTGCGGTGGCCTGCGCCAACGAATCGACGGTCGATACCGACGCCCGTGAGCCGTTCCACCAGCACCCTTCGCCCGGTGCCGCCGCCAACAACTCGCCGACGGCGGGATAGCACGCTGCGCCTGCCAGCACCGTATCGCCCTCACAGCAGGCGATCAACGTGCCCCACAGCGGTACACCGCGCACGAACGCTTTCGTGCCATCAATCGGATCGAGAATCCATTGCCGTTTGGCGTCAGGCCGAGTCGCGCCAAACTCCTCCCCCTGCACCCCATCGTTCGGGAATCGCTCCCCGATCCACGCGCGCGCGGCCAGCTCGGCTTCACGGTCGGCAATCGTCACCGGCGATCCATCGCCCTTCGTCTCCACATCCACCGCGCCGCGATACCAGCGCATCGCGACACCGGCCGCGAGCTGCGCCACGTCTGATGCGGCCTGCAGCAGCGTTGCGGGTGCAATCACCTGACTCACGTCGTCACCTCGAGAATCGCGCGCACCGGCAGCCCTGCCTGCGACATCGCGTCCTTGAGCGCGCGCACCGTCGTGACGCCATCGTGCAAAATGCCCGCGACGAGTACTGCGTCCGCACCGCCATCGCGCACCGCATCTACTAAGTGCGACGCGACGCCGGCGCCACCCGAGGCAATCACCGGCACGTGCACCGCATCTGCCACGGCTCGCGTCAGGGTGAGGTCGTAACCCGTGCGCGCGCCATCGCGATCGATGCTCGTCAACAAAATTTCGCCCGCGCCGCGCGCTACACATTCCTGTGCCCACGCGACTGCTTCAAGCGGCGTCTCTTCGCGCCCGCCTTTCACCCACACCTTCCACGCGCCGTTCGCGCCGATCTTCGCGTCGATACTCGCGACCACGCATTGCGCACCGAAACGCTCGGCAGCTTCGGTGAGCACTTCGGGCCGCGACACGGCAGCCGAGTTGAGTGAGACCTTGTCAGCGCCCGCGCGTAACGCACGTGCCACATCATCCGACGTGCGGATACCACCGCCAATCGTCAACGGAATGAACAGTCGTTCCGCCGTGCGACGCGCGACATCGAGCAACGTCGCACGCTCTTCGGCACTCGCGGAGATGTCGAGAAAGGTGATCTCGTCAGCACCTTCGCGCTCGTAGTGTTCCGACAACGAAACGGGATCTCCGACGTCGCGTAACCCTTCGAACTGTACGCCCTTCACGACGCGCGACCCTTTCACATCGAGACAGACGATCAGACGACGCGTCAGCACGCTATTCCGCCCGCACGTCGATCGTCACTGACCCTTTCGTGCTGAAGACCGCGCCCGATTCCACGAGTGCCTGTCGCAACGCGAACCCAAGTCCCTTGATCGCTGCCTCAACGATGTGATGCTTGTCCTGTCCGCGAATCACACGCACATGCAACGTCGCCTTCGCGTTGTCGGCAAAGGATCGGAGAAAGTGATCGTACAACGGCGACGGCAATGGACCGCGATAGTACGGGCGCCCGCCGATATCGAGCACCACTTGCACGAGCGCGTCATCCATTGGCACGGTCCGCTCGCCATAGCGCGCGCACCCGGCTGGTGCGAACGCAGCCACGGCCTGGCCAAGTACGATCGCCACATCTTCGATGAGATGATGCCGCAAGTCGCCAGTCGCTTGTACATCGAGATCGACTCCCGAGTATCGCGCGAATGCGACCAACATGTGATCGAGAAACGCATCGCCGGTTTCGACACGCGCCACACCGGTGCCTGCGGTGATCGCGATACGGATCTGCGTTTCCTTCGACTCCCGAACGACGACGGTCATACTCCAAACTCCTCGGCGAGACGGCGCGCATCGAGCGCACCCGTGTACAAAGCCATCCCCAATACCGCGCCAGCCAACCCGCGATGCTCGAGTGCGCGCATATCCTCTAAACTCGACACACCGCCCGACGCATAGACGGGCCAAGCGCTGGCGTCGGCAACGTCTTCCATCAACGGCAAGTCCGTGCCTTCCATCCGTCCTTCCATGTGCACGGCGGTCACCAGCACGCCGGCCAACGGTAACGATGCCAGTTCCTCGACAAAATCAATCACGTTGAGTCGTGATGTTTCCGCCCAGCCTTTCGTCACGACGAGGCGTTCACGCACGTCCGCCGCAATGATCAGTCGCCCCGGAAACCGGGTCGCCATGTCGTTGCGCCAATCCTCATCTTCCACGGCGCGTGTGCCCACCACCACCCACGTCGCGCCGTCGTCGATCAGTCGCTCGATTTGCGACTCTTCGCGTATGCCGCCCCCGACTTGCACAGGCACACTCGAATCGCGCAACACATCGCGAATGATTTCGCGATTGGCCCCACGACCTGTCGCCGCATCGAGATCCACGACGTGGATCCTGCCGAAACCGAGCATCGTCCAATCCCGCGCAACGGCCGCAGGATCGTCGAGCCGCACGCGTTCATCGGCGTAGTCGCCGCCCACGAGCTGCACGCAGTGACCGCCGCGCAAATCCACCGCCGGTATGGCGATCATCGATGTTCCGCTAAAGGTGATGCTGGAAATGATGCTGTACGTAATGCTGTATGTGATGCTGAACGTGCGTCGCGAACCTTCGTCGCACCAACGAGAAATGCGTTCACAAACGCGACGCCCGGTGCGCTCGACTTTTCCGGATGAAACTGTGTGCCGATCACGTTGGCGACGCGCACCGACGCGGCAAACCGATCGCCTTCGTGTTCACTCCATGCAGTGACGTGCGCATCCCCACCGTCCGCCGGGCGACAGACAAAACTGTTCGCGTAATACGCCACGCCAAGCGCGGCGTCCTGCAACAGCGGCTCGCTCACCTCGTCCAACTGATTCCAGCCAATCTGCGGCACACGTGCAGCGGTGAGACGCGTGACGCGGCCGGCGATCACGCCGAGTCCGTCGCCGGGTCCTTCATCGCTGGTGTCAAAGAGCAACTGCATGCCAAGGCAAATGCCAAGGCAGGGCAGTCCGCCCAGTAGCGCGGCACGCATGGCGTCACGACCCGGCGCAAGGCGCTCGGCCGCCGGCGTAAACGCGCCAACGCCCGGCAACACCAACGCGTCAACGTCGCGTACCGCGGCGGCTGGATCGGTATCGACGCGTACCGAGGCGCCGCTCAATTCGAGCGCTTTAACCAGAGAATGCAGGTTACCGGCTCCGTAATCAAATACGCTGACGCGCAACGGCGGTGCGCTGCTCGGTAACTCGCTTGCGGACTCGATCGGTGATGTGCTCAGGTCTGAGCTCCGTGATGAGCTCATCGACCGTTCACCTCGCGCATCGCCGGCTCCAGTGCGTCGAGCAGCCGCTGCACCACCGGCCACGGCCCTACACTGATACGCAACGTGTCGCCAACGTGCGGCAGCGCGGGAAACGGACGCACCGCAACACCACGCGCCCGTAACGCCTGTCCGACGGCCACGCAGTTCGCGACCGGTACACAAACAAAGTTCGCGTACGACGGCATCGGCGCGAGTCCCATCGCACGGAGCGACTCCGCCAAACGTTCGCGTACCGACACAGCAAGTGCGACATGTTCGTCCACCCACGCCCGATCATCGCGCAACGCGGCAATCGCCATACGTTCGGCCAATGCGCTCAACTTGTACGGTCCGCGTGACTTCTCGACTTCCATCGCCAACGACGGCTGCCCCACCGCGTACCCGATACGCAGCCCCGCCAAACCGAATGCCTTCGACATCGTGCGAATCACCAGCACCCGATCCGACGACTTCACCAAGTCGATACTAGAGACGCCAGCAAACTCGGCGTACGCCTCATCGATGAACACCACGCCTGCCGACTCGGCGACCACGCGTTCAATCGTTTCGCGTGCGACGACGGCGCCGGTCGGATTATTCGGTGTGCACAGATAAGTGATCTTGGCGCGCTGCGCGAGCAACGCCTCGGCATCGGGCTGCTGCGATGGCAGCTCCTGCACGCCGACATACGTCAGCGCGTTCATTCGCGCGAAAATCGGAATCATCGCAAAGGACGGTTCCGACCCGGTTACCACATCGCCCGGTTCACCGAAGGCGCGCATCGCCGAATCGAGAATGTCGTCCGAACCCGAGCCCGTGACGATCATGTCGGCCGACACGCCAAGGTACGTCGCGATCTCAGCCTTCAACTCCGACGCGTAGAGCGTCGGGTAGCGCGTCACCATCGACACGGCGAACTCGCGCATCGTGCGCTCCGCCGTCGGCGGCACGCCCCACAAGTTCGTGTTGTCGGTGAGATCGAGATCGATCGGCGCGCGCTTCGGGTCGTACAGCGGCACGGCCTGATACGCGGCGCGTGCAATGGTTAGACGGTCACTGGGGGCTATGGTCTCGGTGCTCATCCGCGATTCTCCGGTACCGCGATCTGGTTATCGGCAACCTGTTCTGTCTGGGCCCACGCGCGCGCCGCGGCGGCATGTCCAGGCAATCCCTCGCTGTCGGCAAAGCGCCCAACATCGTTCGCAAGTCCCGCCGCGGCCTCTGGCGACACACGCTGCCAGGTCGTCCACCGCACAAAGTCCAACGTCGACAGCCCCGAATAGGATCGCGCCGCGCCGGCCGTCGGCAACACATGATTGGCGCCAGTCATATAATCGCCGAAGGCTACCGAACTACTCTCCCCGACGAAGACGGTGCCGGCGTTGCGCAGTCTGGCCAGCGCACCATCGCGCGTGTCGTCGCTCAACACGAGCAACAAATGCTCGGCGGCCCATGCATTCGCGAACGCGATGCCCTCGGCAAGTGTTGGCACGGTGACGATGGCGCCACGTGTGGCAAGCGCCGAGTGTGCGATGTCGGCCCGCGGCGCGAACGCAAGTTGCGCCGAGAGTGCACGCTCGACGGCGGTGGCGCGTGCGTTGGCGTCGGTACCCACGAGCACCGCGATGACGGCGGCGTCCGGATCGTGTTCCGCCTGCGCGAGCATTTCGCGCGCGATCGCTTCGGGGTGCGCGCTGCCGTCGGCCAACACGAGTAGTTCGCTCGGCCCAGCCGGCGCGTCGATCGCCACGTGCGCCACGAGCTGCAACTTCGCTTCGGCGACATACGCGTTTCCCGGTCCAACGATGCGATCCACCTGCGGCACCGTGTCCGTACCCAGCGCCATCGCCGCGATCGCGCCCGCCCCGCCAATCGCGAACAACCGATCGACGTTGGCCAACGCTGCCGCCGCCATCACGACCTGCGATGGCATGCCATTGGGTCCCGGTGGCGAGCAGACGATGATATCGCCGACGCCAGCCACGCGCGCCGGAATCGCCCCCATCAAGAGCGAGCTCGGATACGCGGCTCGGCCTCCCGGTGCGTACACGCCAACCCGACCGAGCGGATCTGGTCGGCGACCGACGACAATGCCGGGCTCCGGCGAAACTTCGGCGGCGACGGGCATGAAGGCGCTGTGGACGCGCGTGATGTTGCGCGCGGCACGCTCCAGTGCCGTGGCGAGCTCCGGGTCCAGCGTGGAGAGTGCCTGCTGCCAGAATCGACGTGGCACTTCGAGTTGCTCAATCGCCACACCATCGAAGTCATGCGCGAATGCGCGAAGTGCGACGTCGCCTTCTTGGCGCACCCGCTCGATCAGCGCGGTGGTTCGTGATCGAACCGTTTGGTCGGCGGTAAGCGTGCGGTCGGTGATGACCCGTCGAGTTGCGGCGTCCAACGCGGCGAGTGCGCCACGTGCTCGGAGCGCAAGCTGAGCTGGCGCGATAGTGCTGCCGGTCATTGAAGTCTCCGGCGCACTGGCCGGTGTGGCGAGTGGAAGTGTCACGGCACGAGTCGCTCGATGCGGGTCACTAAAATCCCTTCGCCACCGAGCGCGCGCAGCTGCGAAATCGTGCGATAGATCGTTTCCGCTGCGACCACTGCATGGACTGCGACGAACTTTCCGCCGTTGGCGTCGATAACCGTTGGACCGTTGAGTCCCGGCAGGACCGCCCGCACGGCGTCCATCGCATCGCGTGGCACGTTGGCCATGAGGTATCGCTTCCCGCGGGCGCGGATCACCGAGGCCAGCGCGGTCACCAGATCGTCCAGCTCCTGGAGTCGGCTCGGATCACTATTGCGCGGGCCGTTCGCGGCCGTCACCAGATGTGCGCTCGAAAGCATCACCGTTTCCACTTCGCGCAGCCCGTTCACTTTGAGCGTGGAGCCCGTGGACGTGAGATCGACGACGACGTCGGCGATTCCCAGGTGTGGCGCGATTTCGGCCGCTCCGGATACCGGCACGATTTCGACCGGTCGGCCACGCTCGGCAAAGAACCGTTTGGCGATTCGCGGAAAGACGGTGGCCACGCGGGCGGGTCGTTCCGTCGAGCCAATCTGGCTGACGGCGGTGATGCCGGCATCGTCCTTCGCGGCGACGACCAAGCGGCAGCGTCCGAAGCCCAGATCGAGATGCGAGACGAGCGCCCGTTCCGACTCGTTCACCAAATCCCACCCGGTGACGCCGACGTCGGCAGCGCCATCGGCGACGAACTCCGGAATGTCCTGAGCGCGGACAAAGATCGCTTCGAACTCGCCGCCCAGTGACGCGGTCAGCGATCGTTCGCTCGAGGAGCGGACTTCGAGGCCTGCGTCGTTGAACAGCTCGCGCGTGTCTTCACTGAGGCGCCCCTTGTTGGGCAGGGCAATTCGCAGCATGTGAGATCCAGAAGTCCGAGAGGGAAGCCGTCGGCGGAGTCGCCGTGTGGCCGTACGACAAAAAAGGCCCGTCCGAGGTGGACGGGCCGAGGAGGCGTAGAACGGTGGGGCGAGCCGAGCTGGCTGGTTACCCGCACACGCGCATGGCGCCCCGACCCGTCGGGCCGTGACCGTGATGCGCGTGATGGTGGCGGGAGGAGTTGGCGGACATGATGCAAGAGGCTAGCGGTCTCCGCTCAGCCCGTCAAGGGATTTCTTTGCAATGGGCCTTTGCATCCGGACATCCTTGTGAATAACTTCACAATGCCTGCAGGGCCCTGCGGGCTACAGGCTTCGTCCTGTTGATGACATACAGTTTCGATCTGGCTTTGGAGGCCTTTCGACATGCGGTTCTACGGTATGACGGTTGTGGCGGGTGCGGCGCTTCTGCTTGGCGCTTGCGGTGGAGACAAGGCGGCGGCCAAGACGGATTCGGCGGCGGCTCCGGCAGCAATGGCTCCTGCGGCGGCGGCTCCGGCAGCAATGGCTCCTGCGGCTGGCGCGATGGCCCCGATCACGGGCACCACGCATGAAGTGAAGATGATCGGCGATGGAACTGGCTACCGTTTCGAGCCTGCCGACCTCACGATCAAGCAGGGCGATGGCGTGAAGTTCATCTTGGTTGCGGGCGGCCCGCACAACGTGATGTTTGATGGAACGAAGTTGTCGGCTGCCGCGAAGGCGGCGCTCACGGCCAACATGCCGGAGCAGCAGGGTGAATTGTCGGGCAAGATGTTGCTCAACGCCAACGAGACCTACACCATCTCGTTCGCGGGCGTCCCGGCTGGTTCGTACGAGTACAACTGCACGCCGCACATGGCCATGAACATGAAGGGCAAGATCACCGTCCAGTAATCGGATCGCTTCGCGATTCATTGGACCGTGGTTCGGTAGTGCGGTAAGAAGTGCGACATGGGGGCTGACGCAATGCGTCGGCCCCCATTGTCGTATCCAGCCCTTTCCGTGGCTTGGACTCGCGCTGCGCGTCGGCTACTGTGCGCTGCATGTGGGCTGACACACTGTTGCTGCTGGAACGTGGGCACGTCCTTCGTCTGGCGATCTGGGGCGGCACGAGCACGGTGCTCGGCACGGCGATGCTCGCTTGGCTGATGGTTCGCCGCACGTCGGCGCCGTTGCTGCGCCATTTCGCGCTACAGACGGCCGCGTGGGGCGCCGTCGATCTGGTGATCTGCCTGGCCTCCTGGCGCGGACTTGCACTGCGCGACTACGCCGGTGCGCAGCAGCTGCTCAATATCCTCTGGCTCAACACGGGCCTCGACGTTGGTTACGTCGCTATTGGTGTGACGCTGGCCATCACCGCGTGGCGCTGGGGCGCACGCGCTGGCGGGATCGGTGCAGGACTTGGCATCATCGTGCAGGGGCTCGCGCTCTTTCTGCTCGATTTGCGATTGATTCTGGTCGTCGGCCCGATGCAGTAACCTTTCAGCTTCTCGAGAGTTCGTTCATGGAACCGGCTATCCCTGACTTGCGTGCTGTGCCGCGCGCTGACGCGTACACGCAGCTCAACGCCATGCAGTCCCTGTTGCTCGAAGGTTCGGACGATCCAATCGCAGCCATGGCGACGACGAGCGCACTCCTGCATCACGCGTTCGGGCACTTGTGGACGGGGTTCTATCGCGTGGTGCGACCCGGCGCTCTGCTCCGCGTCGGTCCGTATCAAGGTTCGCTCGGCTGCCTTGATATCGCATTCGGTCGTGGGGTGTGCGGCACCGCAGCCGCCGAGCAACGCACGGTGGTGGTCGCCGATGTCCACGCATTTCCGGGACACATCACCTGCGATCCGCGTTCTCGCAGTGAGATCGTCGTTCCGGTGTTCGACGCGGGTGGCGCGTTGATTGCGGTGCTCGACATCGACTCTGGTGTACCTGACGCGTTTGGCGACGAAGATCGCGCGGGACTCGAATCCCTGGTGGCTTGGTTCGCGCGGACGACGTATGTTCCGCTCCCTGACTGAGCCTTCCCCGCTCCCGACATCGCGCATGACCGGCTACTCCGATCGGATCAATCACGCGTTTGCTTACGCGGCCAAGCATCACGATCAGCAAGTGCGGAAGGGCACCAAACTTCCGTACCTGACACATCCCGCGAACGTCGCGATCATTCTGGCGCGCTATCAACGCGGAGACGACACGATCGTGGCAGGCATCCTCCACGACGTCGTGCAGGATTGCGTGCGTGATGGTTGGACGCTGGCGATGCTCGAAGAGCGCATCGGCGGCAAGTTCGGGAACAGCGTGCTCGAGACGGTCGTCGCGGTGAGCGAGCGGCGCATCGACGACGACGGCGTTGAACTCTCGTACGACGATCGCAAGAGCGACTATCTCGAACGACTCTCGCTCGCGAGCGAAGACGCGCTTTGGGTGTGCGCGGCCGACAAGGTGCACAACGCGAACTCGATTTTGTCCGATCTGCGGCGCACGTCATTCCCCGAAACCGTGTGGGGACGATTCTCGGTCGATCGTGACGGCACGGTGCGTTGGTATCGTCGCGTCGGTGCTCGCCTCCGCGCACTCGGCTTTAACGAGTCCATCGTCGACGAACTCGAGATCGCGGCGAATGAACTGGAGACGGCAGGGAAGAGCTGATCGTGTGATCCGCGTCGGTCACACCGCGCTGAACGTCCCGTACGTGCGCTCGACGTAGCTCTCAAGAATCGCCAAAAACTCCGGCACGATGCTGTCGCCCTTGAGCGTCGTGAACAGCTTGCCGTCGACGTAAACCGGCGCCTTGGGCTCTTCAAACGTGCCCGGCAACGAGATGCCGATGTTCGCGTGCTTCGATTCGCCCGGGCCGTTCACCACGCATCCCATCACGGCGACCTTCATTTCGACCACGCCGGGCTTGGACTCGCGCCACACGGGCATCTGTTCGCGCAGATACCCTTGGATGTCTTCGGCCATATGCTGGAAGAACGTGCTCGTCGTGCGGCCGCAGCCTGGGCACGCCGTGACTTGCGGCGCGAACGAGCGCAGGCCCAGTGACTGCAAAATCTGCTGCGCGACGAACACCTCTTCGCGGCGATCGCCATTCGGCTTGGGTGTGAGTGATACACGAATCGTATCGCCGATGCCTTCACTCAACAAAATGGCCAGCGCCGCGCTGCTCGCGATCACACCCTTGGTCCCCATCCCCGCTTCGGTGAGACCCAAGTGCAACGGATAGTCGCAGCGCTTGGCGAGTCGGCGATAGCATTCGACCAGATCCGGCACCACAGAAATCTTTGCTGAGACGATGATCTTGTCGTGCCCTAACCCTACTTCTTCGGCGAGTGTCGCGGAGCGTAACGCGCTCTCGAGCATCGCGTCCATGTAGACGTCTTTCGCGTCACGCGGCGTGGCCGAGTTGGCGTTGGAGTCCATCATCTGGGTGAGCAGATCTTGGTCGAGCGAGCCCCAGTTCACACCGATGCGCACCGGCTTGTCATGATCGATCGCGGCCTGCACAATCGTCGTGAAGTTCGCGTCGCGACGCTTGGAGCCAACGTTGCCCGGATTGATGCGGTACTTGTCCAACGTTGCGGCGCAGGCCGGATACTTCGTCAGCAGCAAGTGCCCGTTGTAGTGGAAGTCGCCGATAAGCGGGACATCAAGTCCGCGATCGTCGAGGCGCTGCCGAATCTCGGGGACTGCCTGCGCTGCCTCGTCGTTGTTGACGGTGATGCGCACTTTCTGCGACCCCGCCTCGAAGAGCTCGGCCACCTGTTGCGCAGTGGATGCGGCATCGGCCGTGTCGGTGTTCGTCATCGACTGGACGACGATCGGTGCAGCAGAGCCAACGGTGACGCCGCGCACGTTTACGCTGGCGGTTTGACGACGGAGCGGTGGAGTCACAATGAACCCTGAGATGAACCCTGAGCAGTGGAGAGTCGTAGATACCTGGGTAAGGTAGCGCGTCCAGCGACTCCTCCCCAACTTCCGGCCATGGCTGATACCTCAGATTTTTCAGATTCTTCGCGAAACGGGGCCGATGCCGGCGCCGCACCGTCGGCACCAGCGCCTGGCGTCCCGAAAAAATCGTTTGCCCGCCGCAACTGGGGTAAGCTGACACTGCTCGTCCTCCTCGGTGTCCCCTCTGCGGGACTGGCCATTTGGACCGCCGTCGCGATGGGCTACACGTACTCAAGTGGCGAGCGCGCCGGTTTCGTGCAGAAAATGTCACGCAAAGGATGGGTCTGCAAAACGTGGGAAGGGACGCTCTATACCGATATCGCCAAAGGCTTTCGCTCCGACTCGTTCAACTTCAGCGTGCGCAACGATTCGGTCGCCATGCTGATCGACAGTCTGAGTGGCAAGCGAGTTGCAGTTCGGTATGAGCAGCACGTCGGGCTCCCCACTACCTGTCTCGGGGATACCCAGTATTTCGTGACCGGAGTTCGTGCGATTCCCGAATAAAGGGATCTGGTGTGACCGTGGGCCCAAGCGGCCGGCGTCGCGCCATCCGGAGCGCTCACTGACCACGGAGTTCTGTATGCATCGCATTCGTCTTGCCCTGGCCGCGACTTTTTCTGCGGCGCTCGTTGCGCTTCCGTCACTCGCGACAGCACAAAAGACTGTCTCATTCGGCGTCAGCGGCGGTCTCTCCGCCCCGATCGGCTCGCTCGGCGACGCAACCAACAGTGGTTACAACGTGACTGGGCATGTCTATTTCGCCCCGCAATCCAATAAAACGCTCGGTTTGCGCGGCGATGTCAGCTACGACAGCTGGAATTCCAAGGGTGGTGGCTTGACCCTCCGCAGCCTGGGCTTCACTGGCAACGGGATTTACCACTTCTCCGACACGAAAGGCTCGATCTTTTCGCCGTACGCGTTGGTCGGCGCTGGAGCGTATAATCTCACCACGCGCGTCAGCGGCACGAACGCGTCGGCGAGCTCCACCGATTTCGGTCTGCAGGCCGGTCTTGGCGTTGAGTTTCAGCTAACAGGCTTCTCCACGTTCGGTGAAGTGAAGTTGGTGAATGTGTTCGGCAGCGGAAACAGCAGTCGCTGGTTCCC
>JBBQDB010000073.1:0-19431 GCA_038319245.1 Gemmatimonadales bacterium
CGATGCGAGTCGACATGTTCGCGCGCGTTCGCTGATGGCTGCGAGCACACGCAAGCCGGCGACTCTCGGCACGTGGTTCGTCCGCGCACTCGTGACGATCGTGGTTGGTGGCGTCCTCGGGGCTGCGGGCGGTGTCGTTGGCGTTCGCACGCTTGAACCTGGTAAGCCTCAACAGGGCGACTCGTTGCAGCTCATGCTCGATAGTCTCGACAAGGGGACTACGTCCAAAGCGGATGCGCGCAGCTCCCAACGAGCCGCCGACAGTCTGAGCGCGCAGCAGCGTATTCAGCGTGTGATCGACAGTGTGGAGCAAGTGCGTCGATTGGCTGCACAGCCGCCCGCGCCGGTCGATTCGCCCGTCGTCCGACCGGATGCCGTCACCGTGCCGATTGTCGTGGGGCTCGAGGAAGGCAAGGCGCGGCAGCGACTCGTCGATGCCCATCTCGTCGTCGGCACCGTCGACTTTGAGGCCTCCACGGCGCCGATGGGGACGGTGCTGCGCACGGTGCCGGCGGTTGGCGAAGCGATTCGACTAAACGGCACGGTTGCGCTCTATCTGAGCAACGGCCGTCCGCCAAACGAGTTTGCGACCATGCGTCGTCCTGCGGTGCAGCATGCGTTCGTCGCACAGGTCGTGTCCACGTCGCCTTCGTCGCGTCTGTTCTCGTTCCCGTTCCCGTTCCCGCATCAACTGCTATGACCGTTCGCATTGCGCCGTCTGTGCTCGCCGCCGACTTCCGCCATCTGGGCGACGACCTCGCGATGTGTGAGGCCGGCGGTGCCGACTGGATTCACGTCGACATCATGGACGGGCGCTTCGTGCCCAGCCTGTCGTTCGGCTCCAAAGTCATCGATGCCGTGAAGCGGTCGACGCAGTTAACCATCGATGTGCATTTGATGGTCGTTGAGCCAGAGCGGTATTTCGACGAGTATGCGAAGGCCGGTGCGAACGTGCTCACTATTCATGCCGAAGCCGCGCCGCATCTCGATCGCCAACTCATGCGCATCAAGGAGCTCGGTTGCAAGGCCGGCGTCGCGCTCAACCCTGGCACACCGCTGGCGGCCATCGAAGAAGTCGCACATTTGCTCGACCTGTTGCTGATCATGAGCGTGAACCCTGGCTACGGCGGTCAGAAGTTTATCGACTATTCCGTCGACAAGATCGCGCGCGCGCGCTGGCTGCTCGATCAGGCCGATAGCGACGCGGTACTCGAAGTGGACGGCGGCATTTCGCGCGACACGATCGCGCGGTGCTTTGGCGCCGGTGCCGACGCGTTCGTCGCGGGCAATGCGATTTTCAGCGCGGCCGATCCCCAAGCGGAGATTCGTGTGCTGCGTGACCTGTGCGTCGAGTCGGTGTAAGGGCGACGCGATGACGGGCAAGCAACAGTGGATCGTGGTCGCCACGATCATCGCCGTACTTGGCGGCGGCGCGCTCACCGCGAGTCACTTCCTGAAGGACGAACTCACGTCGGTCAGTCTCGGCTCGGAAGCGCCGGATTTTTCCGCGCGCACGCTTGATGGTGTATCGACCGTCAAGTCGATCAAGAACTACAAGGGCGACGTGGTGGTGCTCAACATCTGGGCGACATGGTGTGGTCCGTGCCGCGAAGAGATGCCGAGCATTCAGAAGTTGTATAGCGCGTTGGGCCCGAAGGGGCTCAAGGTGGTGGCGGTGAGCATCGATCCGGCGGGTAAGGAGCAGGCGGTTCGCGATTTCGAGAAGGAGTTCGGGCTCACGTTCGAAGTGCTGCACGATTCGACCGGCGTCATTCAGAACAACTACCGCACGACCGGCGTTCCGCAAACCTTCGTGATCGGGCGCGATGGGCTCATCCGGAAAGTGTGGATCGGCGGTGAAGACTGGAATTCGGAGCCTAACCGTCGCTTGCTTGAGTCCTTGTTGGCTGAGCCGCGCGGTTGATTCGCGTGGGTGCTGCCGTACGGACTGCAAATACATGCGATGAAAGACATCGCGCGCGGCGACGTACGTCGTGAGCGACGCTCCTTCGCGTATGTCGTGGACCGTGCTCACGCGTGCCGGTGTGGCGCTGTTGCTGGCCAGCGTGCTCTGGTTGATTGTTGGCGGCGAAGAAACGGCGGCGACGTGGGTGCCTGTACGCGTCGCGCTCACCGTGGATAGCGCGGTGACGCTGAGCGACGCCGTGGTACCGGTGCGTGCCTTCGTGGTGGGGAGTCGTCGCGATCTGTTTCGCTTGCGGCAATCGCCGCCCGTGCTGCACCGCGCCATCACCGACGACACGCCGGACAGTGTGCGCATCGAAGTGCGCGAGCAGGATCTCGATCTTCCGCCGGGGACACAGGCGCGCGTTACCGATCTTTCTCCGCGTCTGCTGACGATCCACCTGCGCCGCACCGCGAAATGACCGTGGCCACTGGCACGCTGCGCATGCTCGGCATCGAAACATCGTGCGACGAAACATCCGCGTCGGTGGTCGAGGGCGATGCTTCGCATCCAACGCTGAAATCGCTGGTTATTCTCTCACAGGATGTACATCGGCTGTTTGGCGGCGTGGTTCCGGAGATCGCGAGTCGCCAGCATCTGACGGGCATTGTCCCGACCGTGCGGACGGCGCTGGCCGACGCGGGGGTTACGCTTGCGGACCTCGACGCGATTGCCGTGACACACGCGCCGGGATTAGTCGGCGCGTTGCTCGTGGGCACGTCGTTCGCCAAAGGGTTGGGCGCGGCCGCGAATATTCCCGTCGTGCCCGTGCATCATCTCGAAGGGCATCTGTTTGCTACGCTGCTCGAATCACCCGACGCCACTCCCCCGTTCACCGCGCTCTTGGTGAGTGGTGGCCACACGTTGCTGCTCGACGTACCGCAGTGGGGCGAGTATCGGTTGCTGGGACGCACGCGTGACGACGCCGCCGGCGAAGCCTTTGACAAGGTGGCCAAGCTGCTCGGCCTCCCTTACCCCGGCGGACGTCCGCTCGAGGAGTTGTCGCGCACCGCCGGCGACGCCGAGACGACCGGCCACACGCATCGCTTCGCTCGGCCCATGGTGCGCAAAAACTCACGTGCCGGGGACGACGACTACTTCGATCTGTCGTTCAGCGGTCTCAAGACCTCGGTACTGCTCGCGGTGCGCGACGCGGAGTCGCGCGGTGCGCTCGAGCGCGAGCGTGCGACGATCGCCCGAGCGTTTCAGGATGCGATGGTCGCGACGCTCACCGAAAAGGTCGATCGAGCGGTCCGCCTGTATCGACGGACGACGGTGGTACTTGGCGGCGGGGTGGCGTGTAATAAGGCCCTGCAGGCGGGAATCGCTGATCGCATGACCACCCGCGGTGCGCGCGTCTTTGCACCGTCTCCGCGATTGGCGACTGACAATGCCGCGATGATTGCGGCCGCAGGAATGTTCCGTTTTGCTGCTGGCGAACGCATGCCGTCCGCGCTTACCGCGCAGTCGGCGCTTCCGTTGCCGGGTATGTTCCCTTTCGACGTCACCGCGCCACGATGAGTCGCTGTCGCGACTTGCCGCCTCTTCTCCTTTCGTCGCTGCTCGTATGAATCCCGACGGGATAACGGTGTACCCGATGGTGCTGCACCTCTTCGGCCCGATAGAAGTCACCGGGTTCGGATTAGCTGTGCTGGCGGCCTTCGTCATTTCGCAAATCGTTTGCCAACGCGAGCTGTCACGACGAGGCCACCAGGCCGAATCCGACGCGATGCCCGACGTAGTGCTTGCCGCACTGCTGGGCACGCTCATCGGCGCGAAGACCTATTACGTAATTCTGACCGGCGATCCGGCGGCGTTCCTGAGCCGAGGCGGGTTTGTGTTCTGGGGCGGTTTTATTGGGGCTGTGTTCCTGTGTTGGGCGACCATCAAATGGCGCAAGTTCAGCTTCCTGCGCTTCGCCGACGTTGCCGGCATTGCCATTGCGGCGGGCTACGCCGTTGGACGCACCGGGTGCTGGGCGGTGGGTGACGACTACGGCCGCCCGTGGAGCGGTCCGTTTGCCGCACGCTTTCCCCAAGGTGCGCCGCCGTCGACTGCGGCAGTCATGCAGTCGCAGTTTCATGTGCAGTTTCCCGCCGGCACCGATCCCGCCACCGTGATTGCCGTACACCCGACGCAGCTGTACGAAGTGACGATGGGCTTCATCATGTTTCTCGTGCTCTGGCAGTTTCGGGCGCACCGCCAGCGTGAAGGGTGGTTGTTCGGCATGTACTGCGTCTTTGCCGGCATCGAACGCTTCATTGTTGAGTTCTTTCGCGCCAAGGATGACCGACTCACCGGCGGACTCACGACCGCGCAGATCATCGCGATCGGCATCTTCACGATCGGCATCGTGATCATGGCGTGGCGCCGCAATCCCGACGCCGGCGCGACACCGGCTCGCGCCGTCGCGTAGCGATTCTGCGCCTGCTGACGCTGCGCGATACGTGCAACCGCATCGAGCGCAGTCTCCAAGCCAGCTGATGTGTCAGATCAGGTTTTCCCTGACGTGCGGGTCGGGGAATTACCCGAGTGTAATTCTCCCTATTGCATAGGTCGAGGCCGACTATGTATACTCCATCATAGGGTTTGAGAAACATTCTCATCTAAGATCACGTGCCTCCGGTCGTCTCACTTCCCACGATCCAACCGAACGCAGAGTCGCCCAACCGCACCACGTGTGCGCTGGCGGCCTGTGCTGCAGGAAGTCGGGCGACGATCGTCGATATCGAGTGTTCGGCGGACGAAGCGTGTCGCCTCCGTGCGCTGGGCATGTGTGAAGGCACCAGCGTGAACGTGATCGATTCCCGCCACGCGATGCTGC
This sequence comes from Gemmatimonadales bacterium, assembly GCA_038319245.1. Taxonomy (GTDB): domain Bacteria; phylum Gemmatimonadota; class Gemmatimonadetes; order Gemmatimonadales; family Gemmatimonadaceae; genus Gemmatimonas. Next base: position 4,791 of record JBBQDB010000073.1, read on the forward strand.
TCGAAGTGCGCGGCACTCGTCTCGCACTCGGCTCCGCGATCACGGCGGGCATCACCGTCCAACCGCAGTCAGCGCGCTCCTGACGCGACGCGGCGGGACGACGTCTCGTCCCGACTGAGATTATGCAGTGACCTCGATCGACCCCGCGACGCCCGCGCCACTGCCGATTGCCGGCCCTCCGAAGCGCGATCCGTCCGCCAACGCGCGCGCCACGCTTCGGGTCGCCATCATCGGGAATCCGAATACCGGGAAGACGACGCTGTTCAACGCGCTGACTGGGCTGCGTCAACGCGTGGGAAATTTCGCGGGCGTTACGGTGGAACGCGTCGAAGGCTCGTTCAAAGGCGCCGAAGGGCAACCCGTCACCGTACTCGATTTGCCGGGTAGCTATTCGCTGTCTGCCGGATCGCCAGACGAACAGATCGCGCTCGATGTATTGCTCGGCCGTGACGATGATCGCTGGCGTCCAGACGTCGTGCTCGTCGTCGTGGACTCGGTGCACCTCGAACGCAATCTGTTTCTCGCCAGCCAAGTGCTCGAGCTTGGCATCCCGGTCGTCGTCGCGCTGAATCAGTTCGACATTGCACAAGAGACCGGCGTCGCGATCGATGTGCCCGAACTCATTCACGAATTGGGCGTGCCGATCGTGCCAACTGTCGCAAAGCGCGGCGAAGGCATCGAGCCACTCAAGCGCGCGCTCTTCATCGCGGCGACGCTGCCCGCACCACAACGTCGCTTTGCATTGCCTGCGGCGGCCGCGGCGGCGCTCGCGCCGTTGGAACGCTGCTTGGTCGCCGACGGTCTCGCGGAAAGCGCGGCGGGCATGGAGGCGCTGCGACTGCTTGGCTCGTCGCGCACCGATGTACATCTCGCGAATGTGCCGAGTCTCGCCGAGTGTGTGGCGAGCGCCGCTGAGTCACTGCGTTCGGCGGGATTTGTGCCCGGTCGTCTCGAGTCAGAAGTGCGCTACGGATGGATCGCCGGCGTGACCGGTCGTACGGTGAACAGCCGAGTGAATACGGCGCGAACCCTGAGTGATCGCATCGATGCGATCGCGCTGCATCGCGTCTACGGGCCGTTGTTGTTCATCGTGGTGATGGTGCTCGTCTTTCAGGCGGTGTTCTCGTGGGCGACGCCTTTCATGGATGCGATCGACTACGTCATCGCAGCGACTGCACGCGAGATCGGTTCGCTACTTCCAGCGGGTGATGTCCGCAGTCTCGTCATCGACGGCGTCTTCGCCGGTGTGGGCTCCGTCGTCAAGTTTTTACCGCAGATTGCAATTTTGTTCACCGCGATCGGCGTGCTGGAACACACGGGATACATGGCGCGCGCCGCGTATCTTATGGATCGCATCATGCGCCGTGTCGGACTGCACGGGAAGAGTTTTATTCCGATGTTGTCTGGCTATGCCTGTGCAGTGCCTGGTATCATGGCCACTCGCACCATCGAAGATCCAAAAGATCGACTCGCGACGATCATGGTCGTGCCATTGATGAGCTGTTCCGCGCGGCTCCCGGTGTACACGCTGTTGATCGGTGCGTTCGTGCCTGCGACGTCGATCATTCCCGGTGTGACGATGCAGGGCGTGACGATGCTCATCATGTACCTGCTGGGGACGGTGGTCGCGCTCGGCGTGGCGGCGATCTTCAAGCGCACCTTACTCAAGGGTCCAGTCCGTCCGATGATCCTTGAGCTACCGCCCTTTCGCTGGCCGAGTATAAAGTCGTTAGCCGTGTCGGTCACGCAACGGTGTCAGCTGTTTCTGCGACGCGCGGGGACGGTGATTTTATCGCTCTCGATTGTGCTCTGGGCGCTCAAGACGTATCCGAAGTCCACCGCGGACACGACGCTGCCACTGGCACAGCAGCAGGAGTCGCAGCTCGAGCATTCGGTGTTGGGACGCATCGGACATGGTATTGAGCCCCTCGTGCGGCCTTTGGGGTATGATTGGAAGATCGGTGTCTCAATCGCGGCCAGTTTCGCTGCGCGCGAGGTGTTTGTCTCCACGATGGGCACGATCTACGGCGTCGGCGACGTGAGCGACGACAACGCCCTGCAGTCGCGACTGATCGCCGAACGCAACCCGGTCACCGGCAAGCGTGCGTACACGCCGCTGATCGCAGTTGGGCTGATGGTGTTTTACGTATTCGCGCTGATGTGCATGAGTACGATCGCCGTCACGGTGCGCGAAGCCGGCGGAGGACGAATCGGTTGGAGTTGGGCCGCGTTGCAGTTCGGCTACATGCTCGGCTTGGCGTACGGCGCCGCGTGGATCGTCTACGCAGCGGGCACCGCGCTCGGATGGGGAGGTTGATGATGCAACTGCTCATCGTAGGGTCGATCGTCGCACTGGCACTCGTATTTATCGGGCGGCGCGCATGGCGCACGGTCGTGGCGGCGCGCAAACCCAAAGCCGGCTGCGGTCACGATTGCGGGTGCGGGCCAACGTAGTCAGACTGTGTCGCGCGCCTTCGCTCGAGGTACTCAGCGCAGCTGCAGATCTCGCGGCTCAGAGCGACTTGTTACTGCGCTCCCACGCTTCATCTGCGGCAACAAACACGTCCTGCAGTGCACTTGCCCAGCGTCGCCAATCGAGCAGCAACGTATCTGGCGCGGTCCCACGCAATGCTTCGCCGGTGAGCGCAAGTCGATCGAGCGCCTCGAACATGCCTTGTGATTCTTCTTCAATCGCCGCTTCGATGGCGCGTTGCCGTGCGCTGTCACCCGGCGCAGTCAGCGCGGCGAGTGCGCTCATGGCGCGAAGCATCGAGGCATGTAATTGCCCCGCGTCGACTAACGCTAGCTGTCGGCGCGCGTCACTCACGCCGTTCACCGCTCGTCGCACCTCGAGCAACGGCGCGAACCATGCGTCATGCGCGGCACCTGGCGCACCACGTCGCGAGCCCAGCGCGCGCAGTCCACGCGTCAGTTCGGGCATCGTGCACGCGTGATCGGTGAGCTGCAGCGCGAGCGTGCGGACGGATTCATCACCCGAGAGCTCGAGCACATCACCATCTGCCAAATACAGCGAGAGCTGCGTCGCCGTTTTTACGAGCCCGTCGATCGCCGACCACGGTAGTCGCCACAGCTTCGCTCCAGGCTCCGCGATCGTCAGTGCGTCTGCGTGCAACTCCGCGACAGCGACCGCGTTGATCTCGCGACCGCGCACCATACCGAGTAGACGCACCGACACGCGCAACAGTGCATCGTCCGTCATACGATGCGTGCGCGCACGCGTGTCAACGGGATGCCAATGGCGAAGATGACGCCGGCGTGTGGAGCCATGGTGCGCACAATCAGTCGAGCATCGCCGTAACGACGGCCGCCGTATCTTCGAGATTCTCGAACACGGCCGCCGGATTGTGCGCTTCCAGATCGGTGACGCTGTAGCGACCCGTCGCCACGCCGATCGCGCGCACGCCAAGCGCGCGGCCGCAGTGAATGTCAGCCGGCGTATCCCCGATGATAACGATGCGATCTCCGGTTAACTCCACACCGGCTACTTCTTTCGCGCGACGTTGCGCAACGGCGGGTAGTTCCGGGCGCTCTTCATGGTCTGATCCGAAGGCGTTGACACGGAAGCGTTCAAAGTCGATGCCGACCGCGCGCAATTTGTGGCGTGCGCCTTGTTCGATGTTGCCCGTGAGCAGGCCAAGCAGTGCGTCGTCACGCGCTTCGAGCGCATCGAGCAATGACTCGACGCCCGCACAGAGACGCGCGAGACTGCGATCACCTTCCAGCGCTTCACGTAGCCGTCGCTCGTAGTCTTCGAGCAGCGCATCCATGCGCGCCGTGATCGTTGCATCATCAAAGCCGGCTTCGCGCATCTGCTCGCGCACGATCTGTCGATCGGTCTTGCCGTCGTAACGGTACGACGATGCGCCTGAGGCACCGAACAGCCCCGTCAACGCGGCTTCCATTGATCGCCGTCCGGCACCGTCGGTCAACAACAGCGTGCCATCGATATCAAACAACACGAGCTTCACGAGCGATCCGCCAGAGAGGAAGTGAGCGCAACCGGCTGCACGCGCGTCGTACGGGACATGAGCAGGCCGCCCATGATGAAACCAGCGCCGAGGAGCTGCCAGCCAGTCGGGCGCTCACCGAGAACGAGCGCCGCAACAGCGAGTGCGACGAGCGGCTGCAGGTTTCCATAAACAGCCGTGCGCGTGGCACCGAGCACACGAATGCCGTGATAGTAGAGCATGTACGCGAGCACCATGCTGCCGAGGCTTGCATAGAGCAACGCCCCCCACGCGCTTGCGCCAACTGTGCTCCAATTGGTGTGCAGCAACCCGGGTACGGCGACGACGATACACACCAACGCACCACTCGCCATGGTAATCGCGGAAAGCTGAAATGGGTGTACCCGCACGCTATACGGCTGCAATAGCACGGTAAACGTGGCCCACGTTGCGCTGCCGGCCGCGATCAGCGCCGCGCCGAACAGGGCACCACTGCCCGTAGCGCCACTGCCGGCGCTACCTACGACACACGCGACGCCAACCATCTGCAGGCCGATGCCGATCCATCCTCGTGTTGGCAGTTGCTCGCGTCCCATCAGTCGTGACATCACCGCAATCCATGCCGGCCCCGCCGCGATCAGCAACGCCGCGATTCCGGCACTCGTGTGCTGCAATCCCGCGATGAACAGCAATTGATAGATCCCGTTGCCAATCACGCCGAGTCCGGCGAGCGCCAGGATGTCTCGGCGAGGCGGCAGGGTGGCGCCGCGCGTCGCTGCCGCCAACGCGGCCAGGACCACCGCCGCGAGCAGGACTCGCATCCCAGCGAAAGGGAGCGGATCGATGGCCCGCAGTCCCACCTTCACCACGCTGAAATTCACGCCCCAGATCACCGCCATCAGGATCAGACCCAGGTCGGTCATTCCGAAGCCGGCGTGCGAGCTGCTCGCGGATGCTGCATCCTCCCCGTTTGGGGACGGCGACGCGGTGTTGAACGTTGGGGCGGCAGAGGTCATGTCGAAAAGTAGCCAGCTGGCACTCACGGGACGACCGCGAGACACGCGCCGAACGATCGTGATACAGGCGACATGCACACGAGCGGTGTAACTTCCGGAAATGCATGTATCCTTCGCTCTCTTCGCAGACGCAGCCAACCTGTCCCAGGAAGGCAAGCTCAATATCCTTGGCGTGTTTGACGCCGTGCATGTGGGCCAGTTTCCGGCCCTGCACCCGCGCGCGACCTTCGTGCTGCGCGTGAAAGCACAGGTCACTGATGCCGGGATGCATGACATGACGCTCCGATGGGTCAATCCTCGTGGCACCGAATTGTGGTCATCCACCGCGGAGCTGGCCATCAATGCGGCGCCTGGGCAGACGGGTGAGATGGATGTGCCCATTATCATCCAACTCGATCTGCCACTCGACGTCGTCGGCGACTACACGATGCGCGTCGAGCTCGCGGGCGTGCGGCACCCCGGTGCAACCTTGCACGTGCGTGGCGGTGTACCGCCCACGGTGCCGCCGGCGGCCGGCCAGATGCTCAGCTAACGCGTACGCACTCGACCAACCGGACGCACGTCAGACGAGGTGCGCCGGTGTTCTGTGCTGGCACGGTACCACATGATGGGATAGCTCGTGACACGCGGCGATGACGTGACCGCGCTCCGATAACGCACGACGCAACTCAGTCGACGCAACTCACACGACTCAACCTACACGACGCGACGTACGCCAACGCACTGATCGCGCAGTCGCGATGTGTACGCGTCGCTCGTGCTCCACTGCTCCGTGGCAATGCCACCGCGACGCAGACTGCTGTGCACCATCCGCCCGCCGTCGATCGCGATGCCGACATGTGTGACGTGTCGATCGTCGCAGTCCGAGAAGAAGAGCAAGTCGCCCGCGAGGTGCGTTGCGCTCGGTGTACTTCCAACACTGGTACCCACCAGCGCTTGTTGCCATGCATCACGCGGCAGCATCACGCCATGTAGCGCGCAGACCGCTTGCACGAACCCGGAGCAATCGCAGCCCCAAGGGGTGCCACCACCCCAGAGATAGCTCGCGCCGCTAAAGCGCGTCGCGGCGTTGTGCGCGATGGCGCTCGCATTGCGGGCAAAACGAGCGTCCACCGCATCCGCGTCGATGGCCTCACCGTGCAATACGATATCGGTTGGCGTAAGCCGTGCGCCAAGTGGCAGCGTGCGCTCGGTGCCGTCGAGATCACGCGTGACAACGCCAAGTGAAACGCGCCACAGTCCTTCGTCGCCACTCGTTGTCGTCAGGTAGCCAACGTGGATCCAACCGTCGTAGTCGTCGGCGCTTCGCACATGTAACCAGTCGCCACGGTCTTCAGCGATCGTCACAACCGCACCGGCCAGCAACTGCGAGGTCATCGGTGCCGAGATACGCGGCTCGGCGGTCATGGGTGCAATCGCGGTGCGCACCGTGCGCCGCATCGTCAGGTCAGCAGTCGGAGCGATGGTCATGAGAACGAAACTAGGAAGCGTTCACGATCAACGCCACCGTACTCAGCGATCACTTACGACGCGCGCTGACTCCAGCTATCGAGGAGTTCGCTGACACGGGTCGAAAGCTCCGCAAGCTGAAATGGCTTGGCCAAGACGGGTTGTCCGGTACTGGCCACGAAGTCCATGGCTTCGGCGCGATGCAAGTCGCCGGTGATGAATAGCACGCGAGATGCCATGTCTACATCGGCCTGTGCGATCGCACGATAAATGTCGTCGCCGGCCATATCCGCCAACCGCAGGTCCAGCAGGATCAAGTCGTAACGATTGGTATCGAGCAACGCGAGCGCTTCTCGCCCCGTGGACGCGGTATCGACCGCAAATCCATCGCGACGCATATAACGCCCGATTGCAACGCACAGGGTCGTTTCATCCTCAACCAGGAGCACTCGTCGCGGCGCTGACGGCACCGGGCTTTCGATCGCCGGCACCGACGTCGGGGTGAACGACGTGTCATGCAGCTGAATGGGAAGACGCAGCACGAAGCATGCGCCTTCGCCCTGTTCGCTCGAAGCCGCGAGCGTCCCGCCGTGCTGCTCGACAATGGTCCGGGAGACCGCGAGTCCCAAACCGCGCCCACCGCGTGCGTTGCGCGTCGTGAACATCGGCTCGAACACGCGTGCCATCGCCTCACGATCGATGCCCGGCCCGGAGTCCTGAATCTCGATCGTCACGTATCCACGCTCTGCGCGTGAGCGCACGGACACCAATCGTGTCTGCGGCCAGTCGCGCAATGCATCTTCCGCATTCGTCAACAAGTTGTCGAGCACCTGCTGCATACGCAGGGCATCGCCATGTACCATCGGGAGCGAATCGGCGAGCTGCATCTCTACCGCAATCTGCTGACGACGGAAATGATAGCCGTGCAGATCGAGCGTGCCGCGCACAATCCGATTCATGTCGAGTGACCGTCGCGCGCCAACCACGTCACTCGTACTCTCGCGTAATTGCGACACGATTTTCGAGGCGCGCTGCGCCTCGGCGCGAATCTGCTCGATAACCTGACCATGCGTCGAACCGGGAACCATGGTCGCCGCTTCGAGTTCGGCCACGGCGAGAAGACTAGCCAACGGATTGTTCAACTCATTGGCGACACCGCTCAGCAGCTGCCCAACCGCCGCGAGGCGCGTCTGCTGCGCGTTCGACTCGCGAAGCAGCTCCTGTTCGGTGTTGTCACGCATGACGCCGAGCGCGCCGACGACGACACCATCTTCGATGATTGGCGTGCTACTCACCGTACCCGTACGAATCAATCCGTGCGGCGCACGGAAACGAACCTCGAGCCGCGCCTTACCGCCGGCGCCGAGTTGAGCGATGACCCGTTCAACCGCAGGGACATCGGCGTCATCGATCAGTATCGTACACGGTGCGCCGATCAACGCCTCGCGCGTCATGCCGGTCTCCGTCATCAAGGCGCGATTGACCGACGTGAATCGACCGTCGAGATCAACGGTAAAGATTGCATCAGCCGCCGATTCCACGAGTTGTGCATAGCGATCTTCCGAGCGTGCGAGCGCTGCGGCTTCCGCGCGATGCTCCGTCATGTCGCGCAGCGACGCCACGGTCCCCGTGATTTGCCCCACTTCGATGAGCGGTGCACTGCTCACCGCGACTAAACGTCGTTCGCCGTCGCTGCGCAGCACGACACACTCGTATCGCTGCTGCACACCATCGCGCGCACCGCGCTCGCGTTCGAAGACTTCCCGATGCGATTCCGGCGCCGTGAGCGATGCGGCGAAGCGATCCGTCAGGTTGTCATACTGAAACAGCTCGTGCGCTGCCGCATTCGCGAACGAGACGCGGCCATCGAGGTTCGTAATGACAATCGCATCGGAGACGGTTTCCAGCACACGACGATGCCGTTCGGCGAGACGATGCACCGACGTCACATCGTCGAACGTGAGAACGCAGCCACCGTCCGGATGCGGCGCGATTACGACTTCAAATAGCCGCGATCCAGCTTCGTCGCGCACCACCTCGCGCTTCGAGATCTCCGTACCGAGCGACTGCACCAGGAGCCGGTCTAGTACTCTCGACTCCGACGACTCTACGTCGCCGAGCAGCGCTTGCCGAAACGGACGCCCGAGCAGCGACGCGATGTTCGTTCCGCATAAGTCTGCCGCGCGCGTGTTGCATCGACGGACCTTATGTGCGTCGTCAAGCACGACCATACCACTCGCGATCGAGTCGAACGCCAACTTCCATTCGCGCGTGGCGCGCTCGACTTCTTCGAATAAGCGCGCGTTGACGATCGCCACGGCGACGTGATCCGCCAGTCGCTGCAGCACGCGCGCGTCATCGTCGAGAAACGGACGATCGCGATTGATCACAGCGATCGCACCAATCGTACCGCGTCCCGTCACGAGTGGTGCGATGACGGTTCGCTGGATCGTCGCGAGCCGTTGTACCGCTTTGCTCGAATGCGGATTGCGTTCGAAATCGTTGGAGACGATCAACTCGTTGGTCGTGACTGCACGTCCGAGTAGACTCGTCGCGACGGGCAAGTGCACGCCAGCCAGTACATCCGCCGCACCGACCGCGGCGACGATGTGCAGGAAATCCTCCTGTCGCAGGGCAATGCAGGCACCCTCAGCGCCGAGCAACGCGACCGAATGGCGGAGGATGAGCCGCAGTACTTCTCCAAGCCGAAGCGACTCTCCGACGGCCCTGGCCACCTCTGCCAGCGCCTCGGTCTGTCGACGCTCGCGCTCACTCTCCGCGTAGCGCCGAGCATTTGCAATTGCGGTCGCCGCTTGTGAGGACATCGTCGCAAGCACTTCCTGATCGTCGGCGCTGAACTGTTCGCGCGACGCGGCGAAAACGGCGAGCACCCCGATCAGCGTAATGCCCGTGCGCAACGGCACGGCCAGCACCGATGTCGCGTTCGACGCGTCGCCAACTACGTCGTACATCGACAGCGGCGGCACAAGGCCAGCGCGTTCCCGCGCACGGTCTGCTTCGCGGTCGCCGACACGCACCGGCTCACCAGTGCGCGCTACTTCAGCAATAATGCCGTCGCCCAATCGTACGAGTCCACGCGGTCGCTCGGCGCCGCGAATCACGAACAGTGCGGTCGTCAGAATGTCCTGATCGAGATCCGGGAACGCGATCGTGACGCCGTCGGCGCGCGTGACCCGTGCGGCCTGCCGAGCGAGCTCACGCAAGATCTCGTCTTCATCGAGCGAACGCGCGAGCGCGGCACCGGCTTCCTGGAGTCGCTGCAAGCGTTCGGCGCGCTGCTGTGCAAGTGCGCGCAACAAGTCGTGCGCGATGCGCGACGCGAGATGTCGCATGATCGCGCCGAGATCGCGTTGCAACGACGCGCTCGGACGACGTCCATCGATGGGGGCGGCCAGCTCGACGATACCGAGCAGCTCGCTATCGGCCCCTCGCAGCAACCCAAGGAGAAGATCCGTCGCGAGCCACGTAGTACCGTCGCCCTCCTCACCCTCTTCGACGCCGAAGAATTCACGCGCCACCCACGCATCGCTGCCGTCAAGCGCGTGCAGGTCGCCGACGCGAAAGCGCTCCAGATGCACTAATCGCCGCCGCCACACGGCCCCCGGCAGCGGCTGCAATGCGTAGCCACCGCCGGATGGCGGGTCGACGTCGCCCAGCATCACCGAAAGCGTCGTATTGAGCGAGCTGTCACGCAGGGTGATCAGCACGCGCTCATAGCCAAACCGATGAAATACGTCGGCCGCCGCCTGCACCCGTGCGGCCGGCGTATCGACACGATCGATCGCGTCGAGCGCCTCAGAAAGCGTCAACAACGTGCGCGCTGGCAGGGGGAGCAGTGGAGAGGGCATCGGAGTACGAAAGACGACTGTACCGCGTCCCGGAAACACTCCGGGCCGGGGCTAAAACGTCCACGTACGGAAAAAGTCGATGCCGATCTGGGGCGGGGTCTGTTGGAACGTACGCGAGAGCCCCAACCGGCCGCAGGCCTGCGCGCTCGATCCGGGTTCCAAACCGACCGAGAGTGACAGACCACCTTCGAATCGTCGTTCGATTTTGGCGCCGAGCCCTTGGGCAAAGAGCGACAGCGCGTCACCTCCGCCTGAGGTTTGCGGTGCAAGCCCACAGAGACCCGTGCTGAAATTGACGAACGTGTTCCGCGCGATCTGTCCGCCCAACCCGACACGCGTCGATGCGAGGATGCCCAGACCGTTATCGCGCAGGTTCGTCGCGTCGCCGGGCGTGAGCGCCGTCGGTTCGACCTGGACCACGTCAAAGCGACCACCCGCCAGGCGACTGGACAGGTAGCTGCCTGCCAAACGCAGCGCCAATGTCGCACCTTGCTCAGCGTAGGAATTCTCAAGCAATGCGTAGGCCGGTTCGCCGGTGACGAGGTAGCTGAGCATGTCGCTCTCGGGGAGCGGCGGATTGTCAGCGCTGCTGAGCTTGAGCGTCGGATGATCGAGCGTACCGCCGATCGCCACACGAATGCGGACGTCCTGGCGATTGGAGTTGGGGCGCAACTCGCGCACTGTATGCAACGCGGTGATGTCGAGCGCCGGTTCAAGATCCGGATCGCCGAAGAACCGCACGACACCGCGTTCGACCTGAAATCCCGGACGCGCGATGCCGAGGTTGAGCTGATACGTACCTCGGTCGACGGTCAACGAGTCGGCGAGCGTGAGGCGCGGAATGCCTCCGTCACGACTCGACGCACGTGTCACGCGAAGCGAGCCGCCCATCTTGAGATTTGCTTCGGGCGAGCGCAGCCAGACATCATCTCCGACGTTCACGCGCACGTCGTCGAGCACGAGATTACGGACGATCGAAATCGGTGCTTCCGGAAGCAGCGCATCCATGCCGACGCGTGCCGTATCGATCACGTCGAAATTCTCGCTGAGGTCGAGACCACGTCGCTGCGCGAGCGCGCTGATGTATACGCGACCACGATCGATGCGCACCGCCCCGCGAATACGTGGCGCTGAACTCGGACCAATCAACGAGAGCGGCGTCGTCGTGGTCAACGTCAACGATGCCAGTCGCGGTTTGTCGATAGCGAGAAAGTTGTTCGCCGCGAGTCGCAGGTCGTACACGGGATTGGCGAAGTCGCTGAAGCTCACCAAGCCGCTCACGCCGAGCGTGTCGAGCGCTGTCCCACTGATGGCACCGAAGCGACGCACATAGACGGTATCACCAGCGAGACCGATGTCGGCGCGCGCCTGTTCGAGTCGAACGCCCAGGTTCTCGAGCGTCAGCGCCGCGCTGTCCATCAGCAGTTGCCCACGCAGCCTCGGCTTCTCCCACGTACCGGCTAACTGCACATCCGTCGAGAATCGTCCGCGTGCGCGCGTTACGTCCGGGAAGAGCGCTTCGAGCAGTGAGAGATCAGCCTGATTGCTGACCATGTGGCCCGTGAGCGGCTCGGTACCGCGACGTACCCGTCCGCTGACCAGCGCGAGATCGAGCGGCAGCGATGCATCGGCCTTGAGCGCGGAGCGACCGTCGATCAACAGCGTCGCGTCGACACCAAGGCGCGTACTGTCGTAACGCGCACTGACGGTCAAATCACCGAATCGCAGACGGCCGGCCACCGCGTCGTGCAACGCAAGGTTACCCGCGATTTTCGGATACTCACGCGTTCCGGAGAGTGCGATGTTCGCCGTTGCCGTCCCACCGGTGAGTCGATCGGTACGCAACAGATGCCCGAGATCGGCCAAGGGTGCGCGGTCGATCTCGAGGCGCGCGGACACCACCCCCGAATCGTCGAGCGCACCGCGCAGTGCAATGCGCCCGGTATCGGTGTGCACGAGTATGAGCGAGTCGAGCGTACCGGTCGACCTTGGGCGCAAATGCAACACAGCAGGCGTCGCGAGTGCAAAGCCACGCGGTTTCGCAAAGCCACTGTCCACTCGAATCGAGAGGGTGTCGAGGCGGATGATGCTCGTATCACCCTGTCGCGTCACTCCACCGTGAATGGCAACGCGCGACTCAGATGGCGTGCGCAGTTCGAAGCCAAATCCGTCGGCCAGTCCACCACGCAGCGTACTGCGTCCAGCGGCTGACGAGACATCGAGTCCAGCGAGACGAGCCGAGTCGAGCGACAGTTGCACGCCTCCGGTGAACGCGCGCATCACATCCTGCACATCGAGGGTCAGGTTTGCGCGTCGCGCGCGACTGGTTCCGACGACCATACCCGCCGCGTCGATACGAGCATCAAGCCCCAAGCCGACTGCGTCCAGCGAATCGATCGAGCCAATCAGTCGACCGCGCATTTCGAGCGTGCCGCGCAGCGTATCGTCCGCAACGATGAACGACGGCGAGGATGGATCGCTGCTCTGCAGCCACGGCCGAAGTCCACCAAGCGAGTCGACGGACATCGTCATCGTGAGTGTATCGCGACGGGTCGCCAACAGTCCTAAACCACCGCGCGCCGCAAGTCGGAGCGCCGAGCTTTCAATCGCCAACGTGTCGACCTTCACGTGTCCGGAATCGAACACGAGCTGCGTCGTCCCGCTGAAGATGCGCACGTCGGCGACGCGCGAGTATTGATCGATCGTGGCGCGGAGCGGTCCATGCAGCGCGGCGAGATCGGAGCCGTGCACGTCTGCGTCGCCCACCATCGACAGCGACGTCACGGGATAGCGCGCATCGCCGAACAGCGTCTGCAGATTCACACCGCGCAACCGAAAGGCGCCCGTCGCCCCAAAGTCCGGATCCAATGCGTTCGCGCGGCCGTTGAAGGCGATCTCGCCACCCTCACCCGCGAGAGTGGTGAGCAATGAAAAGTCGTTCGCGAAACCCGAAGCGCGAATGCTGCCGACCGCGCTGCCGCGCAATGGGAGCGACGGATATGAACGCGAGAACGTGGTGTACGCGAGCGGGGCGGCCTGCATATCGACGTCGAAGAACACGCCTTCCTTGAGCAGCGCGTATCGACCGGCCCCGGTGAAGTGCGACGGCTGCCCGATGCCGTCGACATGATCGAGATCAGCTTGCGTGAAGCGCGCATTGTACCAGATGGAATCGAGGTGCATCGAGCCGCGCATGATGCCGCGTAGTCGCGGGAACTCCTTGTTGACGAAGCCCGGCGTGCGCAGATCCAACTCCGACACGCGCAACAGGACGTCGTGAAAGATGGCATCGGCCGGTTTGAGAATGTCGAGCATGCCGGTGATCGTCGCACGCGATACTGCGCCCGGAACGTGCGCGTCTGAGTACGAGAGCGCAGCTTCATCCAACATCCATTTGTTCACCGGCCCGCCGCGCGCTGTCACGCGTCCACTCAGATCGCCCTGCCAGTTATACGGAAAGTCTCGGCCGTTGAATTGTCGCAGCAGATCGGTGTTCGCGGGCTGGAAATCGAGCGCGACATCGGTAATGCGCAGCACCGGCCCGCCAACGCCGAATGTCATCTTGCCGCGCAGGCGCGAGCGCAGCGACTTCGCGTCCATATCGCGTAAGCCATACTCCATCACCGACAGATCTTTCGGATCGTTTTTGATGGTCAGTGACGTACTTCCTGATCCAGAACGTGGCAGCGATTGATCGATCCAGGCAATGTCCGACATCGCGACCGAGTCGCCGCGAAGCTTCACATCGTAACGCACCGGTTTCCCGCCGCCCCACACGACTTTGGCGCTCGCATGTCCGGCCGAATTGGCCAGGTTGAAGCGCGCATGATCGATCCACAACGAGTCGTCGAGCTTGCGCACGGTCGCATTGAAATTGCGAAACCAGAATGGCGGATACACCCACACGACGTCGAACTTGCGTACGTCGAATCGCTGCCCGGCAGAATCAGGATCCGCGAGCCGCGAGCGACCGAGCGCGAGGTCACCGCGCACGAAGCGATAGACGCGTACGGTCCGATCGCCGTCGCGACGGATCTCGCCATCCTGTCGCTTCATGTTGTAAGTCAACGCGCTGTCGCGTCGCGCACCCTTGAGCGAATCTGCCGGATCCCAGGGCATGCGAAGCGTCAACTGGCCGTCGTGCAGCGTCGCGGTATCGATCGCGACAAACTGTCCGAAGCTGCCGGGACGCTCCGGTAACTTGGGGCCGTTCCGACGCATCGCACGCTTCCAGCTCCAGTCGTCGTTGCTGTAATCGGTCAACGTCACCTTCGGCCGCTGCACATCGAGCGACTTGAGGATGATACGCCGATCCAGCAAGTCGCGCGGATCGTACGTG
>JBBQDB010000074.1:0-19404 GCA_038319245.1 Gemmatimonadales bacterium
ATGCCGCCTGATCATTCCAAAGTCCGTCGCTGGGTTGAACTCATCTCGGCGCTCCTCGGCGCGCAGCGCCCGCTCACCTATCTCGAAATCGCGGGTAAGGTGCCGGCGTACATGGTCGACGGCGCGCCACCGCAATCCGGCCATGAGGTCGCGAACATCAAGCGTACCTTCGAGCGCGATAAGGACGAACTGCGCGCGCTCGGTGTCCCGATCGAAAGCGTCGGCGAACTTGGCGAGGAGGAGTTTGGCTACGCGCTGCACGTGGCCGACTTTTATCAGCCGTATGTGAACATCGTCGCCGAACGCGGCGTCGTTCGCGCCGATACGGTGACGCGTCGCGGATACAAGAGCGTCGAGTCGCTCAACTTCGATCCGGACGAGATGCAGGTCATCGCGGCGGCGGCAGCACGTACACTGCAAGTCGGCGACGCGAACCTCGCCGAGGTCGCGCGGAATGCGATGCGGAAGTTTGCCTACGATCAACCGGTTGGCGCGATCGAGGGGCGCAGCGATGACGTGCATGTGCCCCCACGGACGGCGGCGGATGCGCGACTGCTCTCGAAGCTGGGCGACGCACTGTTCCGGCGAAAACGCGTGACGTTTGCCTACCACGGCATGGGCTCAGCCACGCCAACCGAACGCGAGATCGAGCCATACGGGCTCTTTTACGTGAGCGGCGATTGGTATCTGTGCGCGCGCGACGTGGACAAGGCGGAGCTTCGCAATTTTCGGGTGAGTCGTATGTCTGTGGTGCGCGTGAATACGGCGAAACTAAAACAGCGCGACTACGACATTCCCACTGAGTTTTCCCTCCGTGACCATGCGAAATCGCGGCAGGCGTGGGAGATTGGCGACGTCGATTCCATCACCGCGACGCTCGCGTTTCGTGGCACATCCGGCGCGACGATGGCCGCGCGTGCACTCGGCGCGCCCGTCGCAGACGACACGTCGCGACGACAGTTCACGGTGCGGCGCAGCGATAACTTCGCCCGCTGGGTGCTGTCGTTCGCGGGTGAGATCGAGCCGGTCGCACCGGAGACATTGATCGAGGAGTATCGCACGCTCGTGCGCGAAGCGTTGGCGATGTATGCCGGACCGCATGACGACACGATGCGCGAGGTGACGCATGGCTGAAAACGGATCGGTGCGGTTTTCTCGACTGATGACGATCCTGCCACATGTGGTCGACGACGAAGCGCATCGCCTCGATGACCTCGCGGAGCAGACCGGCGTCTCCCGTGAAACGCTTGTTGCCGATCTGGTCGCGATGACCCAGACCTTCGACGTGGGTGGATGGATCGACGGGATTGAGGTGCATATCGAATCCGATGCGGTCAGCATGCGCACCGCGGATTTTCATCGCCCGATGCGGCTCACGATGTCCGAACTGTGCGCGCTCGAATTGGGGCTGAAC
Organism: Gemmatimonadales bacterium; assembly: GCA_038319245.1. Classification (GTDB taxonomy): domain Bacteria; phylum Gemmatimonadota; class Gemmatimonadetes; order Gemmatimonadales; family Gemmatimonadaceae; genus Gemmatimonas. The sequence continues at coordinate 1,415 of JBBQDB010000074.1, forward strand.
ATGTTGCGGCAGGAGCGCAGCCCAAACGACTACGCGGTGATCGACCGCGCACTCGTGCGGTTGCGCAATGCGATCACCAAGCTGCCGATCAACGATGACTATCAAGGCCTTCGACATGCGTCGTTGATGCCTGCCGGCGATCCCGCGCATCTCGCACTGATTCGTGAAGCCGTCAGTGCGCACCGGATGATTCGGTTGCGCTATCGCTCCGGGCGCGAGTCGACGAGCAGCGACCGAACCATCTGTCCGCACGCGTTGGCGCATGTGGACCACATGTGGTACGTGATCACGATCGGCGACGACGAGCATCTCCGCCACTATCGACTGGATCGGATCGAATCAGTGGAACTACTCGACGACTGTTTCGACTCAGATACGAGCATCGCGGCGAAAGTACGCGCGCATGGTCGCGCGTTTGCGTCGGACACCTCGCGACGGATGACGGTCCGCTACTCGCCCAAGATCGCGCGATGGATCGCAGAACGGGAAGGCACGGCGCTCGCGACGGATGGTAGCCTGACGCTCGAACATCCGGTCGCCGACGACGCGTGGGCGGTGCGGCATGTGCTGCAATACGGGCCCGAGGCAGAAGTGCTTGGACCGCCGGAGCTGCGGGCGATGATCCGTGCCCGCCTCGAGGCGATGGTGTAGCACCACGCGCGCCCGCGACGCTTCGGGCACTGTCAGACCCCCCTCGTACCATCCCGGTAAGACGTTCAACGGCCGGTTGGCCGGTCCACTGCCAGAGGGGGCGCATCATCATGACTCATCCCATACAGCTCGCGATTCGGACAGACCGCACGCTGCTGCGTGCCGCCGCGCGGAGCACGCGCTACCTGCACCTGACGCTTTCGGCTCCGGTGGCACCGCCGCCTGCGCCGGCTGATGCGCAGCCACGACTCCCGATCAATGTCGGCTTGGTCCTCGATCGCTCGGGTTCCATGGAAGGCGAGAGCAAGTTCCCGCTCGCTGTGCAGGCGATCGAACAGGCGCTGCGCCTGCTGCAGCCACACGATCGCTTTACGCTGCTCGTGTTCGACAATGTCGTCGATGTGATCGCGAGCAACGTGTTGGCGACACCGCCCGCGAAGCGTGCCGCTGTCAAGCAGTTACGGGAGATTGGACCGCGCGGCGGCACAGACCTGTACGCGGGCTGGATGACGGCCGCGGCGCAGATGCTTGAACAGCTATCGCGGGATAGCGTCAATCGTGTCTTGCTGCTGACGGACGGGCAGGCGAACGCGGGGATGACGGAGCCAACCGGCTTGGTGACGGCCGCCGAAGCGCTCCGGGCGCGTGGAATCGCGACGACTGCGTTCGGTGTTGGCGATGACTTCGATGAGCGGCTGCTGCGAGATATCGCGCATGCTGGCGGCGGGCAGTTCTATTTCATCGACACGCCGACGCAGATCCCTGAGATGATCACCAGCGAGCTTGGCGAAGCGCTGGAAGTTGTCCGACGTAATGCAGCGTTAACCATCACTCTTCCGCCTGGCGCCGACGCCGAATTGCTCAATCAGTATCGCACGACGTATGCGCAAGGTGATCACGAATTGCGCGTGGAGTTAGGCGATTTGACAAGCGGTCAGGAGATCACGCTGGTCGTGCGACTGACGTTTCCCGAAGATCGGGAAGGAGCGACCACACTGGTGCGCGCCGCCATTGCCGGCACCGACGCGTTGCTGTCCGAGGCGGAGGTGGAGTTGATGTGGACGTATGCCAACCATACGGCTAACGATGCGCAACCGCGGCTGACGACGGTCGACCGCGAGGTTGCGACACTGTACGCGGCGAGGGCACGCGCTGAAGCGACAGAGGCCAACCGGCAGGGTGACTATCGAACAGCGAGGCGCGTGCTGGAGGGGACCGCGCGACGAATTCGCTCGTACGCGAATGGCGACGCCGAGATCGAGGCTATCTGGCGTGCACTGCTGGCCGAGCTCGAGATGTATGCGGAACGGCCGATGAGCGCGCGCGAGCAGAAACAGTCGTTCTTCGCGGCGGACGCGCAGTCGAAGAGCCGGGATGCGCAGGGCAGGGCGAGGCGTCAGCCGCGCTGAGCGCCGTTTGCTGTTGGGTATGCTATTGCACATACCTGTTTCATCTTGATCCGTGACGACGAGCTCGCTCTGACAGATGAGAGCGTTATGCAAACTTGTTCTTCGATGTCGCACTGATCTAGATCCAAAGATTCATTGTGATATTCGCCGCTGATTTTTACGCTTGCGGTCCACACTCTGGGTTCTGACGCTACGTGCTCGTGCGCGAGTTATCGCGTGCTCCGACGTCTCGCTCTCGCTCGCTCGCCGTTGCGCCCACCACGCCGCAGGAGAACCATTCATGCCCTCCGCGTTGACCTATCCTGGCGTCTACATCGAAGAACTTCCTAGCGGCGTTCGTACCATCACCGGCGTGCCAACGTCGCTGACGGCGTTCGTGGGCCGTGCGTGGCGCGGACCGCTGGATGAGCCAGTGAAGATCAATAGCTATTCCGATTACGAACGGGTGTTTGGCGGACTGTGGCGTGGCAGTACGATGAGCTACTCGGTGCAGCAGTTCTTCTCGAACGGTGGGGCGCAGGCGATCGTCGTGCGGGTGGCAACGCGTACGGGCGCAGGGGCGACCTCCGCGGCGACGATCGACCTCGGCGCCGGAAACACGCTAGTAGCTGCGTGGCCCGGCACATGGGGGCGAAATCTGTCGGTGACAGTCGACCACAAGGTGAAGAACGCCGCGGATACCAATCTCTTCAATCTCACAATTGTTGACGATCCGAACGCGCTCAACGCCGCAGACAGCCAAAAGCGCGGCGGCAGTGGCGCGCAGGAAGCGTTTTTGAATGTGTCGCGCGATCCGGCGAGCCCGCGCTTTGTCACCAAGATTCTCGCGCAGCAATCGAACCTTGTTCGTGTGACTGCCCTCGGCGCCGCGACTCCTGCTGATGCGACGATACGAGCTGGCGCTTCGACTGGGGCTGATGGGGTGAGTACCACCACCGTCGCCGCGGCGGCAGCAGAAGTGACCGGCGATGCGCTGACGAAAACCGGCATCAACGCGCTTCGCAAAACAGACATCTTCAACTTGCTCGTCATCCCGCCGCTCACGACGTCGGCGACCGCGACGGATACGCCGACGACAGTGAACGATGTGCCGATGGCTAACTGGACGGACGCCGCGAATCTCTGCAAGGAGCGTCGCGCATTTCTCATCGTCGATGCGCCGGCCGGATGGTCACTCGCGCAGGCCGCGACCGATATCGGCACATTCAGTGCAGTCGAGCGGAGTTATGCGGCGCTCTACTTTCCGCGACTTCGCATCGCCGATCCATTGCAGGAAGGTGGATTGCAAGACTTCGCACCGTCGGGTGCAATTGCTGGCGTGATGAGCCGCACGGATGCGGAGCGTGGCGTGTGGAAGGCGCCTGCAGGACTCGAGGCAGGTGTGCGTGGGGTCCTCGGACTGTCAATCAACGGACTGCCAGCCAATCTCACCGACAAGGAGAACGGCGATCTGAATCCACTCGGCGTGAATTGTGTACGCGCATTTCCCAACGTTGGCACCGTGGTGTGGGGCGCGCGCACGCTCGAGGGATCGGATATTCTGGCGTCGCAATGGAAGTACGTGCCGGTTCGTCGACTGGCCCTTTACATCGAAGAAAGTCTGTTTCGCGGAACACAGTGGGTGGTGTTCGAGCCAAACGACGAACCGCTGTGGGCGCAGATCCGACTCAACATTGGATCGTTCATGCAAACGCTGTTTCGACAGGGTGCCTTTCAAGGGACGACGGCGAAGGACGCGTACCTCGTCAAGTGCGACAAGGAGACCACAACGCAGGACGACATCAATCGCGGCGTTGTCAACATTCTCGTCGGGTTTGCACCACTCAAGCCTGCGGAGTTCGTGGTGATCAAGATCCAGCAGCTGTCCGGCCAGGTGCAGGCGTAACGCAACCTACCAACGATCGCATCGACGAGGAAAACACGGATGGCACAATTCAGTGTGAATGCGCAACGCTTCGATCCGTATAAGAACTTCAAATTCCGCGTGAAGTGGGATGGTCGTTACGTCGCCGGCATCAGCAAGGTGTCGATTCTGAAACGGACGACGGAAGTGGTGAAGCACCGCGATGGCGGTGATCCCTCGTCTTCGCGGAAATCCCCTGGTCGAACCGAGTTCGAAGCGATCACGCTCGACCGCGGTGTCACCCACGACACGGAGTTCGAGAAGTGGGCAAACAAGGTGTGGAATTTCGGCTCGGGCTTAGGATCAGAAGTGTCGCTCAAGGATTTCCGGAAGGACATCATCCTCGAGCTGTACAATGAGGCGGGGCAGCTGGCGATCGCCTACAAGGTGTTTCGCTGCTGGGTGTCCGAGTTTCAGGCGCTCCCCGATCTCGACGCGAACGCAAACGCTGTCGCGATTCAGCACATCAAGCTTGAGAACGAAGGTTGGGAGCGTGACCTCGCAGTGAGCGAGCCGAGTGAGCCCACCTTCACCGAGCCCGCCGCGTAGTCGCGGCGCGCCGTTCCCTGACGCGGAGCGCTTCATATGCGTGCGATCGCGCTCGACGACGCTCGACTGCTCGACTGTTCGGATCGCGCCACGGAACTCGATCGTCCGTGGCGAGAGCTCGCGCTGCTCGAAAGTGCGTCAGGTGTTTCGAGTGACGAACTCGCGCGCCTCAGCATAGGCGAGCGCGATCGCCTGCTACTCCGAATTCGCATCGCAACATTTGGCGAACGCATCGAGTGCGAGACGAGTTGTCCTCGTTGTGGTGCGCGTCTGGAGCTCGCACTAGACGCGACACAGCTGTTGATGCCGCATCGCACCGTCGCGCTCAGCGATCTAGAAGTCACTGACGAGGAATGGACGGTGCGCTTTCGTCTTCCCGACAGTACGGATATTGCGGCGATCGGCGCCGACGCGATGTCGAACGCCGATGCGATATTGGCCGAGCGGTGCATCGCAGTGGTGTCGTCAGCGAATGGAAGCGTGGAGTTGCCGGCACGTGTGCGCGAGCGTGTCGTCGAACGTATGGCGACACTCGATCCGCAGGCTGACGTTCTGCTCGACCTCAGTTGCATCGTATGCGAAGCGGAATGGCAGACGCCGTTCGATCCCGCTGAGTTGTTTCTCCGTGAGGTTGACGGCTACGCATCGCGGCTTACGGCAGAGGTACATCGGTTGGCGATTGCCTACGGCTGGTCTGAGTCGAGCATCCTCGCGATGGGCGCGGCCCGGCGCCAGCGATACATGTCGCTTCTGCTGCAATGAGCGGCTACCGATGAGCAACTTTCTCTCTCGCCTTGGCGCGCGGGTGACGAACGATTCCGCGATCCGCCCGCGGGCGGTCTCGCGCTTTGAGCAGCCGCATGCGCCAACGCGAGTCACGACGTTGCAGAGCGCCGATTCCGCGCGGCCTGGCCACGCGGGACCGATCGCGAGCGCGGATGCCCAGTGGGGCGAGCAACCGATGGAGTCGCAGTCGACTCGTTCTGAACGCGGTCGTCACGATTCATCGCTGACTGCGGCTGAGGCTGTGCCTCCCGATAGTCGTCGCGTCGAACGCTCGATGACAAATCGTACCATCCTCACCGACAGCAATGAACAGTTAGAAACGTCGAGAAGTCGTTCAGGCGAGACGAGGCAGATATTGGGAACGACGGATGAACGCGATACTGCGCGTCGATCGGCGCAACGCGCGCACACTCCGATCGATGTTCAGACGCGGCACTCGGTCGATGACCTACCGCCATCGGCAGGATCGGGCATTCACCCTCGGAAGATGCCATCGCGCATCGGCGACTCGCCGCAAACCCCGCGAATCGGAACGCCGCAGTTGAATCGCGACGCCCATGAGTCCGGAGCACTGGATGTTGTTCACGTGCATATCGGCCGCATTGACGTGCGCGCAACGGTACAGGCGCCGGAACGTGCGCGCCTGCGCGAGACAAATGCCGAGGCACGCGGTCCGATGTCGCTTGATCGCTATCTCGCGACCAAGGATCGCCCATGAGCAACGCGCTTGCGATCGCTGCGGTCACTGCTGTGTTGAAGGATCTGCTGAACAACGGCGTGATCGATCATCAGCTCTCCGGCACAGTCGGAGAGGTGACGGTCTCGAGTTTACCCCCCGATCGCATTCTCGTGGAGGGCCAAGCTGAAACGAGTCGAGTCAATCTCTTTATGTATCGGGTGACGCCGAATCAGGGATGGAGAAACGCCAACCTGCCGTCGCGTGATTCGATTGGCAATCGCACCACCAATCCGCCGCTCGCGCTCGATCTGCACTATCTGCTCTCGACATACGGTGCGTCGGAATTCCATGCTGAGATTCTCCTCGGCTATGCGATGCAGATGCTGCATGAGACGCCCATTCTGACGCGCGATGCGATCCGACGGACGCTTGCTCCGGCGTCACCAGTCTCTGGGTCGATCCTGCCGCCGCCGCTTGATGCACTCGTCGCCTCCGAGCTCGCCGAGCAGGTTGAGCAAATTCGCATTACGCCCGATACGCTGAGCCTCGATGACCTATCGCGACTCTGGACCGCCGTGCAGTCGCACTATCGTCCCACCGTGGCGTATCAAGCGTCGGTCGTACTTATTGAATCGCGTCGTTCCACACGCGCTGCGCTACCTGTCGCGAACGATAGGCGGCACCTGTATGTGCTGCCGTTTCGCTTCCCGGTAATCGACGATGTGGTAAACGCGGCGAGTGACCGGACACCAATCGCGGTGGGTTCGACGCTCGCGATTCGTGGGCATGACCTCATTGGCGACAGTACGTTCGTGAACTTGCACGGCGTGGACATCACTCCTGCGGCTGATGCAATGACGCCAGAACGGATCGAGATTCCGCTCACGTCGCCATTGCCAGCCGGATTGTATGCCGGTGTGAAGGGGGTCCAGGTCGTTCTGCGTATCCCCATGGGCGACCCAGCCGTCGATCATCGCGGCTTTGAGTCGAACGCGGCTGCCTTCGTGCTGCGGCCGACGATCACTAACGGTCCCGTGGTTGGCGCGGCGGATATTCTCGGTTTGGTATCCACGTCCGAGACGATGGAGGGCGTCGTCGTTCAACTACGCGCTGGGCAGTTACGACTCACGTTCAATCCGCATGTCGGTCGCGATCAGCGCGTAACGTTGCTGCTCAACGAAATCAATGTGATGCCAGGTGCGATCACGCACGCGTTTAGCTTCAACGCGCCGACAAGCAACGGGCTCGCTCCCGGAGTGGTCGACACCGACGTTATCGCGATTGCGTTCGTGCGAGTCGTGGTAGGGACCTACGTTGTGCGAGTGCAGGTCGACGGCGCCGAGAGTACGCTGACGCAAGACCCGACGGGGCTGTTCGTCGAGCCACGTGTGGTGTTCGTATGACCAATGTTCAGACGCCGCCGCCGCGAGCGAGCTTCGACGCGATCCTAACTGAGCCGCTCGATGCACGTACATCATGGATCGAGTTTAACCAACACGCGTTGACGCGGGAAATCGCGCGCGTTCGCGATTCGGTTGCATCGTACGTCGGGGATGAACCTCCGCATGATGCGCGCGACGAGTGGAACGCCGCCGAATCAACAGCGCAGGGCACGAGCGCGTCGTGGGACCATAACGAGCCATCGGCGCTCGACACGGTGACACGCGTCTTCGGACTCTCTGCTTTTGAGCGCGACATTCTCGTGCTGTGCGCCGGCGTAGAACTCGATGCTCGCGTGGCGTCACTCTTCGGAACAGCGAGTGCGCTTGGTACGCCGAGCTTTAGTCTTGCGCTGGCGTCACTCTCCGAGCCGCATTGGAGCGCACTGACGCCGGCGGCACCGCTGCGTGCCTGGCGTCTTGTCGAGCTTATCGGACCGGCGATTTCCACCGCACAGCTCCGAATCGATGAACGAATCCTCCATTTTCTCACCGGGATCAATCAATTCGATGAGCGGCTGCGTGGTATGCTCGATCGTATCGATAGCCCTGAGCGAGACGGTTTAGCCGATTCGGCAACGGCATTGCGTATCGGCGAGCAGCTCCGAGCTTCCGACATGTCGGTCCTGGTTCAGATCACTGGTGGGACCGCGGCCAGTCGCCGCGCAACTAGCGTGGCAGCTGCGGCTTCGCTCGGGGTCGCCACGTTGCGTCTGCGCGTCGAGGATATCCCTGCCGTGTCGTCCGAGCGGTTTGACCTCTCGCGGCTTCTCGCGCGTGAAGCAGTGTTGATGCACGCCATCATCATCGCCGAACCGCAGTCAGAGGCTGATGGCGTTCGAGTTTCGGCGCTGGCTGAATCGCTTCAGGCGCCGCTACTCGTTTGCACAAACGACTCGATTGGGTCGCTCGCTGGCCGAGTGGCAACGTTCGAGATTGCCACCACGACGCGCGATGCGAAGCTAGCGATGCTGCAAACGATGCTCGGCGCACATGCGGACTCTCTTAACGGTGCACTGCCGCGGATCTGTGCCCAGTTCGAACTGTCGCCAGCGGGCGCGCGGGCCGTGGCCGACGTGGTGCGCTCGATGCCGCGCGACACGCCGCAAAACCTTCGCGCGGACGCGCTGTGGGACGCGTGCCGTCGGGTAACGCGTCCGCGAATGGAATCGCTCGCCCAACGCATCGAAGCCGTCGCCGACTGGAGCGACTTGATCCTTCCAGAGCCGCAGCTTGGCGTGCTCCGCGATATTGCGACGCATGTGCGGCAGCGCGATCGCGTGTACGAGGAGTGGGGGTTCGCTCAGAAATCGGCTCGCGGCTTGGGGATCAGTGCGCTGTTCGCAGGGCCGTCTGGTACGGGTAAGACGACGGCCGCTGAAGTGCTCGCGCGTGAACTACGGCTCGACCTCTATCGCGTTGATCTTGCCGGAGTGGTCAGCAAGTACATCGGCGAAACTGAGAAAAATTTCAACCGCCTGTTTGCAGCGGCAGAGGGAAGTGGCGCCATTCTGCTCTTCGATGAAGCGGATGCGCTGTTTGGCAAACGGTCCGATGTGAAGGACAGTCACGACCGCTACGCGAATATCGAGATCAGCTATCTGCTCCAGCGTATGGAGTCCTATCGCGGCTTGACGATTCTCACAAGCAACATGAAGCAGGCGCTCGATCCGGCATTCCTGCGGCGCATTCGGTTCATCGCCCACTTCCCGTTTCCTACAGCCGAGTCGCGCGAGGCGATTTGGCGCGGTGTGTTCCCGGCCAGCACGCCGACGGTGGGTCTCGACTATGCTCGGCTCGCGCAACTGAGTCTCGCCGGCGGGCACATCCGGAACATCGCCCTCGCCGCTGCATTCATTGCCGCCGATGCGGGTGAACGCGTTTCGATGCGTCATCTCGCCAAGGCTGCGCGTGCCGAGTGCGCGAAGCTCGAGCGGTCGGCTAGTGATGCCGAACTGCGAGGGTGGGTCTGATGCGTATCGAGATCGTGATCGACGAACTGGTGCTGCATGGATTCGATCCGCGATCGCGCGACGCGATTGGCGATGCGGTGCGTATGGAGCTGGCGCGCCTGATTAGTGACGAGCGGTCGAGCCTCGGCAACGCGTTGACGAAATTCGAGCACCTGCATGTGGATGCCGTGAATGCCGCCACCGTCACGCTTGGACATCGCGCGTCCGCTGCGTCGACAGGCAATCACATCGCGCGAGCGGTTCATGGCGCGCTACCACGTCCGCAGGCGCCGACCGTATCGTCCGCGAGCGGGGTCCTCAGCTCCGGGGCACGACCATCATGAGCAATCGAATCGATGCACGCCGAAGCGATGCAGGCCGAATCGATGCCGTTCGAATCGATCGAGGCACGACGGCTATGCCACCTGTCGTGTCGGGTGCCGTTGCGCAGACGACGCTTGATCTGCTGCACCGTGCAGCCGTCGAGCCTGCGCAGGCGCTCGACGTCGGCGTGCGCGGTTCGCTCGAAGCACGGCTCGATCACGACTTCGGCAAAGTGCGCGTGCATAGTGGTGAGCACGCCGCGCATGCAGCGGAACGGGTTGGCGCTCGCGCGTACACGCTGGGCACCGACAAACATCTCGGTACCGATGCGTTGTCGTTGGGGGGACGCGATCGAACCGAGTTGCTCGTACATGAGGCGGTGAATAGCGCGCAGCAAAGTGGCGCTGCGGTATCGCCAGTCTCGCCCGTAGCGCATGTGGTGTCGCCGCTGGTGCAGCGTAGCATCGTGGGTAAGTACCCGTCGGTGGACGGTGACTTTGACGTAAGTATGGTTACTCAGTCAAACCCTGGCGTGAGATCGGGCTTGCTGGGTACGATCAAGTTCAAGCCTAACGCTGCGTCTCCGGACTCGCCGAGCATCCGCCTGTTGCAGGTGGTACGTGTCGAGGATTTGGCAGCGGGTGGCGAGCATGTGTGGAGCGGCGGCGAGGCGAATCGCAACAAGATGCAGACCGCCGGCAACGCCACCGTGTCTCCTGGCTTCTTTGTCGATCACTTCGCTGCGAAGGCGAGCCCTCGGTCGGCCGCCACGGACAAGGAAGTGTCCCCGTACTACCGGGACTACGCCCCTAACGCAACGATGAGTCAGGACGGCAGTAAGAACGGCACGGCAATCGCTGAAGCGTCGCTCGCCGACTACCCTGGGTCGGACGCAAAGAAGCGATTCTCATTCGAGACCGCGGCACAGGCGACGAGCAACGCCTACGTCTACGCCGCGCTGACTTGGGGGTTCACGCTCGACGATCCGGCCAAGGGATCGGTGAGCAACGAGCACGCGACGGTGAGCGCGTTTCCGTCGTCGACCCTACGCGCGGCGGTTGGAGCATTCAACAAGTTCTACAAAAACCCAGGCACAGCAGGCGCGCCATGAGTGCTCAACTGACCACGACATGGAGCGTTTCATGAGCGAACGTACTATGGTTCGGCAGATCGATCGTAGCGTGAGCACGGCGACGGCCGCGCGAACCTCGGTGCAGCAACCAGCGACCGTCGACCTACTCCGCCGCGCGACGGCAGACGCTGCGCAATCGCTCGACGCAGAGGTGCGCGGTCCGCTGAGCGTACGACTCGGCCACGACTTTAGTCGCGTTCGCGTCCATTCTGGTCCGAATTCCGCCCGGGCTGCGGCTCGTATCGGCGCGCGTGCCTACACGCTTGGCGCGGACATCCATCTCGGCCATGAAGCGGCAGCACTTGGGGGCCGTGATCGCGCGTCCTTACTTGCGCACGAGGCGGTGCATACTGCGCAGCAAGCTGGAGTCAGTGTTGCGCCGCACGCAGGACTGGCGGTTGGTGACCCCCACAGCGCCGCTGAAGTCGAGGCAGAGCAGGTCGCACGCGCGTTTGATGCACCGACTCAAGGCTCACGTTCGCTTGCCATGCGCGACGCAGCGCGGTTGCCGACTGGCGCACCCGCCATCGCGCGCGTCCCCATGCCGCTCGTCCAGCGCGATCTCAAGAACAAGTACAAGACGGCTGACGGCGATTTCGATCTCAATCTCAAAACAGAATCGCATGCGGGAGTGAAATCTGGCATGAGTGGGACGATCAAGTTCAATGCATCAGCCACGGCGCCAGACGCAAATAGCATTCGTCTTTTGCAAGTGATTCGGCTTGAAGATCTGACGACGGGGAAGGACTACGTGTGGACGGGTGGCGACGCTGGTCGCGCCGCGGTCGCGACCAAGGCAGCGCCGGGCGTCAACCCAGGTTTCGGTGTCGACTTCAACCCTGCGGCAGCGACGCCGCGTAGCGCGAAGACAGACGCCGACGTCTCGCCGTTCTATCGCGACTACTGGGCGAACGCCAGCTCGAGTCAGGACGGCAGCAAGAAGGGAGCGACGATCAAAGAAGCCTCGCTTTGGGACTATCCCGGCTGGGACAGCAAGTGTCGCTACTCGTTCGAGACCGGGGCGAGGAACGCCGACACCGGCTACAACTACGCTACGGTAAGCTGGGGCTTTACGATCAGCGATGGCGCGAAAGGCACGGTGACGGCGGAGCATGCGAGCGCGAGCTTCGTACCATCCTCCACGTTTACCGCCGCCGTGGGTGAGTTCAACAAGGTCTACAAAAACCGCGGCGCGGCGACGGCTCCATGACGCGTGATATCAGAATCGTCCGAAGCATCGCATGACTGCTGACCAACAGGGACCCGACGTTGCCGCGTACATCCGCGCGCTGAACGATGACGCCGATCCGCTGCATCTCGACATCACGCCAGCGGTTTACGCACTTTCAGCAATCGGACTGCGAGCCGTTGGTCCACTCCTGGATGTCTTGGACCGCGGCGACGAAATGACGCGCTTGCGTGCCCAACGTGCGCTCGAAGGGATTCTCAACCAACGCCACGGGTTTCACGCTGGACGCGGTTTCCCGAGTGCAGTCGCGGAGGATGCGCTACGCGCTGAGTGGAAGGCAAACGGGAATTACGACTATGCCAGTGATGCGGCCGTGCGCGCAGCGTCGATCATGCGGTGGCGGCAGTGGTTGACGACGGCGAGGGACTGATGACGGAATCCCATGACACGGCATGCTGTCGACTCGACTTCGTACTCACCGTGACGGAAGTGGAGTCTGGCGATATCAAATGGGATTTGGGCCGCCCGTACTTCATCCGTCATTTGAGCGATGGCCGTTGCGCGCATCACGACGCGGAGTCGGGTGGATGTTCGATCTACGCGAGTAGGTCTGGTGTGTATCGTGGCTACAGCTGTGCGTCGGACACGCGCATTTGGAAGAATTTCGAGCAGATGGAAGCGAATGCGGAGTGGATCGAGGCGAATCGTACCGCGCAATCGCAGCCGCACGTGACTGCGGCGCTCATGCATGACACACCCGGGGTGACGCTGCGGCGGGTGACATCATGACATCGCTGAATTCTCCGCGCCTGGTGCGCGGTGGCATTGTATTGGTGGACCCCAGGTCGGGTCAGATTCGGCGCGTGATCAGCATGCAGTACAATCCGGACACCCTCACGCGAACGCTGCAGCCGCAGACGGTGAGTGAGGACGGGCACGATCGCTCGCAAGCGCTGCGCCTCAAAGGTCCTCCGATCGAGATCATCAAGCTTGATGCCGAAGTTGACGCGACGGATCAACTTGAGTTCCCCGACCAGAATCCCAACGCCGTGTCGTTGGGGATCGCGCCGCAGCTCGCAGCGCTCGAGACCGTTCTCTATCCAGCAAGCGGCCAGCTCATCGCGAACAACTCGCTGCAGGCGGCGGGAACACTTGAAATTCTGCCACTCGAAGCGCCGCTCACCCTCTTCGTGTGGAGCAAGCAGCGCGTGGTGCCCGTGCGTGTCACGGATTTCACGATCACCGAAGACGCGTTCGATACGCAGCTCAATCCGATTCGTGCTAAAGTCACGTTGTCGATGCGCGTACTCTCGATCGATGACCTTGGCTTCAACAGTAAGGGTGGCTCGCTCTACATGATCTATCAGCAGAACAAAGAACGGCTCGCGCAACTCGGGACGAGCGCGTCGCTGCCGGCGTTGGGCCTCACAGGAATTCCATAATGAGGATGCTATGACGACGAGCGACAAGTTTCCACCAACGAGCCGCTACCACGACATCGAGGTTGCAACGTTGTCTGCGAACGATGGCCGTACGATTGCGTATTTGCGCCGTCGCTTCGTACCTCAGCCCGCGCGGTTCGCGCTACTCCGCGCACACATCGTTCGCGCCGGCGAGCGTCTCGATCAGATCGCCGCGATTTATCTCGGTGACCCAGAGCAATTCTGGCGCATCGCTGACGCGAATGGTGCTATTGCACCCGAAACGTTGACCGACGACGCGGGAAGCATCGTGCGCATCACGCTTCCGGCCGACGTACCCGCGATGACTGAGGAGCAGTAGGTCCATATGCCGCTGATCGGCAACATTCAGCTCACGCTGCTCATCGGCCCTACCGTGCCGATTCCGGCGCCGCGTCCGGTCATGGAAGCGTTACAAAGCGTCACGGTAACGACGAGCGTCGGATCGCGTTCCGGCTTCCAGCTCGCGTTCACGCTGTCCAATCAGTCGCCGCTTCATACGTTCTTTGTCGTCGCGGCGAACGCGTCGCCGCTCGCGTTGCGCGTGATTCTCGTGGCGACATTCAACGGCACACCGAACGTACTCGCGGATGGCGTGATCACACGACAGGAGATCGCACCTGCCAACGGGGGCATGTCGACGCTCACGATCAGCGGCGAAGATCTCACGACCGTTATGGACCGTCAGGAATTCAACGGTATTCCGTACCCCGCGATGCCGGCCGAGACGCGAGTGACGTTGATCGTGGCGAAGTACGCGATGTTCGGCATGATTCCGCTCGTCATCCCATCGATCTTTCAGGACATTCCGATTCCGGCGCAGCGCATTCCGTCGCACGAAGGGACGGATCTTGCGTATATCAATCGCCTCGCGGCCGATGTCGGCTACACGTTCTATATCGACCCAGGGCCACTCCCGGGGATGAACACCGCGTACTGGGGACCGCAGATCAAAGTCGGTGTGCCGCAGCCTGCACTCAACACCGACATGGATGCACACTCAAACGTTGAGTCGCTCACCTTCAACGTGCGACACGACGAACGCGTGATGCCGATCGTGTACATCCAGGAACCGATCACGAAAGTGTCGATCCCCATTCCGATCCCGGATCTGAATCCGCTGCAGCCACCACTCGGCCTCGCGCCGCCGTTTCCGACGCGACTCACTCTCATGCGCGACATCGCGCACTTGAATCCGATTGCCGCGCTCTCGCGTGGGTTAGCTGCCGCCTCGCGCTCGTCAGACGTCGTCGAAGGAAGTGGCTCGTTAAATGTGCTCCGCTATGGGCGTCTGCTCAAGGCGCGCCAGCTCGTCGGGGTGCGCGGCGCAGGCGTCGCATTTGATGGGCTGTATTTCGTCAAGAGCGTGACGAGTACCCTCAAACACGGTGAATTCAAGCAGAACTTCGCGCTGACCCGCAACGCCCTCGTTTCAATCACGCCGATGGTGCCCGCATGAGTCAGGACACCAAGTACTACGGCAAGTATCGGGGCATGGTCGTGAACAATATCGATCCGATGCAAATCGGTCGCCTCATGTTGCAAGTGCCCGCGGTGCTCGGCGAGATCCCGTCCTCGTGGGCGATGCCATGCTTTCCAGTCACTGGCCATCAGATGGGCTTCTGGTCCATTCCGCAAATAGGCACCGGCGTGTGGGTCGAGTTTGAGTCCGGGGATCCTGACTATCCGATTTGGACCGGCGCGTGGTACGGCTCAGCCGCTGATGTGCCGGCGCTCGCGCTTGCGACGACGCCACCGCTGTCGTCGGTGTTCATGCAAACGGCCACGCAGGTGACGTTTCAAATGTCTGACCTTCCAGGCCCTGCGGGCGGCATTCTCATGAAGACCGCAACGGGGGCGATGATCATGGTCAACGATGTCGGTATCACCATCTCGAACGGCAAAGGTGCGACGATTGTCATGACCGGCCCCACGGTGACGATCAACGCCGGTGCGCTGGTGATCACATGACCGCGCGGAGCTACTGACCATGCCTGGACCAATCGTCCACCTCGGCGCCACCGTGATCTGCGCGCACGGTGGACAAGCGATGCCAACCGCACCATTCCCGCGGGTAATGGTGAGCGGTCAGCCCATAGCGACGATCGCAGCACCGTACACCGTCGTCGGCTGTCCATTCCCTCCCGTGTCGGGCGGACCATGCGTGACGGCGCAGTGGGTCGTTGGCTCGACGCGCGTGACTGCGGGTGGCGCACCCGTGGTCGTGCAAGGCGGTACTGCCGTTTGCGTACCGACTGGCGTGCCGCTCATGGTTCTCGTCGTGCAACCGCGCGTTACCGCACTTTAACGAGCATCCGCGAATGAACATCGACTTCCCGCTTCGCTTTGATGGTCGCGGACGAACCGCAGAAGCGGACGACGACGCGCACATCCGCGACATGATCGAACAGTTGATTTTTACGGCGCCCGGTGAACGCGTGAATCGCCCGACGTTCGGAAGCGGTGCGCAGCAGCTCGTGTTCGCACCAAACAGCGACGCGCTCGCTACCGCAATGCGTCTCTCGCTACAGGCCTCGCTGCAGGCATGGCTCGGCGATGTCATCGAGGTGACGGACGTGCAGGTCGAAGCGAACGATTCGACGCTGCGGCTCGAGGTGCGCTATGTCGTGCGCCGGACGGGCGAAACACGCGTGGCGACCCTCGCGAGGTAAGAGCACCGCTATGTCAGGAACTGTCTTCCTCTGCTGCGACGATGCGCGTCGGGCCGCCCTCCAGGTAGTGTCGGCGCTTAACGGTATCGACTTTCTTGAAGTCGCCGATCTCGTACCGGGCGATCTCGATTCGGTCGAGGCTGCGCAATATGCGTCGCTGCCGGTGCTCGAGCGCGACCGTCTGCTCTGGCAGCGCAAGATCACGGCGGCCTTCGTTAACCCGCTCTTGCCGGTACACACCGCGGCGCTCACAGCTGCAACGATCAAGATTGATGGTGGTGAGCGATCGGACAGCCGTAATATTTCTGTCACGATTCTGTCGAAGACGTCAACGTCGATTACCCTGCGCACAAGTGTGCGAGGCGATGGTTCGGTCTATCGCTTATCGGTCGTCGCGTCGCCAGACACGTTCGACGCACCCGCAAGCTTTGATCCTATGCTCTCGGCCGTCGACTTCTCGTTCCGCGCCGACTGCCCGAGTGAGTTCGACTGCGCAGCAGCCTGTGACTGCCCGCCGACTGATGAGCCGAGTGTTGACATTGACTACCTCGCGCGTGACTACGCGAGCTTCCGTCGGTTGATGCTCGATCGCATTTCAACGCTCAGCCCTGAATGGACAGAGCGCCACGCTGCGGATGTCGGAATTACGCTCGTGGAGCTCGTCGCGTACGTTGCAGACTACCTCGCCTACCGGCAAGACGCTGTCGCGACCGAAGCGTACCTCGGCACCGCTCGCAAGCGAGTCTCCGTGCGCCGTCACGCACGGCTCGTTGATTATCCCATGCACGACGGTTGTAACGCGCGCGTCTGGATGCACGTCGTTCTTGACGGCACCGCATCGCCGAGCGGGACCACAATTCCGCGTGTGAACGCCGTTACCGGAAACACGACCAAGTTCTTCACGCGAATTGCTGCGTCACCCGTGCTCGACGACGCGCATGCCACCGACGTGCTTGCGACGCAGCGCCCAGAAACATTCGAGCCGCTGGCAGACGCCACCCTGTTCCCGCAACACAATGAGTTGTTCTTCTACACGTGGGGCGCGGAGAATTGCTGTCTTCCGAAAGGCGCGACGCGAGCGACGCTCGTCGGACATATCGACACGTTGCGTGCCGGTGATGTCCTCATCTTCGAGGAGGTGGCCGATCCCAAAACGGGCAACGTAGCTGACGCAGATCCGTCGCACCGGTGTGCGGTGCGGCTGACGAGCGTGCGACTGCTCAGCGATCCACTTGGCGGACGGTTCGAGATACCGGTGACGAATACGGCGGTCGACATCACGAGCATCGAATGGACGATCGCTGATGCGCTGCAATTCCCGGTGTGTGTTTCGTCGACGATTGATGACGGAGGTGGTACCAAGATCACGGTCGTCGTCAGCGTTGCGCTCGGAAACATCGTGTTGGCTGACCACGGACTTAGCGTTAAAGAAGTATTTCCCCTTGCGGTTCCTGGACCAACCATTCGCCGTCCGGCAGCCGGATCGTGCTCATGCGATGACCATCAGCGCGAAGCGGTGCAAGTGCGATTCAGGCCCATCCTCGCGCGTCGTCCACTCACCTGTGCGGCGCCCTTCGACGGCGTCGTATCGGCGACTGATTCGATGCGATGGGCCATCGGCAGTGCGCTTCCGAACATCCGTCTCGAAAACAGCTCGTCACACGATCGTTGGTTCGTTCGCCGCGACTTGCTCGGCTCGAGCGTAAGCGCACGTGACTTCGTGGCTGAAGTCGAGAGCGACGGAGCGGCGCAATTGCGCTTTGGTGACGGCACCAACGGCTTGCGACCGATTTCGGGGACGAGATTCACTGCCTACTATCGAGTAGGGAATGGGACGCGCGGCAA
>JBBQDB010000075.1:0-19389 GCA_038319245.1 Gemmatimonadales bacterium
GCGGCACTCACCGCGCGTCGTCCTCGCTCACTACGCGGGCTACTTCTGCCACCGTAGTCAGCCCTGCGCGCACCAATCGCCAGCCATCGTCGCGCAGCGACGCAATACCTCGCGCGCGCGCCTGCGTTCGCAACGCCTCGAGCGAGGCACCGGCCACAAACTGCGTCCGCATCGCATCATCGAGCAGCAGCAGTTCGGAAATGGCTGCGCGACCGCGATAGCCGGTGCCCGCGCACTGCGCGCAGCCTGTGCCTTCGCGCACCCGCATGATGCGGTCTGACGATTCGGCGCCGAGGAGCGCGCGTTCTTCGGCGGTGATGTCGCGCATGGCGCCGCACGAATCACACACCGTACGAACCAGCCGCTGCGCAAGCACACCGTGCAGGGTAGCGGCGAGCAGATATGGCGGAATTCCCATCTCCACTAGTCGGGGCAACGCTCCCGTCGCATCCGTCGTGTGCAACGTGCTCAGCACCAGGTGCCCCGTCAGCGCGGCCTGCACGGCGATCTCCGCCGTCTCCATGTCCCGCATCTCACCCACGAGAATGACGTCGGGATCATGACGGAGGATCGCACGCAACGCATTGGCAAATCCAAAGCCCGCTTTCAGGTTAACCGGCAATTGCACCACGCCGTCGAGACGGTACTCGACGGGATCCTCGACGGTTACCACTTTCACGCCCGGTGTGCTGCGCTCGGCCAATGCGGCATAGAGTGTAGTCGTCTTACCGGAGCCCGTCGGTCCGGTTACGAGCACGAGCCCGGAGCTGCGCGCCAGCATGCGCATCAGGCTCGCGAGTACGTCGGGTGCCATGCCCAGTTCGTCGAGGCGTCGCGTCTCCGACCCACCTCCGCCGTCAAGCAACCGTAGCACGAGACTCTCGCCATGCAACGCCGGCAGCGTCGAGACGCGAATATCGAGTTCGCGCGCGCCGACCCGGATGCGCGTGCGGCCATCCTGTGGCAACCGACGTTCCGCGATGTCGAGTCCGGCGAGCACTTTGAGCCGCGAGATCACCGCCGCCTGAAAACCCATTCCCAGTTGCTGCGCATCGTGCAGCACACCATCCAAGCGCAATCGGATGCGTAAGCCGCTTTCGGTTGACTCGACGTGAATGTCTGATGCACCGGCCCGCACCGCCTCTGCCAGCATCGCATTGACTACCTGCACGACCGGCTCTCTGCTCGCCAGCGCACGCAGATCATCCAGCGACTCTGCCGCTTCGCCACGCAGCGGATCGTTGTTCGAATCTCGCGGGACCGCGACGCGTGGCGCAGCCACCAACGCCGCACGAATATCGGCGGCAGAGAAGGGGACAACCTGCGCCGTTGCACCAAACGTGCGCGACAGTGCGTCAGCCACGAGTGGCGGTATCGCACCCTCTGCCGCGACCAGCAGCGTCTCGTGCTCGATGACCAATGGCAGCACGGCGTACTCTTCGAGCCAGCGCGCGGGCAATCGCAACGCCAACTCGCCAACCGCCGCAGCGCGCAAGTCGCGAGCGTCGCTCACCGCGGGAACAGCTCCCGCTCTTGCGGCTCGCGCTCCGGCGGCTTCTTGCCCGCGGCGGGCGTGCCATCAAGCGCACCGGGAGAGCGCGACTCCATGCTCTTGCGCACGCGCTCGCGAATTGCATCCGCGTCGGCGTCTGAACGCACGAGATACGGCGTCACGAAAATGGCGAGCTCGGTGCGCTGCCGATTGACGGTGTTGCGACGAAAGAGCGCGCCAATGAACGGAATGTCCATCAACAGGGGAATGCCCTGATCCTGCGTCGTTCGTGTCTCGCCAATCAGTCCGGCAATCACCACAGTTTGTCCATCGCGCAACACGGCGCGCGTCGACGCCTCGCGCGTGGAAATAATTGGCGCGCTGAGTGCCGACGTGACGGTCTGTTGCGTGAGCGTGCTTACTTCCTGCAGTAGCTGCACGGACACGTACCCATCGTCGTTGATGGTTGGTAAGATCGACAGCTTGGTGCCGACGTCCTGATACTGCACGGCACGATCGATGGAGACATCGTTCCCCAAACGGGTTGATGACACAAATGGCACTTTGCTGCCTACAAGAATCGTCGCTTCGCGATTGTTCGCGGCGATGATTTCTGGCGTCGACAAGACGCGGACGTCACTCGTGGTCGCGATGGTGCGCAACAGCGCACGCACCCCGGTGCCGTTCAAGTGTACGAGGCGTAGCAACGCTGACGACGAGCCAGTGTCTGCGATCTCGGGATTGCCGAACTGTGCGTTGACATCGCCGCCGCGATTGATCGCCGCCCAGTCGATACCGAATTCGCTGCCACGGCCGAGCGCGATTTCGGCGATCGTCACCTCGAAGAGTACTTGGGCCGGCCGTGTGTCCAGCGCGTCGATCGTTTCACGCAACAACGGAAAATTCGGCGGCGCGGTACGAATGACGAGCGCGTTCGTCGGCGCGTTGGCAACAATGGTCGTGCGTCCCACAAGTAACCCGGCGGATGAATCCCTCGGAACCGCTGCGGGCGCGCTCGCCTGGGCAGCGGCGCCGTTCGGAGCGCTCGTGCTCCGCATGCGGAAGGTCTCGGCGTCACGAGCGCGAAACGTATCGAGTGCCCGCGAGAGTGAGCGATCGGCAATTGAACCGGTCGTATTCGTCGCGACCTGAATACCGAACAGTTGTCCCAACGCACTCGCCAGATCGGTCGCTGATGCGTACTTGAGATTCACCACGTAGGTACGTAATCCCGATTCACCCGCAGGTGCCGCATCGAGCTTACGCAGCAGGTCGAGGTACCGCGCGACGTTTGCCCCGCGATCGGTGATCAGCAGCGCATTCGAGCGCGCAACGGCTTCGATACGCGCGCCTTTGGCGGTGATCGCACGCAGCGCATCGGCCCCTTCGTCGGCACGAATCGACTGGAGTGGCACCAGCTGCGTGACGAGTCCGAGCGGCGGTGGATCGGGGAAGTCGAATCCGGTGCGCAGTGTGCCCGTCGGCGGTGCTTTGTCGTTTGGCATCACCTGCGCGACGTTCCCCTTGGTCACCATCATCAAGTCGTGCGACTCAAGCAACGATTCCAGAATCGACTCAAGGTCGCCGGGCTTCATCGGAGCGGCGGTCGAAAACGTGACCCGCGCGTCGGGCACGTCAGACATCACCACCGTGCGGCCGAGCATCCCGGCGAGCGTTCGGATCACATCGGCGAGTCGAGCGTTCGCGAAGTCGAGTGTGCTTCCGCGCTCTGTGCTCGGCGCTGGCGACGGTCGAGTGGGCTGCTGCGCGAATGCCGGCGCCGCTGCGATCGATATCACGAATGATGCGAACATCACGGCGATGGCCGCGATGGATGACCGCTCGCGATGCGTTCGTGGTCGTACCGGAGCGCAGACGCGCGACATCGTGCGCACCGACATTTGACCGGGCGTGCCGGCAAGCGTGACTCGTACTGCAGGCCCCGCGACAGGAACGATTGTCTTCACTAGTGGTTCTCGGAGGAGTCGGACGGCGCGCGCAGGGCGAGGCGTACGGTGCGTGTGCCGGCAGATGAAACGACAACAACGCGATCTGGCGCGATAGACACGATGCGGTAGCCGCCACGGCGGTCGCCCGCCGAAACGAGGTACGGCGTCGAGTCCGTGCCGGGCAGTTGCAGCAACGCACGGCGCTCGCCGTTTTGCGAAATGATGCCGAAGAGCCGTGGCCCATCGTCGGAGCCGGCGCCAGTCGCCATCGCGGTTGCGGCGCTCGTTGTTTGCGGCGTTTCTTCCTCGCTGCCGGGTGGCGAGAAACGGACGGATGGCGCACGTCGCGTCGCGCTAAACAAGTTACGGGCGACGATTTGTGCGCCCGAAGAATCCGCCGGGAGGGGCGTGCGCGCACTCGGCGGTGACGACAGAGCCGGAACGATCGGATGCGGATGCTGCATCGTTGGCAGCAGCGCAAACGCGAGCGCGCCAAAGACGCACAGCAGCGAACAGGCATCGAGCCAT
The DNA here is from genome assembly GCA_038319245.1 of Gemmatimonadales bacterium. Taxonomy (GTDB): domain Bacteria; phylum Gemmatimonadota; class Gemmatimonadetes; order Gemmatimonadales; family Gemmatimonadaceae; genus Gemmatimonas. Next base: position 3,970 of record JBBQDB010000075.1, read on the forward strand.
CGCGGTGACCAGATCGTTGCACGAGCGCTGCGGTTTGACGAGACGTTCGTCGATGAGTTCGATGACATTCGGCGCGACATCATTCGATGACCACCGGCGCGCGCAGGCTGAGTGTGACCTGCAACATGTCCGGTGCACCGCGCAACGCAGAGTTCTGCTGCACGGTCACCCGATCGACGTAGACCACGCGCGGTGCATGCGCCAAATGATCAAGTAGCGCCGCTAGCCCCACGATATCGCAGTACGCCGCGAGCGTAGCCGGCAAGCTGACCACCGACGCGCGACGTGAGGCGGTAAGATTCGCATTCGGCTCGTTCGCGCCTACGCCGCCGGACACGTCGACCTTTGAAGAAGCGGTCGGCGCCGCAGCAGTCTGCGCGACATCGAGTTTCGTCACCAGCAGATGCGACGCGTCAGACGCGTCTTGGAGCAACGACTGCAACGCACTCGCGGCCAACGGTGCCGATCGCGCGTGCAGCGTGCGTCGTGCGTTCTCGCTGAGCGCCCGCTCCTGCGCGGCGGCGGCGGTCTCGATCTCCGAGGCATTCGCCACCAAGCCGCTCAACGAATCTGCGTCACGTTGGAGTGTTGAAATATCGAGCTCACGCGCTCGCCAGTGCCGGACGAACGGCAGCGCGACAAACGTCAACGCCAACGCTGTGGCAGTGACGATCCCGCCAATGCGAATTACAAGGCGTTCGCGCCGCTGCAGTCGGCTATCGACTGGCATTCGTGCTCCGAGAGACATCGCGCGTGCGAAACGCGATCGAAAATGATTCGCGCTGCTTCCCGGCGTCGAGAAAGCGCGTGCTCGCCGCGACCGCGCGTACGTCGCTGAAGCGCGCGTCGCCGTCGAGCAGCGGTACGATGCGCGGCGCGTCTGCTGCGCTGCCGTCGATGCGCCACGCGGTCCCATCCCATTCGAGTCGCTGCACGAATGCGTCGCTCGGTAAGAGTGCGCCGAGCCGCGCGAGGACTTGCGCAGCGCTCGTGCCCGAATGTGCCGCCGAGTCTGCGGTCGCCAGTATCGCGCGCTCCGTGGCGGCACGGTCTACACGTTCGAGCGCACGCTGCGCACCGACTGCCGCGATCGAGAGCGAGCGCACCTGCTGCTCCAATGCGACCACGCTGCGTTCTCGCCAACGATCTGCCGAATACGCTAAGAGCACGACCGCCGCCGTAAGAGAGGCTGCGGACCGCCACACGCGATTTGTCCGTCGTCGCTGCAGCTGCCGCGCCAAGGTTGAATCCACAAGCTGCGAAGACAGCGGCCGTGCGCCGCCGTGTAGACTGGCGGCCGCGAGCTGCAACACGTTCAGCGTTGCTACGTGCGAGGTCGATTCAGGTGTCGATTCAGATGTCGAGTTGGACGTAGCGTCTGCTGCGCCGCGCAACGCACCGGCGCGCCGCGCGTCAATGAGCAGCCCGTGAAGGAGTTCGACGAGCCCTTGCTCGTTTCCGGTGAGCGCGGTGGCGTATGACACAGCGAAGGTGCCGGACAGCCCAGCGTCTGCACACGCGGTCGGCAACGCGACGATCGCGTCGATCGGACCGAGCTCCGCAAAGGCACGCGACCAGCTAGTGAGCAACGCAGCCGACATCGCGAAGGCGAGTCCGTCGCGCCAGGCCGTCGCGACGCTGCCGTCGATCGGGAAGTAGCGATCAGCGTCGCGCTGCAGCAGCGCTTGCCGTGCGTCGTCGCCCATCGGGGGCAGCTCGGGGCGCGCGATCTCAAGGAAGCCCATCCCCACAATGAGAACGAGGCGCGACGGTTCGCCGATCGCGTCGCTCAGACGACGCACCACATCGTCCGGCGCGTTCGCATCCCATGACGCGTCGAACACCGGTTCGCTGGAATCAATGAGGTACGCGCGTACGCGCATCGGATCGAGCACCAAGGCGATCGGCGCGCTCATCGACCCTCCTCTCGCCACCGTATCAATCGCAGGCCGTCGTCGGCGACCTCGTAGACGGCCTGAATTTCGCGCGTCAACGATTGCCCACGCTGCCAGCCGCGTGCGATACAGAGCAATCGCGACGGTCGATCGACCAGCGAACCCGCGGCGGCGGCCAGGACTGCTGGCGGCGCGGACCGGCGATTGATGCGCCCATCACCGTCCACCGTCAGCAGGCTCGCGACGCGAACGAGCAGCGCCTCATCCATCCCCGGAATTTCGAGTAATTCATCGAGCGACTGAAACGGATGACGCACCGATGGTCGCGCGGCGCGACCGAGCAGGGCGGCACTTACGGAATCGCGCGAGGCCTTCAATGCAAACTCGTTGCTGGTGCTCGACTCACCGCGAACGCGCGCATCGATCAAAGTCGCTAACTGTCGCGCCTCGCCTTCCGATGTCACGGTGCGCAGCAACACGGTCATCCCCTCAACGCCGGCGTAGTTCACGTCGAGTCTCGCGCTCACATCCACGAACGTCGCCGAGTACACGCCCTCTCCGAGTGAGTCGTGTGCAAGCGGCGTGACAGGAGTAGTGGCAGAACTGGTAGTTGACGTAAGGGCGGAAAGAAAGGCGTCGCGTTGTGCGCTATCTGCGGCGAACGCGGCGAGCGAGTCATTCACGATTGCCGTTGCCGCAATGATCCCGTTCCTGGCCATCGTACGTGCCACCACCGAAGCCCGCGTGTTCAACGCGACGTGCGCACTGCTCCGCGCCGCGCTGCTTGCGACCGCCGTGATCGACACCAGCAGCACGATCGTCCAGAGCACCGCAATCAACGCGACTCCCGATCGGCGACGCATCAGCGGGGCCTATCCAGCGGAGACAGCGGAACGACTAACGGAACGTCGTGCAGTGCAACATGCGACATGTGTACGCGGTCCGTGGTGCCGCGAAACGCAGCGTCCGTGAAGTCGAGCGCGACGAGCTCCGGACGCGCGTTGGCGATCGGCCAATCGCTCCGCCAGCGCGCCGCCTCGCCACTGCGCGCCGACTCGAGTACGCGCACGTCAAACGCGCGTACACTCGGCGCCGTCGCATGAATCGCGCTGGCGACACCGCCCGTGATCGGGGCCGCATCCAATTGCAAACCGCTGTCGTCCATGGTTAGGCGAACGCGCCACACCGGGCCCGTACCAAACGGCTCCAGCACACCGGTCGACAAAAACAGCAGCGACGCGCCACGACCATCCCGTTCGATCGTCAGCAATGGCTCGTTAACCGACTCTGCGGCCGGTGCGTGCTGCAGCATGTCGGTCAGCAACACGCGCAACCGGGACTCGGTCTCATCTACGCGCTGATGCGTGAGCACGGTTGTCCTTGCCATCGTCGCCGCGCTGAGCGCCGCTGCAGAGATGCCGAGTACGATGGCGGTCAAGGTGATCGCGATGATCACTTCGATCAGCGTGAAACCCGCACGCACGGTCGACCGCCGCGCTGTCATCGCGTGACGCTCGCAGAAGTCGACGACAGTGCGGCCGCAACGCGTGGGGCGGACCCAGCGCGCGGAATCAGCCGACTGAGTGTGAATTCGCTACCATCGGACATCGGTACCACGACTTCGATCACGTCGAGATTGTCGCGCCATGGGTGGGTCGTGACCTGCACCGGTGCGTTGCCTTCGGCTTGCCCACTGCGCGGCGTTGCTCGCGAGGCGTCATTCAGCTCGGGCGGAAGGGACACGCCCGCCTCCGCAGCGGCCAATGCCGATTCAGCGCGCGCGACGCTCAACGTCCAAGCGGCGCTGCGCCGCTCGAGCGACAGCGCGCCGCGCGACAGGTCGAGGCAAGCAAGCCCCACCAGCCCCAACACGACGAACGCGACGATCGATTCGAGTAGAGTCATGAGATCCTCATCATGCAGTCACCGTGCCGACCGAGAGGCGCCGACCATCTCGATTGGCGCGGCGAGCTGCCACGCACACGCCAGCACGTCGAATCGAGCCGCCGAACCGGACGTCGGGTCGGATGACGGTGCGGCCGATAATGAAGATCCCGAGACCACATTCGCCGATGGCAGGCAGCTTCCGAGCGCCGTGAGCGTCAGCACGACTGGCTCGCTCGCCCCGTCGCCCCGTGCGTCCGTCAATCGCTGGATGGCCGCTTCCGTCTCCGTACCGGACGGCGACAAGCCTCGCGCGGCACTCGTGGCGATCCGCTTACGCGCACCGACTGCCAGCCGTCCGCTGTCGATCACGTTGCCATCTCGTTGCGTGACTAGGGCCCATACGCCGTCCGCATCGATGCGCAGCCGCAGCGCTTCGCCGCGTCGGATCGCTGCTCGGCGAGCGCTGGCGATAACTGCCGCGCGCGGGTCCTGCTCGGCGTCCGCCCCGAGTGGGGTCAGCGCCGGCAGCACCAACACTGCGGATAACGCCATCAGCAGGAGCACGACCAGCAGCTCCAAGAGAGTGACGCCGCGGCGCGGTACGCTGGGCGAAGAGAGTGAGCTCACGATCGGCAGAATAACGCGCGGCCTCTCAAGTATCGATGAGGTGAGTGTCGAGCGGAGTGTCGAGACGAGTGTCGAGACGAATGTCGAGCGCGGTTACGAATGAATACGGTCTGGCGCGCGCAGGGAACGTGGCGCGAGCTTTCGTGCTTCGCGGTGTCATCGGACACCAAGCCCTGATCCGGAGGAAGTTCTGTGAGTGAAGCACCCGTCGCGTCATCTACTCTACCGGCACATCGCGCCAACCGTCGCTGGATGATCGCCGCCGTCGGCACGCTGTCGATCGTCGGGGCTGCGTACCGTTCAGTGACGACTAACCACGCACCAGGATGCGCGGACGATAACGCCGGGCTCACGGTCCCGGTGGGATTCTGCGCGTCAATCTTCGTCGACAACGTTGGCGGCCCGCGGCACATGGTGGTCGCGCCCAATGGTGATTTGTTCGTCGTACGCCAAAACCGCGCCCGCGGGGACACGACACAGGGGGGCGTCCTTGCGCTTCGCGATACCAACCGCGACGGCAAGGCGGACATCGTCAAAGCGTTCGGCCCGACCGGCGGCACCGGCGTCGCCCTTGAGGGAAATTTCCTGTATGTAGACGCCAAGACCGCAATTCTGCGCTACGCGCTCCCGGCCGGCACGATGGTTCCGACGGCGGCACCAGATACGATCGTCAGCGGGCTGCCGGGCGGTGGGCATGCGGCGCGCAACTTCGTGCTCGATGGCCGTGGTGACCTCTTCGTCAACGTGGGGTCCAACACCAATAGCTGCCAGGAACAGGACCGCAAAACGGGCGTCAAGGGCGTCGACCCGTGTGTCGAGCTCGAGACGCGCGCCGGCATCTGGAAGTTCTCGTCCTCGCAGCTCGGGCAGAAGTTCTCGTCCTCGGCGCGCTTCGCCACCGGGATCCGGAACGCCGTAGGCCTGGCGTGGAATGCCGCCGACGGCAAGCTGTACTCGACGCAGCACGGACGCGACCAACTGTTCCAGAATTGGGCGCCGATGTATGACGAAGAGACGTCGGCCGATCAACCCGCCGAGGAGTTTCTGCAGGTGAACGCCGGCGACGATTTTGGATGGCCGTATTGCTACTACGACACGGAGCTCAAGCACCTCGTACTCGCGCCCGAGTATGGAGGCAACGCGAAGGACGCGGGTCGTTGCACCAGCAAAAAAGCGCCGCTCGTCGCGTTCCCAGGCCATTGGGCGCCCAACGCGCTCAACTTCTACACCGGCAAGACGTTTCCGGCTCGCTTTCGCGACGGCGCGTTCATCGCATTCCACGGTTCCTGGAATCGCGCGCCGCGTCCGCAGGCGGGCTACAAGATCGTGTTTGTGCCCGCGACCAAGGGCAAATACAGCGGGAAATTCGAGACCTTTGCCGACAACTTCGCCAATGGTCAACTCGACCCGTCCAAAGCCGAACATCGCCCAACCGGGATCGCGACCGCACCCGATGGAGCGATGTTTATTTCCGATGACAAGGGCGGCCGGATCTACCGCATTCAGTACGTCGGCACGAAGTAACCGATTCCGCTGAGCACCACAGCGCGTACCGGAAACCGCTCGTCAGGCCCCTACGGCTTGACGAGCGGCTTCACTTGCGCCGGGACATCGAACGCCGCATCCGGCACGCTGTTGAAGGACACGTTCGTCATCGTCAGCACCATCTTGTTCGGTCCAATCGTCTGCTCGATTTTGGTCGGGAACTTGAGCGCACCGAACGCCTTGTACCCGCTCACGTTCTGCGACACCTGCATCGGACCCATCTGGGACATCTGCGTGCTCTCGCCGCCGATGAACAGACCGGTCGCCACGGAGAAGTACATGGTTGACTCCGTGCCGCTCGTCTTCCGGACCGTCAGCACCTTGTACGCCTTTTCGCCCGCGTAATCGACGACCGACTGTACGTCCATTTTGCTGTAGCGGTCGGCCGAGTAGAGCAGGTTCGCGTAGAAATCGCTCTGTTCCTTGATCTGGTCGAGCTCCTTGTCGGCGAGCACGCGCGGACCCGCCATGGGATTCACATCCCACGCGACGGCGCCATTGTAACCCTGCAGCATCTCACCCATCCCCGGCACATTCGTTTTGCTGGTCATCTTGTTGGGTGCTGCAATCATCATCTCCATCGACGCGCTGAGTCCCATCGCAGGAATTTCGAGCGTCCCCGTCTGACTCATCGACTTGATGGCCAACACGGCATCCTTACCGCCGATTGCCGCTACATGCTTGGCAATAATTTCGGCGGCCGTCGGCAACGCCTGCGCGTGCGCCGTCGTCGCGCTCATCGTCGCGCTCATCGTCGACGCGAGGAGCACCAGAGACGCAGTGGACATCAAGCGGGTCGCGGACGTTGCGACCAATCGGGCCAATCCCTTCATACCGGACATCCTCGCGTAGAGAGCGTGTGTACATCGTAGAGACTTCTTGGAGCATGCGACACGTACAGCATGGAACCGTCGTGTAAACGTCATCCCAACGTCGGTGAAACTGACCGCCTATCCGTCGAACACTGTACAAGCGGCCTACGGTCTCGCTTTTGGCATCGCCGAACTCGTCGGACGCGAGGCTGCCCAGAGGACGGCTGCATCGAGCGCCGGGTCACGACCGTCCAGCAACGCGGCCCGCGTCAACGGCGCACGCACATCCGGCATGACGCCGTCCCCCTCGATTGGCTTACCCGTTGGTGACAGAAAATCGGCAATCGCGTGATACAGGATGTCTCCGTTCGGCAGTCGCTCGGTAACCGCGGGCAACGCTTGCCCCGAGGTCTGTACCCCAAACACGCGGGCTCGGCCCAGCGCCTGCAGCCCGCCACCAAAGATTTCCGTCGTACTGATGGACAGTTCGTCGAGCACGAGCGCCAACGGACCGCCGTACGGCGCGACCGGTCGCGAGCGGGTATCAACGCGGCGCGGATTTGCCAGGAACTTGAGCGACAAGCCACGCTGGTGCATGGTGCCGATCGTGTAGGCGGAGTCGAGGAAATGTCCAGCGACTCCCATCGCCATGCCGCCAACACCGCCGAAGTTGCCGCGCAAGTCGAGTACGATCCCATCCGTGTCACGCAGCGAATCGACTGCAGCATCGAACTGTGCGCCGAGCACCGGCATCCAGATGTTGAACCGAATCACGCCGATCGACTTGCCGCCGGACCTGAGCCGCTCGAACGAGAGTGAGGTATTGAGCGGCGGCAAGTTGCCGAACTTGGCCACGAGCCCGGGCTCGGTCTCGCGCTCGATCGCGACCGTTCGGACCGCGTTCGCTCCGTCGCGAAAGCTCACCCGCACCGAATCGCCGACGGCGCCAGCCAATGCTTCGTTGGCCAGACTATACGCCAACAGTGCCGCACGTCGGGCATCGGCGTTCTTCGCGACCCGCGTGAGCCTCGGGGCCAGCGGGCAACCACCAACGGATTCCATCACCCACCCGCGCCGAACGCCAGCACGCGCCGCAGCACCCCCGGCGCGAACATTCGACACGATTATCGTACCACCGACGAACCGGAGCGTGGCGCCAATGGTGCCGCTCCGATCGGGGGTCCTTTCACCCGGAGTCGGCGCGCTGATATCACTGATTTCGCGCGGAATGATGCTGAAGTGCGACTGGTGCAGCCGCGCGATCATGGCGCCAAGCACCGCGCGTAACTCGCCAGTGGTTGTCGCCGCAGCGGCCTGTGGCCGGAGCGTATCCCGGACCGCGCGCCAGTTCACTCCATTAAACGTCGTGTCCCAATGCGTCCGGTTAATGATCGACCACGCACTATCGAACGTGACGAGCGGCTCACGGACGGGGGTCGCATTGAGCGACGTCGAGACCGGCGCAGGCGCATCGCACGCCGCAGCGGACTCGAACATTTGCCCAATCGTCGGCGCCGCCACCCCGGTCCCCCCAACACCGGAGGTCCGGCAGGCGCCCAGGAGCAATGCCAGTCCAGCACCGAAAACGCGCAGTCCACGCACCCGCACCAACGATGGCAGCAATCTCATGAGTGATGTATCAGGTGAATCAGTTCGGGGAACGCACTGGCCTACGAAAGCCGCGACCGTCAGTTTCGACGCCCTGCTGGCTGGACGACTCACCCCCCGAAAACCGTACGTCTCGCCGCCACTCGTTGCAGCACCCTCGCGATTGCCCCTCGCCTAGGGTTACCATGCATCGTCCCGAACCTCACTGCCTGATATGTCTACACGTCTTCATACGCTGCACGATGCCGGCCAGTCTCTCTGGCTGGATTACATCGACCGCGCCATGCTCTCCAATGGTGATCTCGCTCGCCGCATCAGCGAGGACGCCCTCACCGGCATGACGTCCAATCCGACGATCTTCGAAAAGGCGCTCGCCGAAGGGTCTGCCTACGACAGCCAGATCGCGTCGCTCCCGACCACATATAGCGACCGCGACGTGTTCGAAGCGGTGGCTGCGACCGACGTGCGCGACGCGTGCGACCGGTTTCGTGGCGTGTACGACGCGACGGCCGCGGTGGATGGCTACGTCAGCCTTGAGGTCTCGCCCGATCTCGCGCGCGACGCCGAGGGCACGGTATCCGAAGCGCTTAAGCTGTGGCGGCTCGTCGACCGCCCGAATCTGATGATCAAGGTGCCGGGCACGCCCGAGGGCGCCGACGCGGTTCGTCGACTGATCGCGGCGGGTTTGAATGTGAACGTCACACTGCTCTTTGCGGTCGACGCGCACGCCCGAGTGATCGAGGCGTATATCGCTGGCCTTGAGGAGCGCGCCGCCGCAGGGCATGCCATCGATCGCATTGCGTCCGTCGCCAGCTTCTTCGTCAGTCGCGTGGATTCGGCGATCGACAAGCAGCTCGAAACCAAGGCCGCCGCCGCGAGCGATCCCGCACAAGCCCAGTCTCTCCGCGCGCTGCAGGGCAAGGCGGCGATCGCCAACGCGAAGCTCGCCTACGAACTCTTTCTGACGTCCTTCGCCGGCCCGCGCTGGGCGGCGCTCTCCGCGAACGGCGCGCGCGTCCAACGTCCGCTCTGGGCCAGCACGAGCACCAAGAACCCGGCCTTTCGCGACGTGATTTACGTCGAGGAATTGATCGGACCGAACACCGTGAACACGCTCCCGCCAGCCACGCTCGAGGCCTTCCGCGATCATGGCGAAACTCGGCAATCGGTCACCGAAGACGTCGGTGCGAGCAAGGCGGCCTTGGCGTCGCTCGCCGCGCACGGCGTCTCGTTGTCGACGGTGACGGATGCGTTGCTCACCGATGGTCTCGCCTCTTTCGAACACTCGTTCGTCACATTGCTTGCCGGAATCGCCCGCAAACGCGCGGCGCTTGGCGTCTCCCAATCCACCGCTCACGGGGCATCGGCCGTTGTCAGTCACTGAAACCGACGAGTTTGATATGACCATTTCGCGAACCGGTCCGGAGCGCGCAGCGGCGGCCATCCCGAGCTCGGGTAGCGGCGTACCGTTTCAGCGCCATCACGTGCCGCGCGTCAAGATCGTCGGCACGCTCGGCCCCTCGAGCAACACCCCGGAAACCTTCCGCGCACTGGTCGAAGCCGGACTCGATGTCGCCCGGATCAACTTTTCGCACGGCACGCACGAGCAGCACGCGCGGACGATCGCGATCGTCCGGCAGGTATCCGAAGAACTCGGTCGGCCCGTCGCCATTTTGGGCGACCTGCAGGGACCCCGCATTCGCATTGGCGATCTCGAGGCCAAGATCGAACTGCTGCCGGGCACCAGCGTCGTCCTCGTGCCGGAAGCACACGTCGCGCACGGCGAAATCCCGATCACCTACGACGAACTCGCACAGGACGTCGCGCCAGGCAATCGCATTCTGATCAACGACGGCTTGATCGAGCTGCTGGTGACGGCGGTACACGAGCCGCGCGTCACGGCGACCGTCGTCCACGGTGGTACGCTCTCAAGTCATAAGGGCATGAACTTGCCCGGCATCGCCGTCTCGGCGCCGTCGCTCACCGAGAAGGACAAGGCCGATCTGCAGTTCGCCGTCGAACACGAACTCGATGCGCTCGCGCTCAGCTTCGTTCGTCGCGCGGTAGATATCGAAGAGATGCGCGCGCTGATCCCCAAGACGATGCTCATCGTCGCGAAGATCGAAAAAGACGTTGCACTGCAGTACATCGAGGAGATTCTCACCGCCTCGGACGCCGTGATGGTGGCCCGTGGCGACCTGGGTGTCGAGTTGCCGTTTGAAGAAGTGCCGATCGCGCAGAAGCGCATCATCGCGCTCGCCAATCGCATGGGTCGCCCGGTGATCACCGCGACGCAGATGCTCGAGTCCATGATCGAGAATCCTCGTCCGACGCGCGCCGAGGCCTCCGACGTCGCCAACGCGATTCTCGATGGCACCGATTGCGTCATGCTCTCAGCCGAAACCGCTGCCGGCGCCTATCCGCGGCTCGCCGTCGAAGCCATGCGCCGCATCATTCACGAGATCGAAACGCACCCGCGTCCGCTGCAAAGCTCGCGCAACGAGCGGCGTGGCACCGTCGGCATGAACACCGAAGAAGCCATCGCCGCTGCCACGGTCGCTGCCGTGAAGATGCTCGATGCGCCCCTCGTGGTTGTCTTCACCAAGAGCGGATTTTCCGCGCGGATCGTCGCGTCGCATCGCCCGACCGTACCGATTCTGGCGCTCACGGATTCGCCGCGTGTCTGCCGACAGCTGTCGCTGGTGTGGGGCGTGGTACCACGTCTCGTACCGACAGCGCGCGGCTACGATCACATGGTCGCGATGGCGTTGCGCGAAGCGCTCGACTTGGGGCTGGTGACCAAGGGCGATCGGGTGGCGGTGACGGCTGGCGTGCCGTTCGATGTGCCCGGCACCACCAACCTGCTCAAGGTCGAGACTGTTTAACGATGCCCGACGCCACCGCGACGGCCGATGCATGACGGCGTAACCGCGCCGTGATTCTGAGGCCCGCGTGCGGCTGACATTTCTTGGAACCGGCACCAGCTTCGGCGTCCCGCAGATTGCCTGTGGGTGCGCCGTCTGCCGATCCACCGATCCGCGCGACAAACGCACGCGCTGCGGTGCCGTCATCGAGTCTGATGATGGCACGCGGCTGCTGATCGACACGCCGCCCGAGCTGCGCTTGCAGCTCGTCGCCAACGAGGTGAAGGACGTCGATGCTGTGCTGTTCACACACGAACACGCCGATCACATACACGGCATCGATGACCTGCGCGCGTTCACCATTCGACGCGCCAAACCGCTGCCGCTCTACGGATCTGCCGCAACGCTCGACACGATTCGCGCGCGATTCCCGTACATCGTCGACGATCGCATGCAGCCGCTCCCCGGCACCACCAAGCCCGAGGGCACCGTGATGACCGTCGCGCCCGGCGTGTCCTTCCGCGTCGGCAACACTGACGTGCTGCCCCTCGCGGTCCCACATGGGCGCGCCGAGGTATTGGGCTTTCGCGTTGGTCCGATCGCCTACATCACGGACGCGAAGACCATCCCCGACGACACGTTCGCGGCGCTCGCGGGTGTCAAAGTGCTCGTGCTCAACGCGCTGCTCCGCAAGTCGCATCCAACGCATCTCTCGATCAGCGAGGCAGTGGCGATGGCACAGCGCCTCGGCGCCGAACGCACCTTTCTCACGCACCTCACGCACGACTCGTTTCACGCCGATCTCGCGGCCGAACTTCCCCAAGGCATCGCACCGGCGTACGACGGCCTCGTCGTCCACGTTGACGCGTAGGGTCAACAGCCCACCGTCCGCTTTTCTGGCGGTAGTATATTTGCAGCACAGCGCATCAATCTGCGGCAGACACTTCACTCGTACTCGCCCCGGTGACGCAACCGGACAGGACTCCTAGACGAATGCCAGAGAGCACTTCTTCCGCGCCAGCGTTGTTTGGCGGTGCCGTCACCATTGAAGGCGGCCACGTTCACTTGCACGATCCGGCCGCGTTGCAATCGGCGCATCTCGATACGCTCGTACATCGCGCGGTCTTTGGCGACGAAGGGGAGCGCAACGTCTCTCGCTGGTTGCTCTGGGAACTCGGGCAGCTTGTCGGCGTCCGTCCGTCGTCGATTCACGACCTGTATATCGCGCGCGGCCAGGGCAAGTGCGGCGGCTTTACGGTGCCTGCCATCAACATCCGCGGCGTAACCTACGATACAGCGCGGGCCATCTTCCGCACCGCACTCGCACTCGATGCCGGCGCGTTCATCTTCGAAATCGCGCGTTCCGAAATCGCGTACACCGAGCAACGCCCCGCCGAGTATGTGTCGGTGATCATCGCTGCCGCGCTGCGTGAGGGCTATCGCGCACCGATCTTCATTCAGGGAGACCACTTCCAGGTCAACCACAAGAAGTTCGCCGTCGATCCGGTCACGGAGGTCAACGCGGTGAAGGCGCTCGTGCATGAAGCGGTTGCCGCCGGCTTCTACAACATCGATGTCGACACGTCCACGTTGGTCGATCTGTCCAAGCCGACGCTCACCGAACAGCAGCGCCTTAACTACGAAGTGTGCGTTGATCTCACGCGTTACGTTCGCGGTGAACAGCCGACCGGCGTGACGATTTCCATTGGCGGGGAGATCGGTGAGGTCGGCACGGAAAACAGCACGCCTGCCGAGCTCGACGCGTTCATGGAAGGCTACAACGCGACGCTTGCCGCACAGGCGCCGGGCATGGAAGGGCTGTCGAAGATTTCGGTCCAGTCGGGCACGTCACATGGTGGCGTGGTCCTTGCTGATGGAAGCATTGCCGAGGTCAAACTTGATCTTGATACGCTCGAGACGTTGTCCAAGCTCGCGCGGGACAAATACAGCATGGCGGGCGCGGTGCAGCACGGCGCCTCCACGTTGCCGGACTCGTCGTTCCACAATTTCCCGCGCACCGAAACGGCAGAGATTCATCTCGCGACCAACTTCCAGACGATGATGTACGATCATCTGCCGGATGCACTGCGGGCCGAGATCTACGAGTGGCTGCGTGAGAATGCGAAGGACGAACGGAAGGCGACGGATACCGACGAACAGTTTTTCTACAAGACGCGCAAGAAGGCGATCGGACCGTTCAAGAAGCAGCTGTGGGCGATGTCAGTGGATGTCAAGGCGAAGCTCGCGGCCGCGTACGAAGCCAAGTTCGAGTTTCTGTTTCGCCAGTTGGGTGTCGCTGGCACCAAGCAGGTTGTAGCGAAATTCGTGACGGCCCCGGAGCAGCATCGGCCGCTCCCGACTGGCGCGAGTACTATCGTGGCGGCGCCCGACGACGCAGATCTGAGCGACTGAGTTCTTGGCAGGCGTGACGATTGTACGCCGGCGGGGTATACACCGTCGGCGTACATCTGAAGTTCACGGCCGCGTTGCGGCGAGGAGAGCCTATGGGACGAATGGACGACTACGAAGACGAGCGCACGGTGATCGTCGAGCGCGATGGTGGCACCAAGGGCTTGGGTATGTTGCTGCTCGGGCTCGCGATCGGGGCGGGTGCTGCGCTGCTTATGGCGCCAGCCAGCGGCGCAGAAACGCGGGAGCGCTTGCAGCGGGAATCGCGTCGCGCGGGGCGTAAGGTGCGCGACCTCACGGACGCACTCACCGACGGCGTGACCGAAGGCGTCGAGCGCTCACGTTCCGCGTTCGATGCGCAGGTCGATCGTGCCCGCGATGCCGTTTCGTCGCGCAAGCGCGCCGTGACTGAAGCCCTCGACGCCGGCCGTGGTGCTGCCGACGACACGCGTGCAGACCTCGAACGCGCGGTCGTCGACGCGAAGCGCGCCTACGCCGATTCTCGCCGCGCGTATCGCGAAGCGCGCTTCTCGCATGCGCGTCGCGTCGCGGCGCGTGACGGTCACGAGCACGACGGGCACGAGAATCCGTCACTATCCCGCACGGACGATCTCGACGGCGCTGACGGGACTGAAGCGCAAGGTTAGCGCATTCGGAGACATTGTCCGCCGCGTCTGGAATCAGGGCGCGGAGGACAATGTGCTCTTTCTCGCGGGCGGGCTGGCGTTCAACGTCCTGCTCGCCCTCGTGCCGTTTGTGCTGCTCCTCGTCGCTGGGCTCTCGACGCTGCTCGGCAATGAGCCGGAGCGCGCGGCAACGACCGTCACCAATCTCGTCCAGGGGTTCCTCCCGATCGACGACCCGTCCGCTGCAGAGCTGCTCCGGCGCGTCGTGCATGACATTCTGAGCACCCGCGGGTCGGTTGGTATCTACTCTGCGATCGGTTTCGCTTGGTTTTCCACGCGCCTGTTTGGTTCGCTGCGCAGCTGCCTCTCGCTCGTGTTCGACAAGGACGATCACGGCATCGTCACCGGCAAGCTCTTTGATTTTCTCGCGACCTTCGTCTCGGCGGTCGTGGTCGTGGTCTATGTCGTATTCTCGGCGTACCTCGGTCTTGCGACTACACGCGGCGTGGCGATTCTGGTCAGCATGGGTCTGCGCGCGTCCGCGATGAGCAGCGCGATGTACGTGTTCGGTCGACTCTTGGCGGTCGCCGTGCTGTTCCTGCTGTTCTACGCGCTCTATCGCCTGCTGCCGCGACATCGTCCGCCCGTGCGCATCGCGGTTATTGCTGCGGCGAGTGCCGCACTGCTGTTCGAGATCGCGCGCAATGTCTTCACGGCACTCGTCACGCGTTTCGATCCGAGTTCGCTCTATAGCGGCACAATCGCCGCAGTCGTCGCCGTCGTGTTCTGGACGTATTATGGGTCGTTGCTCTTTCTCATCGGCGGCGAAGTCGCGCATGCGTATGCACTCCGTCAAATCGTCGCCACCAAGCCGATCAGAGTTCGCAAGTGACTTCACCGTTGTTCGATGCACGGCATCCGCTCGACCTGCGCAGCGATACGCTGACGCGCCCCACGCTGGCCATGCGCCAGGCCATGATGGACGCTGATGTCGGCGACGATGATCGCGACGGTGACCCGACAACCCGGCGACTCGAAGCGGTGGTCGCGGAGCGATTGGGCAAAGAAAAAGCGCTGTTTTTTCCGAGTGGTTCGATGGCGAACCTCGCGGCCGTCTGGTTGCAGACGCAGCCCGGCACCGAAGTGT
>JBBQDB010000076.1:0-19383 GCA_038319245.1 Gemmatimonadales bacterium
TATCGATTTCCCGCCGCAAGACTGGAAAGCACGAACTCCTCCCCTGAAGGTATGACGCTGCGCCAGGTACTTCCTTGCCGAACTGGGCGCTCGCGAAGAGTTCGCGCGTCGCGCCGGCGCTGTGTAGCACGAGATAGTTCATCCCAGCACAGTGTTTAAAACATCCCGATGTGGGGACGAGGGCTCGCTATCGTACGTGCACGATCGAGTGCGCACAATACGTCGGCACTCTGTTCGGACGTGCGGGCAGCGTACCAGGAACTACGCCGAAAAAAAATGCGACGGACGATGCCGTTCGCGGCCTTCTCGTAAAGTCCGAGTTCCACGAGTCGAGCAGCCGCGCGATCCAACTCCGTTGCCGCTAACTCTCGGCGGTCTCGCGCGTGACGTTTCGAAGTAATGCCTCACGGAACGCTTCTTCGACCGTGGCCGACACCCGACCGTCGCGCAGGACCGTGATGCCGACGCCTAAATAGCGGCGCAAGACCATGCCGAGCCCGTGCCCGGAGGGAAAGTCCAGCTGCCCGGCGATCGAATCGAGCGAGCGCCCATGTTCGTCGAGCAGCACGCCGGCGACGAGTAATCGGCACCACGTCAGAAAGACACGCGGTCGGGGAAGTCGATGCGCGACGAGATGGTTACGTAACGTGCGTCGCGTGATGCCGAATGCCGCCGCCGCGGAGTCGACGGAGAGCGATTCGTGCGCATGGTCCAGCGCGAAGCGAAAGAGCGGCCGAATCGGCTCGGCGATCAGTGGTCCGAGTCGCGCCTCGAGTTCTCCCGCTTTCGACCGCTGCCGCGCGGACGACAGCACTTGCGACAGCACGTGCTGCATATCGTCGACGTCGCGCAGGACCAACTCGGTCACACCGGCGTTGGCGATGTCCAGCAAGACGCGCGATGCCGGCTGGCGCCACGAACACCAGGCGACAATGGCGTGCGACGGCAGCGCCGCGCGAAGCAGGCGAATCGTGCGCAGCGACCACTCCACTGAGGTCGGATCGACCGCGACGACCGTCAGATCAATCGCCTCGTGCACAATGGCCGGTAGCGCGCCACTGGCCTCCGCGAACGGGCGTACGCTCCCGTCCTTGCCCATTGCCGCACGCAAGCGCGCGATCAGCAACGGGGACTCCGGCACGCACGCGATGCCGAAGCCGGCCAGGCGTGTCGATACCATCAGGAGGGCCAACGCATCAGTTCGCTTCCCATCAGGTGCGGTCGGTTCCCACGCTGAGAGGGTGGCGAGAGGTACGGCGTTGTACTGATGAGCATACCCTTATCGGAGCGCTCTCCCATGCAAGCTCGCCGCCTGTTGTTCGTTGCAACGTTGCTGTCCGCCGCCACGCTCAGCGCGTGTGATAGTCACCCCACGAGCGTTGATGGAACGTCGTCCAGAATGCAGGGTCGAACCAGCGCCCGAAAGGACAGCGAGCAGATTCCTTGGCACCGCGGCGGGAGCTGTGATTCTACGTCGACAGGCCCGCTAGCCGGCGGATGCTGACGTTGACCTGCTCGTCCCAGCCCGATGCCGATGGTGCCCTCCACAAGGTCTCACGCAGTGGAGTGTGCCGCACAGCAGCCTCGCGCATCCGTTCGCGGAGCGTCTCAGCGCGGTTTGCGAGCTCGTGGAAGCCGGATGTGCTCAGCATTGACTCGGCGCGCGCCAGCGAAGCTTCAGCGCGATCGAAATCAGGAAGTGCGCACCATGCTTCAGTCGCCAATACAAAAAAGTACGCGACCTCGAACGGCATGTTGGCCCGCTCGCTCTCGGCAATTGCTTGCGCCTCGAACGCATCCATACGAACGCGGTCGCCAAGGTTGGCGAGCGCACGTAACAGCTCCCCATATGCCGTCAGTCGGATGCGGGCCACGTTGGAAAGCGACAACACGTGCAGGAAGCCGTGCACGGCCGCGGCGCTGAAATCACCACGCAGCGCCGTTAGCGCAAGGTTGGAGACGATCATCGCACGTGCATCGTCGTTTTCCGCAGAGAGATCGAACGCCCTCCAGCCGTGCTGCAGTGCGTCCGGCAACCGATTTTCGGAGATCGCGGCGTTCATCAATCCGTGGTGCGCCGAACGTTCGGCGTGGCCACCGGGTTGAGCGCAGGCTAACGCGGCCTCGTAGGTCCGGCGCTCTTCCGGTCGATTGCCCCGCATCCGCGCCAGCGCGCCGAGCCCGAGCCAGCCCATTGCTTCCAGCGGCCCGTCGCGTTCCCGCGTCGCTACACTCACGACACTCGCATAGCAGTCGCTCGCGGTGCGAAAATCGCCAAGCTGTCGTGCGACGCGTCCGAGATGCGCAGCGGCAAGCATTCTGGACACCACATCAGCATCGCTTGTCAGGCGGCAGACGGCGGCGACCGTCGAGAATGCCATCTCGAGGCAACCGGCCCGTTCCATCTCCTCGGCCTCTGAGCGCAAACGCTCGGCGAGTTGCGACAAGGAGTTCTCGGGCGCGGGCAATGCGTCGTGAATGAGCGTCGGCCGTGAGCCAATCGGTGGAAGCAGCGCGCCGACAAGCGATCCCACATACGCCTCACGATCGCCCTGTGAAAGAACCGCGAGACGCTCGGCGGCTTTCGTAACTGCCAGCCACCCGCCTAGCGACGCATCATCGTCACCAGTTCGAGCCGATACGGCCTGAGCATCCTTCGAGAAGGCGGCGAGCGCTGGCAGTGGGTTACGCATAATTAGGCATTGCAATCATTGCACTGATTCCGCGCGCGGAACAGTCGAAGGTGGCTGCTAGGCTCATGGCAGTAACTGTAGGGCGCGTTCAGGGCGACAACCTCACGCCACGGGAACTGACCGCACGCCATGGGAAACGCGGCTACCGGCTCATGCGAACGTGGGGCGCTTCCGGTGATGCGGCGCGTCGGCTACACTTCCGATCGTTCAGTTGCCCAGACCCTTCGCGAGGCTTTACATGCCGTTTTTTGATCATCCGGCCAACGCCGATTGGCTGCTCCCGCTCATCAAGATCCCGCTCTCGTTGATCTCGTTGATCTGGGACGTGGTGCGCGCTGTTGGGCCGTTCGGCGACGTCGCCATCGTCGCGATCGTTATCGCACTGTTCGCGCGCAACGTGATGGGCCCGGCGCGCGCCTAGTCGAACCGGTCAATACGGAACCCCAAAGGCCTCGCCGCGATATGTCGCGACGAGGCCTCTTTCGTTTTGGGTGCGGCACAACCGATTGGTAACATCGGAAATCCGCTTGGCCGAGTCCGGCGTAGACGTCAGACCGCTTCTTCCTTTTCGCATCGCCCGACATCGGGCCCATCTCAGTTTCCCATGCGACTTCGCACACGACTGCTTCCGATCTTCGCCTTGTGCGCGGTATTGCCATTGATGGTCGTCGCGCGTTTCGCCGGCGCTCAAGCGACCGGCGCTTCGAATGCCGCTCGGGTGGCCGGTGTCGTCCGTGCCCAGTCAGGCCGCCCGCTCGCGGCGGCGACGGTGCATGTAGCCGACAGTTCGGCGCCCCCCGGCGTTCAGACCGACGTCGCTGGTCGTTTCACTCTCGTCGTTGCACCCGGGCGGAGGCTCACAGTCGTGGTGCAATTGCTTGGATATGCCGCCGAGTCTCTGGTGGTCGCGCCGATCAACGACGGTGCGAGTCGCGAGCTCGCGGTTACCCTGGCACCGCTCTCGCAGCTGGCCGTGCGAGAAGTCGTCGCGCAGCGCGACCGTCCCTTGCTCAATACGAGCGATGCTGCCACCGGCGGCGCCGTGGAGCGCGCCGAGCTCAGGGCGCTGCCGACGGATGCACGTGATCCGATTGCGCTGGCGTACACCATTCCCGGCGTCGCGCAGGCGCGAGCATTCTTTGGTGATGCACCGAAGTTGAGCATCAACGGCACGAACGCGCTGTATACGCAGTACACCCTCGACGGATTGGAGAACAACGAGGGGTTTCTCGGTGGTCCGCGCGTTGAGTTTCCGTTGTCCGCATTGCATCGACTCGAGGTCCAGGCCAACAGTTATAGTGCATCAGCCGGTCGGAGTCCGAGTGGCGTTGTGAACTATGAAAGTCGCGCGGGCGGAGACAGTTGGACTGGTGAGGCGTTTGGCTACAATCGTCCTGGCTTGCCACTCGATGCGCGGCCTGCGATCCAGCCAACAGATGCCAACGCGCGCTCAGACTTTCGAAAGGCGCAGCAAGGTTTCCGGCGCTCCCAATTCGGCGGGTCATTCGGCGGTCCGCTGGTCGCACAACGCACGTATCTCTTTGGTGCGCTCGAATACACGAATGAGAACGAGGATCGCATCAGCTCGACGGCGCGCGCGACCTTCGTTGGCCGTGAACTTCGGGAGACGTACAAAGCGTTCGGACGTCTGGATCACGGATGGAATGATCAACAGACAACCACGCTACACTTCGCGTTCAGCCGACAGGCGCGCGCTGGTGAGGGAAGCGGTATTGTCGCGCCGGAAGCAGACATCACGACGATTCGGTTTGGTACCATCTCGTCGCTGACGCATCGCAGTAGTTGGGACGACGGACGGGCGAGTAATAGCGTCTCTGCGCAGGTGTCGACGTACAAATGGGACTTTCCTCCCACGCGCAGCAGTTTCACTGTGCCACAGGTGACGATTCTCGATCGCGACTCGATTCCGATCGGCGTCGTGGGCTCAAGCAATTTCATTTTTGATGAGAGTGAACTGCAGCTGCAGTTGCGCGACGTGTTCGAACGGCAGCTGGGTAGCCGGCACACACTGTCGGCAGGCGTGGATGTTGCGGGATCCGGATTTAAGCTGACCGGATCGAATACGAATCCCATGGGTTCGTACGAAGTGATCAACACCGGTAACATCCCGGCTGTCAACGGGCGCTATCGCTACGCGGACATTCCCGCGAACGTGGTCGTACGCAGCTACACGATCGATGCCGCGCAAAAGCAAGTCAATCTCACGCAAACGTTGTACGGCGCGTTTATCGAAGATCGCTGGCGCCCAACGGCGGACTTGACGGTTCGTGGCGGCGTGCGGTGGGACTATGACGACCTGACGAGCCGAGGCGGGAGCAAGCCAGATGTCGCGAATGTGCAGCCGCGCGTCTCATTCAACTGGTTGCAGAGCACCAACACCGTCATTCGCGGTGGCG
This sequence comes from Gemmatimonadales bacterium, assembly GCA_038319245.1. GTDB lineage: Bacteria > Gemmatimonadota > Gemmatimonadetes > Gemmatimonadales > Gemmatimonadaceae > Gemmatimonas. The sequence continues at coordinate 5,111 of JBBQDB010000076.1, forward strand.
CCGGTATGTTCGCCGGCAAGTTGCCGTACGCGGTGTATTCCGACGCGGTGCAGTTTGGACCGACGGGGAATCAGACCGTGACATTCACCGGTGCGAAGGCGCCCGCATTCGGGCAGGGTCCGCGCGCGGTCGATCTCAACCGCGACGCGTTACCGCCGCACGAAATTCGCCAACTTTTCTCTCTCGGTATCAAGCAACCGATGAGTCAACAGTTCACGCTCGGGGTGCAGCGCCAGATTGGCGATCGCGTGGCCATCAGCGTCGACGGCGTGTACGTCGATACGCGACGCTTACCGCGCTCGTGGGACTTGAACGCCCAGACGCGCACGATTGGCGCGACGGATACGGTTGGCCTATCGACGGCGATCGGCGACGCGTCGCGACCGGTGGCGCCAGCAACCGGCAGTTACCGTCGCTTGACAACGACCGAATCCGGCGGACGTAGCACCTACGCCGGACTGTCCACGGCGCTGCGGTATCGCGCGACGGATCGACTGCTGGTGGACGCCAACTGGACGTGGTCGCACGCCATCACGAACACCGAAGACATCAACTTTAACGCGTCAGTCGGAAACAACTTCGATCTCGATCGTTCGGACGCCAACAACGACCGACGTCACAAGGCGACCGTGCGCGCGACTTGGACTGGCGTGCGCGGACTGACGCTGAGCGGCATTCTCGACGGGCAGACCGGGACGCCCATCAATCGCGTGGCGTATTTCCGCGACCTGACGGGCTCGGGTGGCGCGTATGGCGACGGATTCATCGGCAATTATCAGCGCTTCGCCGGCGTTCCGCGCAATGGCGAACGCTTGCCAGCTGCCCTCTTCGTCAACGCGAGCGCCGCGTACGATTTCCGTGTGGCCGCCACATCGCTCACCGTGCGTGCCGACGTGTTCAATTTGCTCAATCGCCTGAATGCGTCCGGCTTCGCGACCGGGTTGGGCGGCGGTGGTTCGGCCACGCAAGTTGGTCGTCCCGGCGATCCGGTCAGCTACAGTACCGCGGGCGCGCCGCGACAGGTGCAGCTTTCGATTGGAGCACGTTTTTGAAGCCAGAAGACCGCGGCGCGACTGTTCGACGAGCGAAGGCTCGTCAAACGGCGTTTCGTCAAACGATGATGTGTTGCGCGGCTTTGCTGACGGTAATCAGCGGTGCGTGTGGAACGTCGACGGACAAGGCGAACCGTGCGTCTTCGATCTCATCGTCTACGGGGACGGCGCCCACGGCCACGAGCGGCGCGCAAGCGATTGCGGCATTGCCGTGGGACTCGGTGCTGGCGCGTGCACGAGGGACCACGGTGCTGTGGCGCATGTGGCGCGGTGATCCGGCGATCAATGCGTTTGTTGATGGATGGGTAGCGCCGCGACTGCTGTCGCATTTCGGCATCACGCTCAAGGCCGTTCAAGGACAGGGTGCCGAGATCGTGAACGCACTCGTCACCGAGCGCGAGGCCGGTGCGGGGAAGGGGACGGCGAGTTTGCTCTGGATCAATGGCGAAACCTTCGCGCAATTACGTCGCGAGCGACTGCTCGATGGCCCATGGGCGGGTCGATTGCCGAATGCTCGCTATGTCGACAGCAGTTCAGCGATCATTTCGCGGGACTTCGAGCAGGATCCGTCGGGGTTTGAGTCACCATGGGGTACCGTGCAGTTTGCGCTGATTTACGACACGGTGCGCACGCCAAACCCGCCGCGTACCTTCGGTGCACTCGAGAGCTGGATTCAGGCGCATCCCGGCCGGTTCACGCATGACCAAGGCTTCGCCGGTGTCACCTTTCTCAAAATGCTGATGTACGCGCGGAGCGGTGGTGTCGCCGCGTATCAGGGTGGCTTCAACGAGGCGCGCTATACGGTCGGGCGGGACAGCGTGTTTGCGTGGCTGCGTCGTACGCGGCCGGCCTTCTGGCGCAAAGGCGAGACATACCCTCCTGACGTCGCGGCCATGCATCGGCTCTTCGCGAACGGCGAAATCGATTTCAGTATGTCGTTCAACCAAAACGAAGTCGTGACAAAGGTGCGCCGTGGCGTACTGCCGTCGTCGGCACGCGCGCTACTGTTGCAGGATGGCACCATCGCCAACGCGCACTACGTTGGCGTACCGTTCAATGCGCCGAACGTCGCTGGCGCGCTCGTCGTCGCGGATTTCTTGCTTACGCCCGGGGCGCAGTACGAAAAACAGCGACCCGCCGTCTGGGCGGATGGTACGGTGCTCGATGCGGCCAAGTTACCTGCCGCATGGCGCTCGAAGTTCGAAACGCTCGAACAGGATCCGCATGCCCTGCCCGCCGATTCATTGCACAAATATGCGCGGCCGGAAGTTGCGCCCATGTATCACGAGCGCCTGCAAGCAGATTGGCGCGCGACGATTCGTCACGCGTCCAAATGACGTCGCGTGACGGCGCAGGCTATCTCGCCGTCGCACTGATTGCGGCACCGGTCGTCGCCGGTGGCCTGTATTCGCTCGCTGCGACAGTCGGTATCGCAGGCGCTGGCGCTGACGGATTCACCACAGCGCGGATCATCGCGGTGTTCGGCGACGGTGCAACGTGGGCAAGCCTTCGCTTTACGCTCGTCTCGGCGTTCGTCGCTACCGTGATCGCCACCGCAACGGCGCTTTCGGTGAGCGTGCTGTTGCGACGGAGTCGCGTGGCCCGCGCAGCCATCGCGATACCACTCGCGGTACCGCATGCGGCGGCGGCACTCGGAGTGTTGTTGCTACTTGGTCAAAGCGGATTTCTCTCGCGCATTGCGTACGCTCTCGGATTGGTGTCGCAACCCGCCGACTTTCCGGCGATCGTGTACGACCGCGCCGGTACCGCCATGATCCTGACCTTCGCGTGGAAAGAGTTTCCGTTTCTCGCGCTCACCGCCTGGGCGGTTCTGGACGCCGCCGACGAGTCCCTGAGCCAGGTGGCGCAAACGCTGGGTGCGAGCGCGCACGACATTTTCACGCGTATCACGTGGCCACTGCTCTGGCGAGGTGTCGCACCAGCAGTGATCGCCGTCTTCGCGTTCTTGATCGGTCAATACGAGATGGCGGTTCTCCTCGCGCCAAGTGATCCGCTGCCGTTGTCGATGCTCACGTACGAGCGCGCCCTCGATGCGAATCTGCAGCGGCGTGGCGAAGCGCATCTGCTGAGCCTCATCGCGCTGGCGCTGACGATCGTGTTGGTGCTCGTCCACGAGCGGTTCCGCGCGAACTCCGATGCACTTGCTCAGGTGGTGGAGCACGATGCCTAAGTCATGGCGCGTCTTTGCACTGCTGCTGCTGGCCGTTGTGTCGCTTACACCGGTACTGGCGCTCAGTGTCACCGCCTTCGGTGCCGCTGCACGGTATCCCGAAGTGTGGGTATCGTCGGGCAATGGCACGGAATTCCTAACGCTCGTTCGCAGTGCGGCGCTCTGGCGTGCACTGCTGACGAGCGTCTTACTCGCAATCGGTACTGGTGTCCTCGCGACAGTCTTCGCATTTGTCGCCGCGCGCACGCTGTCGCACGCGACTGCCCGCGCTCGACGCATCGGCTTCGGCGCGGCGTTTTTGCCAGTGATCGCACCGCCAATTGCACTCGGTGTTGGCGTGCAGGTGCTGGCGATTCGCGCCGGATTGGGCGGCACGACCCTTGGTGTCTTGGCGGCGCACGTCATCCCTGCGACGGGCTATCTGACACTCTTCTTGTCCGGTGTGCTGCTCAGCTATGACGACGCCCTCGAGGATGCCGCACGATCGCTCGGCGCCAAGCCGTGGACAGTCTTCACGCGGGTTACACTACCGTCGCTGCGCTTACCGCTCCGCCAGAGTGTTGCACTCGGCGCAATGGTCTCGTGGGGTCAGCTCGCGCTCACTCTGATCGTCGGCGGCGGAATTGTTCGTTCGCTCCCCGTCGAACTCTTGTCCTTCGTGCAGTCGGGTGACGATCGCCTTGGTGCGGCAGCGGCACTGCTGCTGACGATTCCGCCCGCGCTGGTACTCGGCGTGGCGCAATTGGGTGCGCGTCGCACGGGCGTCGTCACATGACGCAGGCTCGCGAGGACGCAGCGCACGGCAAATCGGCGCCGAGCGTGGTGGACACCCACATGCTGGTGCTGGACGACGTGTCGATTGCGTTTGGTAAACGCATTGGCCTGCGCGCGCTCTCGATGCAGGTACGTGCGGGAGAACGCATGGCGGTGCTTGGACCCTCTGGCGTTGGGAAGTCGTCGCTCTTACGCGCGATTGCCGGTCTACACCCGGTCATATCAGGACGTGTGCTGCTTGATGGTCGCGACATTACGGCGCTCGCTCCAGAGCATCGAGGGATCGTGTACCTGCAGCAAACGCCGGCGCTGTTCCCGCACATGTCGGTCCTCGATAACGTTGCATTTCCGCTTGAGGTACGCGGTGTCTCGCGCGCTGAGTCGAGAGCGCAGGCGCAAGCCCTGCTGCGACGCGTGCAGCTCGAAGCGTTCGGTTCACGCCGTCCGACGTCGCTGAGTGGTGGCCAACGTCATCGCGTCGCACTTGCGCGCGCGCTCGCGGCCAAACCTCGCGTGCTATTGCTCGATGAGCCATTCGCGGCGCTCGATCCGATGCTCCGCGCCGAGGTGCGAGACGACGTCTTTGCGCTGCTGTCCGAAATCAGCGTGTCTGCTGATAGCGGCGGCGCAAACGATGCGGCACAAGCACCGCCCGCGGTGCTGCTGGTCACGCACGATATCGACGAAGCCGTGGCGTTGACGCATCGCGTCGTCGTGCTGCTCGGCGACCGCGTGGCACAGGACGATCGCTCGGTCGCGGTTCTCGAACGTCCGGCATCGCTTGCCGTGGCGCGGTTTCTCGGAGTGCCTAATCTCGTGCGCGGGGTGCGTGATACAAACGGCGTTGTTACGTCATCGCTGGGTACGTTGATGTCGAACGGTCGAGCTGGTGAGGTATGGCTGGCCTTCCGCCCTGATGCGTTGCACGCGCGCAGCGCGGAGCGTCCTGCGATAGCCGCGGCGCAATCGCTGAATGACGCCGCGTTTGTTGCGGCCGAACCTACCTGCGGCATCGTGGTTGAGCTGTTGGAGCGCATGAGTGGAGCGATGGTTCGCATCCGCGTGGGGACCGATCTGATGCTCGCGATTCGCGACGGTGGCGCAATCACCGTGAATGCGAGTGTTGACCTCTTGGTGGACGTCGCGCGCGTTCATGTCATCGACGAGGTACCGCGCGATGTTTGACCACTTTTTGCGTCTCCTCAAGGACCGTTGGCTGTCGCCGCTGTCTCGGATGGTGGGACCACGCGTGTCACCGACGACGCTTTCGCTCCTCGCGTTCGTGTGTGGTTGCGGTGCCGCCTATGCCGCGTATCGCGGTTTGGTAGCCGTAGCGCTTGTCGCGTGGGGCGCCAATCGCCTGCTGGATGGTCTTGATGGTACGCATGCGCGCGTCCATGATCGGCAGACGGATTTCGGTGGCTATCTCGACATCATGCTCGATTTCATCGTCTACGCGGCGATCCCTGTCGCGCTGGTGGCACGCGACGCAGCGTTGGCGCTGTCCGGTGTGTTTCTCGAGGCGACGTTCTTTGTCAACGCCGCGTCGTGGATGTATTTGTCGGCGATTCTCGAAGGGCGGCGGTCTGGCGCATCGAGTCGCGGAGAGCTGACCACCATTACCATGCCGCCCGGCCTCATCGCCGGTACGGAAACGGTGGTGCTGTACGCGCTGTTCCTGGCGTTGCCCGTGTGGCGCGCGGCGATGTTCTGGTTGATGGGTGGTCTCGTCTGCATCAACGTGGCGCAGCGATTGTGGTGGGCTCGACGAACGCTCTGATGCGGGACGGTTTAAGGGTGCGCGGGCTCAGGCAGATTGCTGAACGGTGAAATCGTCTCGTACGACGTTGTCAGCGCTGATACGACTTCGATTCGCCGGTGCGGCCATTGGTCACGGTGAACGCACCGGTCGTCGTCGCCGATATCTTGATCCACGCGCTGGTGCTCGTATCGAGGTTTGCCACCCGCGCATCCGGCATGTTGATCACGGCAGGATTAACCGATCGATGCAGTTGCCAGAGATCGATCGTCGGGAAGGCCCCGAGCGTTGCGAACGTCTCCACCTGACCGCCCTTATTCGGTCCGTTGTTGATGAGCGCGACGAGCGGATGCAGCGAGCCGTACATAGCCGGATGACCCGCATCTGCGCCGCCGTGATGCGCGACGAGATAGACATCCGCTCGGCCGAGACGATTCACTGGACAGGTGAGCGCGAAGAGTGCCGCGCCGCTCAAATCGCCGACATCGAGAAAGCGAAACGCACCGAACGTGAGCATGACACCAGTCGACCGAGGATTCTCGAGCTTCTCCTGCGCGACCACCGCGCTGCCGTTACAGTCTTCGCCCGGTGTCCCGCCGCCGGCCAACGGCTTCGTGATCAGCGCGCCGTCGCTGGCGACCACGACGGCGTCGATCCCTTTCAGCGGTAATCGATCACCCGGTTTCGGTGTGATGTGTTTGCCTGTCTTGCGCACGGCGAGATACGCATCGTAGAGCGCCAATGTGCCCGGTACGCCTGCTTCCGTCTCGGGGGCAGGAGCGGCGTGATCGATGAAGTGGCGAATCGGCAGCAGCTGTGCGAGTTCGGTCACGCCTCCATCATGATCTCCGTGAAAGTGCGTGACCAGCAGGTAGTCGATCTGCTTCACGCCGGCGTCGCGTGCGGCCGCCAGGATACGCTGCGCGTCACGCGCGACGAGCGGATTACCGGGTTTGGACGCGAATGTGCCGTCGCCCGGAAAGCCCGCGTCGATCAGGAGCGTTTCTCCTCGCGGCGTGACGATGAGCGTCGACTGCCCGCCTTCAACATCGATGGCGTAGATCGTCAACCTCGGCACCGCAACGGTATGCGTCGGTGCACGGAGTACTACGCCGAGTAATAGCGCTACGCAGAGCCGTGGCAGAAACATGGTTGGACTGGAAAAGGTGAAGTCTGGCGACACATCGATCATGCGTGACAGGTAGGCGGCAGGGAAGTGCTGTGGCGTCACGATGCGCTACGTCACGCGACGGGAACGAAATCTCCGAATCACCGGCAGGTGCGCTGCGATCGAGCCGCAACAATCGCGCATCACGTTGTGCACGCGCATCGTCGCCTGGTCGCTGTAGACTACAATCATCCGCACGAACAAACGCGCACCACGTCACCTTCCACACGCTCGCACTTATGATTCTCGGACTGCGCACAGCGATTTATCCCGTGATTGAGCTCGCGCAAGCAAAGCAGTGGTACACCGAGTTGCTCGGGATCGCACCATATTTTGACGAACCGTTTTATGTCGGGTTCGCTGTGGGTGGATTCGAACTCGGGCTCATTCCCGACGGAACGCCGGGCATTGGCGGCGCACAGCCGCTCTGGGGTGTAGACGACGCAGTAGCGACGTATGCCTCGCTGCTCGCACTTGGTGCAGTGTCGCTCGAGCCCGTGTACGATGTCGGTGACGGGGTCAAGGTTGCAGCCGTGATGGATCCGTTCGGCAATCGACTTGGCATCATCGAGAATCCACACTTCTCGACCGCCAACGTTCGGTGACCGTCTACGCTCCAGTAACGACGAACGACAAAAAACGTAAACCGTTGCTGGGCTTTCTCTTCGTTCAATCGGGGCGATAGGATGTTGACGTCCGCCCCATTCGGATACAGATCGATACTCGAAATCAGGCGGTGGTTGCGGTCTTCGTTGCCCAATGATGTGCCATAAACTCGGTGGGGGGCAGGTCTCCCGATGCGCTCTGCGGTCGGACGGTGTTGTCGTTGCGACGCGACGCTTCGATGACGCGCTTCGCGTCGGTGCGCGATTTGCCGTAGGAACTACCTCTCTCGCGGTACGCAATTGTCGCAGCGCTGACGTAGTGTTACGCGATCACTTTCAACTGACTCCGTCGTGATAACCATCCTCACCGTTGATGATCATCCCATGATGCGCACGGGACTCGCTGCGCTGGTCCACAGCGAGCCCGACCTCATCGTGGTGGCGGAAGCGGCGAACGGCGAGGAAGCGGTCGAGCAGTATCAATTGCATCGTCCCGATCTGGTATTGATGGATGTCCGCATGCCAGTGATGGACGGACTGGCGGCCACGAAGGCAATCATCGCAGACGACCCGGACGCGCGGATAATCGTCCTGACAACATTCGACGGTGATGAAGACATTCACCGCGCACTCGAGGCTGGCGCGCTTGGCTACTTGTTGAAAGACATGTTGCGTACTGAGGTGTTGGGTGCAATCCGCGACGTATTGCGCGGTCGACGGGGAATTCCGGCACCCGTCGCAGCGCGACTGGCCGAACACACACCACGAATCGCACTGACACCGCGAGAACTCGAGGTGCTCGAGATGGTGGCGATTGGACTGAGTAACGCTGACATTGGTGGAAGGATCGGTCGCACCGAAGGCACTGTGAAAGTGCACGTCCGGAATATCTTGCAGAAGCTCGACGCGCATGACCGCACCGCCGCCGTGACCATTGCGTTACAACGCGGCTTCATCCATCTGGGGTAGCAGCCGCCCGTCTCGGTAACAGTACGACTACGACTTCTCAGGACTTCGGGCATCGCGGGTCCCACCTTCACGCTTTCCGTCGATGCAGACACGCTTTCGTTTCGTGCTACGCGTAGCGCTGTGTGTGGTCGCGTCATTCCGCACCGGAAATGCGCAGCAGTCCGTGCCCACGCTGCGACACATGCATCACACTGCGTGGACGTTGCGCGAGGGCGCGCCCGCAGAAGTCTTCGCACTGGCACAAACCACTGACGGGTACCTGTGGCTTGGCACCTCGACGGGGTTGGTGCGATTTGACGGAGTGGAATTCGAGCGAATTGGCGTAGTCGGTGGCGTTTCATTGCCATCGCAGAATATTTCGGCGCTGCGCGCGCTCCCAGATGGTTCGCTTTGGATTGGGCTGCGTTTTGGCGGCGTAGGTCGACTGTTTGGTGACCGATTACAGATATTCACCGAAAGCGACGGACTTCCGCCCAACACGGTGTACTCGCTGGCGCGCGATCCCAGCGGCGCCATGTGGGCGGGCACGAGAGCGGGCGTCTACGTCCAGCGAGATAAAAAATGGGCGGCCCTGGGAGCGCGCGATAGCTTGCCAGCAAAGTCGCCGAGCGTCGTGCTCATCGACCAGCAAGGCACGCTCTGGGTGACCATCGAGCGGATAGGCGTGTTCCGGCGTGCCGCAGGAGCCGAGCGCTTCTCGCGTGTACACAACGCCGAGGGCGCGGCAGTCATCGGCTTGACAGAAACTCCCACCGGCGAAATTTGGGCGTCTGCGGAACGCGGCACGGTGTTTCGTCTGTCGGGTGCTACGCCCAGCGCCGCATCTCAATTTGCGGAGAAAATTGGTGATTTCACTGGATTGATTCGCTCCGACCATGACGCAAATCTTTGGGTGGGCACCATCGGTGGAATCGGACGCGTTAGCGTCCAGCCCGACGCATCATTGGCACGCACGGTCGCGGTGATCGAGCGTTTCTCGCTTCAAGACGGATTGAGCGGCAGTCTGAGTACTGCAGTGCTTGTCGACCGCGAAGGAAGCGTGTGGGTTGGAACCGAAGGTGGCCTTGATCGATTTCGGCCCACGAAACTGACAACGGTTGACCTGCCGCCGCAGTTCAGCGCCCCCGCGATTGTCGCGGAGGAGAACGGTGCGCTACTGGTTGGAAACGTGTATCAACCGGTCGTGCGGTTAGCACCACGAGCCGTCGCGGTCGATGTCGCGATGCCCGAAGTGGGCGCGGTGTATCGCAGTGCGGACGGCACTCGTTGGCTCGGCAATGAAAGTGGGAAGCTTTGGCACTCAAGCGGCACAACGTTTGTCAGCGATGTCGTACCAGATAGCATTACGGGATTCCCGATTCAGGCAATCGCACGTGAGACCAGCGGCGCGTTGTGGCTGTCGGTTGTGAATCGGGGAGTATATCGCCGAAGCAATGGCAGCTGGTCACAACGCAATGCGGTGGCGGGACTGCCTCAGGCGACCGCGCTCACCATCATTGGCGATTCGACAGACGCCGTGTGGCTCGGCTACACCGCCAATCGCCTTGCGCGCTACGACAAGGGAACGGTGCGCGTATTCACCGCGTCCGACGGGATCAACATCGGCAACGTGACGGCCATATCTCCGTCGCACGGCCACATCTGGATTGGCGGCGAGTCAGGGTTAATGCGCTACGAGCGGGGGATATTTACGTCGGTCGAAGGACGTCCCGACGTGCACTTTCGTGGCATCACTGGCATCGTCGAACGCGCCAATGGAGATCTCTGGTTGAACGGTGCGGAAGGTATTACCGAAATCGACTCGTCGCAGCTCGCGCTATCGATGGCGGACTCCAAATACAACGTGCGCTTTGAGCGCTTTGACTCACGTGATGGGCTCGCTGGTGTCGCGCCCCAGCTGCGGCCGCTACCGAGTGTCATTAGCGGCCGTGACGGCGATCTCTGGTTCACAACCAGTACCAACGCGTATCGAGTCGACCCTGATCATCTGCGACGCAATACGATTGTGCCACCGGTACACATCAAGGCGCTGTTCGCGGACGGTGTGCGATACGCATTGTCGGACACCACCGCGTTGCCGGCCAACACGCGCGAAATGCAGGTGCGATATACGGCGCTGAGTCTCGCCGTCCCAGACCGGGTGCATTTTCGCTATCAACTGATTGGTTCTGACACGGGCTGGCACGACGCGGGGACACGGCGCGACGCGTTCTATACCAACCTCCGGCCTGGCACGTATCAGTTTCGCGTGATTGCATCGAACGATGACGGGGTTTGGAACGAGGCTGGAGCAGCGATGTTTGTTTCGATCCCTCCAACGTTTGTACAATCGTCGGCATTTCTCATGCTCAGCATACTCTCACTGGCGCTGTTCGTGTGGTATGTCTGGCGCGCCCGATTGCGCACGGTCTCACGCGGAATACGTGATCGCTACGAAATGCGAATCGCCGAACGAACGCGTATTTCCCAGGAGCTGCACGACACACTCCTGCAGGGATTTACCGGCATAACGCTACAGCTGCAGAGTGTGAAGCGCGGCATCGCGCTAGGAGACGCCGCTGCGGCCCAGGTGTTAGAACGCATTTTGACAGAAGCCGATGTGGCGCTTCGGGAAGCGCGGTACGCCGTCTGGGATATGCGCCCAGCCGAGCTAGAGTCGGGTGACGTGGTGGATGCGCTGGTCACGTTCGCGCAATCGGCACTGGTTGGTCTCACCACCGAATTGCGTTGGCATGTCGCAGGCGATCGGCGCCGGTTGCCACCTGACATCGAACTGGCGGTGCTGCGAATTGGGCGTGAGGCTGTCGCGAACGTCATCAAACATGCCGATGCAACGTTGCTGACGCTCGACTTCCGATATGCGGCGAAAGCCTTTGAAGTCTGCGTTGCCGATGATGGTTGCGGTGTCGCGGCTGATGCAGATTCCGCGTTCAGTCGCGGTCATTGGGGCATCTCCAGTATGAAAGATCGGGCCACCAGCCTGGGCGGGAGCGTGACGATTTCACAATCTGCGTTGGGTGGAACAGCGGTCTGTGCCGCCTTCGTCCTGCCTCACTCGTCGAACGCGCACAGCAGCGTGTCGTAATGCCAGCCAGCACGCCCGACGAGTCCTGCAAACGACACTAAATCTTATGAATAGGGCCGCACGCTAGCGGTAGCGTGACGCGCGATGGAATGGTGCCTAGTGACGAAACCGTCGCCGGCAGGGAAATCGATTCGGGAACGCCGTGCACCATCACGACCCGTCGCGAGAGATCAATGTGTCCGTCCTTGTACACCTTACCGAATGCGGACTCCAATGACGACAGCGAAACCGTCTTCGTGTAGTCGTAAGTGCCGGCCTGTTGGGCGTGCGGATACGTGTGCGTGGGAATATCCATTCCAACCGGATCCGCGTTAAACGGAACCATCGTGGTTCCAGCCGCGGGTGATGTCTCAAGAATATCGACCAGGCCATCATGACTTGTGTCGGCCGAAATGGTCGGACACACCGACTGATGACCATCGGGGAAGCCGTGGAAATGTTGCCAATGTTCGATGTTCGGCGGTAGGCCTTCCATGTGCACGTGAATGGTGAGGCTGTCCGCGTGTTCGGTTAACCGCACTTCCCCGTGCGCGTTCGTCTTCCACGCCTTTTGGTTGATCGGCCCTAACTGCGCAATCCAAACGAGGTCTTTCGGTGGCACTTGCGCAGTGCGCGCAGCGGCAAGAGTAGCGATGGCCGCGGTGGCGCTAATAGCGATGAACATTTTCATGATCGAGCTCCGTGAGTGTTGTGGGTAGGGTATAGCAGCAAGCGCTCAAACCGGCCGAATATGGCTTACAGCAGTTCCGACGCCACTCTTCATAGGGTCGCCCGGATATTCGTAAAACCGGCCTGGTTGATTGCCTTGCACGCCGTAGCCAATACCAATGTTTTCGAGCGCGAGACGCACCTGTGGCACGGTTGGCCAATCGAAATTTTCAAATCCGACATCATTCGGCACGCCGACGTCTTTGCCAAGTTGGCCTTGTGCAAAACGAACCAGCGCGCGGTGTACGGCCTCTGTACCCATCGCCTCTGCACAGAGTCGGGCACCGAATTCATCACCGGCGCGCGCGTACGCACTAACGCCAATTAGGTACAGACTGATCTCAATCGTCTCGACGATTTCGAGTGTCGAGAACAGGCCAACGCCACCGTTTCCGAATGCGGCGTCGGGAAACCAGTATTTCGTCGTGAGCGGTTTGCCGCCAGCTTCTTTCAACGCCTCGACGTGAAGAAATTCTGTCGTGACGGCATTGCGCAGAACCGGCACGAATGCTTCGGAAGCCGTGCCGCCAGCGCGTTCAATTGCGGCGGTCACAAACGTCACACCTAACTGTTCTTCGGTGACGAGAAAGTCGAGTACTTCATTGAGACCGCGCGCAGTGCCGCTATTCGCAGCATGCGCAGTTGCAGTGAGGATGGACATCGTCAGCTCTGCGTGAGGGACAACAATAGTGGACAGGTCGAACATGCCCACTACTGGAAGCACTCACTATTCCCCGTTCGACATATCAATAACTACGCCGAATTCGACTGCCTCGGCGCAAGACTCGGTTGTGGCCGTCTTCGCAGCGCAAACGTCCGAGCCTTGGCTTTTCACGGTATTGACCACACAGCACTGGCAGCCCCCAAGTCGCATTGGTGAAGGCGCAGAAGCAACGCGTGAACACCGAGATTCAACGCTTGATCACCGTGGGGCAATTTGATGCTGCGTCACGCTCGTAGGAGAAGGACGGAACGTCGTCCGACGCAGCCGTCTGGTTGCCGAAGGCATTGGCGCGGCGCCCGGAGCCGGTTGCCTCCCACGGTCCTCGGGCGCTTCCGTCTGTCGCAATCAGGCGGGCGCGCAGGCGCACAGCACCAACAATGAAGCCAGTAGGATTTTCGGCACGATTCGCATTCGAGCAAAGGGTCAACGTGGCGCGCGGCTTGCGCGCCGTCTCACAACGCTAGCCGGCGATCGTCCCGTCGTTAGATGGCTCCGACCGGGCCGGAATGCCCTCGAGATCTTCTCGAGATCTTCCGGCACTCAATATCTCGCTGAAAACGACGAAAGCCCAACAACATAAACCGTTGCTGGGCTTTCTCTTCGTTCAATCGGGGCGACAGGATTTGAACCTGCGACCTCCTGCTCCCGAAGCAGGCGCTCTACCGGGCTAAGCTACGCCCCGTTGAAAATCGGACCTCACCACAGTGCGCCTAAGAGGACTCGAACCTCTAACCTTCTGATCCGTAGTCAGATGCTCTATCCAATTGAGCTATAGGCGCAGAAACCATCCCCACACTCACCGCGACACGGCATCCCGCTAAGCTGTGCATCGTAGTCGATTGCCATCCCGCCGACAACCGCCTGTTCCTCGTCCATCCTGTTGCAGCATGGGTCGTACAAGACTCGAACTTGTGACCTCCACGATGTCAACGTGGCGCTCTAACCAACTGAGCTAACGACCCGGACATCGTTTGCGACATCCTCGTACAGAGCGGGAAACGGGACTCGAACCCGCGACCCCAACCTTGGCAAGGTTGTGCTCTACCAACTGAGCTATTCCCGCGACACAACACCTGCAAATCCGGATCGACTCACCATACGGAGCAATACTGCGTGCCCGAAGGCGAACCACACCGGGATGGAGACGAGCGGGATCGAACCGCTGACCTCTTGAATGCCATTCAAGCGCTCTCCCAACTGAGCTACGCCCCCGGGCGCGATACCTCTCGACTGGAAAT
>JBBQDB010000077.1:0-19099 GCA_038319245.1 Gemmatimonadales bacterium
CAGAGCGACTACGCGGTCGCAACGATGGACGAGGAGTTGCGATTCACCTGGGTGAATCACGCATGGGAAGCGCTCACCGGCTACTCGGTTGCTGAAGTGAAGGGGCAATACGCGGCGCAGCTCTCGGAAGGTCCGCAAAGCAGCACCGAAGAGATCGCGCGTCGCAAAGCCGCAGCAAAGGCAGGCGAGAGTTACACCGGCGAGCTACTGAACTACAAAAAGGACGGTACACCCTATTGGCGTGAGCTTACCCTGACGCCGCTCAAGAACTCAAGCGGCGTCGTGACGGGGTGGGTATCGTTATCGCGCAACGTCACCGCGCGTCGTGCGGCCGATCGCGAACGCCATCAACTTGCGGCGGCACTCGCCGTCACGGCGGACGGCATTGCTGTCACCGGCGTGACGGGCGCTCTTGAATTCGTCAATCACTCGTTCGCCCGGATGAACGGTACACGGATAGAAGACTTGGTTGGAACTCAGTGGAGCGCGCTGCACGAGCCAGACGAATCCCAACGGCTGCTCCGCGAGGCTATCCCCGAGGTCACGACCGTCGGTTTCTGGCAAGGCGACGCGATAGGTCGCCGACTCGATGGGACGGTTTATCCGCAGGAGCTCTCATTGACGTTATTGCCACTTGGCGGCTTGGTATGCGTTGCCCGTGATGTCACGGAACGGCAAGCCGTGCAGGAGCAGCTTCGAAACCTCTCGCTGCGCGACGGACTCACGGCGTTGTACAATCGTCGCGGCTTCCTGGCGCAAGCAGAACGCCTGCTGGAGCTCGCAGCGAGGCAGGGTAAGGCATGCGCATTACTGTACGGCGACCTCGATGCGTTCAACAAATCAATGATCGGTTCGGCCATGCGATCGGTGACCGCGCACTGACGGAGACTGCGTCGATTCTGGTGAACGCGGTGCGTACGACCGACGTTGTGGCGCGACTCGGCGGCGATGAATTCATCGTTCTCACCTATGACGTTGAGCCAGACGCGGTTTCCACTGTCCTGAATCGGATCGAGATGGCGACGGAAGCGTCCAACCTCGCGCGGCGTGACCAAGCGGGTTCAAACTGGACACTTGGCATGAGTCTCGGTGTCGCCTACTTCGATCCGCAAACGCCGCGCGGCGTCGAAGCACTCTTGCAAGTGGCCGACGCCGCGCAGTACCTCGAGAAAGCGCGTCGCAAAGCGTTGCGCCGCGCTACGCCCGTATCTGCGCGAATCCCCTCAAACGGTTCAGTGACCGCTACTGTCGCCGACCAATGACATACTCTTTCGGCGGAATTGCGCCGAGGAGATTGGTTACGAAATAGTCCCACCGGCGGCGCATCATGTATGCGGTCTGCGCGCCGTAGCCGTGTGCCTGATTCGGAATCATCACCAAATCGAAGTCCTTGCCCGCTTTGATCAACGCATCGACGACGAGCATTGTGTTGTCGGGTGGGACGTTGTCGTCCATTGTGCCGTGGGCGAGCATCAGCTTGCCCTTGAGATTGCGCGCGAGCGACTGATTGCTTTCGGCGTCGTAGTTGTCGGTGCCGTTCGGGCCTCGCGAGAGTAGCGCATGATATCGCTCGCCCCAATCGTCTTCGTAAACGCGGTTATCGTGGTTACCCGATTCGGCGATGCCGACCTTGAAGAAATCCGGATAGCGAAACATCGCGCCCGCCGTCGCGAAGCCGCCGCCGGAATGTCCCCAGACGCCTACCTTGTCGATGTCGATAAAGCGATAGCGCTTGGCGAGTTCCTGCATCCCCGCGACTTGATCGGGGAGCGTATTGTCGCCTATGTGGCCGTAGTACGCGTCGTGAAATGACTTCGATCGCGAGGGTGTCCCCATGCCATCGATCTGCACCACGACAAACCCTAACTCCGCGAGCGACTGATTGTCGCCGCGAGCGGCCGTGAAGGCGCGACTACCGACGCTCCCCACCTGCGGCCCCGGGTAGATGTAGTTGACGATCGGATACTTCTTGGTGGAGTCGAGGTTGGTCGGCGTGTACATCAAACCATACAGATCCGTCTTACCATCGCGGGCCTTCACGATGATGCGCTGCGGCGGCTTCCAGCCGGTGGCGACGAGCTTGGAGATATCGGAGGTCTCGAGCGTGAGGACCAACTTGCCCGAGTTCGCGTCGCGCAGCACGGCCGTTGGCGGCATATCGGGGCGCGACCAGTTGTCGATCAGATACTTGCCATCTGGCGAGAGCGCGGCGTTGTGGTCACCGTCTTCGGGCGTGAGTAATGCCAGGCCTTTGCCGTCGAGGCCAATGCGATAAATGTGCTTGAAATACGGGTCATGTGTCGGCTCCTTCCCAACGCCGACGAACCAGAGCTGCTTCGCCTTTTCGTCGACGCGCAGGAGCGAGGCCACGTTGCCCACGCCCGTCGTGACTTGCTTCTTGAGCGCGCCCGACGCGAGGTCGTAGAGGTAGAGCTGTCCCCAATCGTCGCGCTCTGAAAACCAGAGGACCTCGTTCGTCGCTGGCAGCAGGCGCCAGTTAGGGACGTTCTCGCCGGACTCGAACTGCGTCTTGACCGTTTCGGTGAGGACATCGCGCACCGCGCCCGTCGTGGCGTCGGCAATGCGCAGCGTCGCCACTTTGTGATCGCGCGACGACGAGACGAACGCCAGCTTGCTCGCGTCAGGAAACCACTCCACGTCGGCGAATTCACCATCCCCGCAGGAGATGTGGTCGCACACCGTCGAGCGATGCTGGTCGGCGGGCATCTTGAAACGTACGACCGTTGCCGCGGGCGTTGAGACGTCGATCACCACGCGCTGAATCATCGCGACGACTGAATCGCCGGGGAGTGGATACTTCCACGCGCTGAGTTCGGGATGGCCCGCCGCGGTACGCACGAGATACATCTCGCCGACGCCGCGTTGATCCTGCTGAAACGTCGCGATCTTTTTCGAGTCGGGTGACCACGTGAGAATCGCGCGATCCGAGTGTGCCCATCCCGCGTTGTCTGTGGCGTAGCCGTTGTCCTTGACGCCGTCCTTCGTCAGCTGCGTTTCCACGTTGGTGCTGACGTCACGAACCCACAGGTTCCAGTCGCGAATGAAGGCGGCGAGCTTGCCGTCTGGTGACAACGTCTCTGGAATGCGCGCCCCCGATCGCGGACGTGGTCGTGCGGATGCGGGCGGCGCCGAGGCGAGCGCGGCGGAGCACTCGGCGGCGTTCGATGCGCACTCAAGCTTGGTGCCTTTCGTCGCATCGACGAGATACATCGGCACTGAGCCGTCGGCAGCACGCACGCGATACGTAAATCGATCACCCGGCAGCCACGCCGGAAGCACCCCGGCTCGGAAGACGAGTCCGTTGGTCGACGGCGCAAGAAATTGCTCGGCACGCGCGTAGTCGGCGGCGGTCAGCGTCCGCTGCTGCGCGGCGAGCGGGACCGTCATCAAGCTGCAGAATGCGAAAAGCGATCGACGCATCATAGAGGTCGTGGGTTGGATAGACGGTGTTTTGACGTATCTTACAGCATGACGGAACTGGCAACGAAGCGGCTGGCCATCGTGCCCTGTGGTGCCTGCGGGACGCTCAATCGTGTGGACCTTGCACGTGCCGATGCGCGCGCACTGTGCGGTACATGCAAAACACCCATCGCACTCGATGTACCGTTAGTGCTCACCGACGCCAACTTTGACAAGGTGGTAAACGGGACTGCGCTCCCAATCATCGTCGATTTCTACGCCGATTGGTGCGGTCCCTGCAAAATGATGGCGCCGGTCTTCGCAGAGTTGGCGCGTCGGCAGCTCGGTCGCGCCCTCGTGGGAAAGTTGGATACGGAACGCAATCAGGGGGTCGCGGGCCGCTTTCAAGTGCGCAGTATCCCGACGCTGACAGTGTTGCGTAATGGCAAGGAAGTGACTCGACAGGTTGGTGCGGTGCCGATGGCGACGCTCGAACAACTGCTTAACGCGCAGTAGTCATGTGCTGGTCGTAGTGGATACAATGTCGCATGATCTCAGAATACGAATACTGCGGATAAGCGACATCGTTCCCCGTACGATGAACTCACGTGCGTTCGCTTACGGCGACGCCGAGAGCAACGATGTGAGGATGCCGATACTCAACGCGACGACGGCCGTGTTGAAGGCAAATGCGAGTACGCCATGCATCAGCGCGGTGCGACGAAGCTGTCGGTCGCGAATGTTGATGTCGGCGGTTTGCGCGGTCATCCCGATCACGAAGGCGAAGTACGCGAAGTCGAGATAGTCCGGTAGATCGTCCATTCCCGGAAACTCGAGCGCGGTCTCGCTGCCCTCGGCGTCGTAGTACAAGTGCGCGTAGCGCAGCGTGAAGACGGTGTGAATGAGCGTCCACGCCAGGGCGACGGCAGAGAGTGCCAACACGATGGCCTGCATCTTTTCCAGCCCACGCATCTTGGCACTCTCCTGCAGCAACACGAGTACGGCGAGCAACGAAGCGCCGGCACCCATTACGACAAGCACAAGCGCGGCGAAGCGACTCGGATCCTCACGCTGCGCGAGCGTACAGATCTGCGCCGGACGTAAGGTAAGAATCGTCAGCCACGTAAGTGCTAACGCAACCACCGCAAATCCGTCCCATGAGGCGACGGCACGCACCTCCGCGCCGATCCCGCGTGGTAGTAGCGCCGCCATGGCGACACTCGCGGCAATCGCCCAGAACAGTCGTGTCGCGGCGCGAACATGCGCCACGCGCTGTCGCCAGCGACGGGTGCTACGCGTGCTAGCCGGTTGCTCACCGCCCTGCTTGGAAACGGCCTCCTTCGCGACCTGCTGCTTTGATTTTGATACCGTCACGGGAGCATTGCCGCCGATGCCGTCACTCACTGCGCGCCCTTGTTCCCCTTTGCGCCCTTTTCGCCCTTGCTGCGCGAGTTTCCGGAGACGACGCCGTCGTTGCGATAGACCAAGCCGCTGCGCATCACGAATACGACGCGCTGCGTGGCTTCGATCTCCTGCGACGGATCACCGTCGGTCGCGATGACGTCCGCCATAAACCCTTCGGCGATCCGGCCAATCTCCTTGTCCAAGCGCAGGGATTCTGCAGAACGTGACGTCGCACTGACGATCGCATCCATCGCCGGCTGACCGCCTTTGCGCACTCGGCACACCAGTTCTTCCGCGTTGCGCCCATGCGCGCCCGCCACGGCATCTGTGCCGAACACCAACTTCAACTTTGGAGTACGACTCGCCAAGCCGATGCCGGCTTCAGCAAGCGGAAGCGCCTTTTCCATCGAAGCGAATCCGACTGCGTTGTAGTTACCGATGCCGTCAAACCACTGCTTGTTGTCGAGATAGTTGTGAAACACCAGGCCGCACTGCGGATCGAAAAACGTGTTCCGCTCAACGAGCAGCGCACGCGTCGCCTCGTCGGCAAACACTCCGTGCTCGACTTGTGTACAGCCGGCGCGCGTCGCCCGTTGCACCGCTTCCGCCGAGTGTGCATGCACGACCGATCGAAGCCCCTGCGCGGTCGCTTCACCGCATGCTGCAGTGAGCTGTGCATCTGTCATCGTCGCTTCGCCGCCGTCTCGGATCGACTTGGAGGCAAAGATCTTGATCACATCGGCGCCGCGTGTCTTGAAGCGTTTAACCGCGGCACGCAGCGAGTCGGCAGACCCGCCGCCGGTGGATTCGTTGAGTGAGCCCAGTGACGTCAGCACCCGTGGACCCGGCAGTACGCCGCGGTTGATCGCGTCGCGCAGCGCCCCATTTTCCGGTTCGCCAATGCTTTGCACGGTCGTGAATCCCGCGTGCAGCGTCGCCCACGCGTTGCCCGCCTGATTGAGGGACACCACGGCTGGGGAATCGCCATCGCCGTTGGCGTGCAGTCGGTTCTTGTCGTTGATGTACCAGCCAAGGTGCACGTGCGTGTCGATCAGGCCGGGGAGCAGTGTGCGCCCACGCAGGTCGATGGCACCCGCCGGCAGCACGCCCGTCGCCGGCCGGATATGCGCAATGCGCCCGTTCTCGATGATTAGATCGACGTCCCGCAGCACCTTGCCGGTTCCGTCCAGCACGCGACTTGCGCGCAGCAGGCGTGCTGGTGTGGCCAAGACGGCTGGACCGGTGCCGCCGGTCGTGACAGGCGGCGTTTGTGCCTGCGTCGGCAGAGGAATCGCCGTCGCGAGCGTTGCCGCGACAATTGTCCCGATCGTCGCGAGACGGAACGTCGGTGCGTAGTGCCGGGGGCTGGTCGGCAGACTTAGGCGGTGCGGGCGAGAAGAGTCGTCAGTGCGCATGAGGTCCGGGCGGTGGGGACGGCGGTTGGTCTGCAAAAGAGATACGGTGCGCGGCGCGGCGGCAAGGAACGGCCGCATACTCTGCGGACGCGCTGGTGCCGAACGGAATGCCTCACAGCTGCCTCACAGCTGAGATAGAAAGGTGCGATATTTCGGATATGGATGGCTCTTGCCCGAAAACGACGCGGAAGGAATGGTCCCTCGGGCCCCTGGTCTCGCGGCCGAACGGTGTCACGCGCCTCGACCCTGGCACTCAATGGTCGGCGTTTCTGCCGGCGCAATGGTGCGCGCCAGCCTCGGCTGTTGTTGCCATCATCAGCAGCATTAACAAAATGATGCCAAAGTCGGTGCGCCATATCACAGCGGTACGTCCCGCCGCGACGCGAGCGTCGAGCTGATGCTGGAAACTATCCGACGATTCGCGAGTGCCGACGTGGCGCTGCTGTTGCGCTGGCGCGCCGACGATCGCGTCGCGGCCGTACAAGTCGCGCCCGCCTCTCCAACGAGTCGCCGGCAAGTCGAACCGCTTACTGCCGAGCTCTGCGCGCGACTTGATGCATTGACTGGACCGAGAGCGGTCGATGATTCGCTGTTGGCGCTTCCGGACTCGCTGCGTGAGCTCTGGTCACCGCTGCCGATCACATCACTATTTGCCGTCATCGCGACCGGCCTCCCCGAGGCCTCGGCGGCCGTGCGTGGCGCACCTGGCGTGGCGGCGCTTGCATCGACCCCAAAAACCACGACCGTGCTTTTGGTCGGTTGGCGCGACGCATCGGCGAGCGACCCTGCCGCACTCTCCGCGCTCGCGCGACTCCTCACGGCTTCGCTCGGAACGCCGACAACCGAACGCTCCGACGTCGAACAGCGACTCGACGCATTGATGCATTCCGCCACGCAGGGCGTGGTGTTCGTCGATGGCGCGGCGGGGACGGCCGAAGTCAACGAGATCGCGGCAGGATTACTCAACGTCAACGTCGGGACGGTCAGCACGCTGCAGCTCTCAGTTGCCGTGCGCGAGCTGCAGGAACGCCTGCGCGATCGTCATCGCACGGTTGACGAGTACACGCGCCTGGTTCTCGGCGATGATATCTCCAAGCCCGACTGGATTTGGGAGTGCGACGACGCTGAGCGTACGGCATGGCGCGTGGCGTCGGTCCCTGTCGGGCATCGTGCACGGCACGCGCGCCTGTGGACGTTCGACGACGTCACCGCGGACCGGCAGATGCAGCGCCAGCTCGCGCGTCAGCATGAACGCGAGCAGCTGTTGCAACGCCAAAAGCTCGAAGCCGTCATGCGACTTGCCGGAGGCGTTGCGCACGACTTCACCAACCTGCTCACGGTGATCAGCGGCAGTGTCGAGATGATTCGCGACCTGCCGATGGCACGCGAAGCCGAGAGCGATCTGGCCGCCATTCGGCAAGCGACACATCGCGCCAATGGGCTTATTCGGCAGCTGCGTGCGTTTTCCGGGCAGGCGGTGTCGCAGCCGGATATTCTGCTCGTGGATGCGGTACTGCAGGCGATGGCGGCGACGCTCGAGGGTGCGCTCGATGTACCGTGGACCTTGACGATGTCGGTGGATGCCGCCGGCGCGCTGATCGTCATGAATGAGCGGCAGTTTGCGTTGACGCTGCTGCATCTGGTGGAGCGCATGCGCGATGAAATGCCCGAGGGTGGAACGATCGCACTTCGTTCCGCCCGGGTGGTGCTGCCGAACGGTACGACCACTGACGCGTCAGGTGATGCCTACGTCGTGATTTCACTTGGCAGTGACCGCGATCTGGCTGATCGTCTCGTGCCTGAAGTGCGCAACGACGGCTCGGAGCAGTTCGGACACGGCGCGGATGAGGCCGGACTCGGACACGCAACCATCGCGGCCATCGTTGATCAGGCAGGTGGACACATTCGAACGGCCGTCACCGGCACAGGGCGTCGCATATTCGCACTGTTTCTGCCGGAGTCGGACTCGCGCACGATTGTGAGGGCCGATCGGACGCCTGCACGCGGCACGCCCGCAACCGTACAAAAGCACGAACTGCCATTGCTGGTCGTCGATGACGACGCCGGTCCGCGCCGCGTGGTACGTCGACTGCTCGAACGCGAAGGGTATCACATTCTCGCTGCAGATTCAGGAACGGAAGCGCTACGCCAGCTCAGCGCTCGAGGCGGTCAGCTCTCCGGGGTTATCACCGACTATCTCATGCCGGGAATGAGCGGCATGGAGCTGCTGGTGCGCGTTCGACGCTTGTGGCCCGATTTACCGGTTGTGCTTGTCTCCGGATTTACGTCAGAGGAAGTCACGGGTAGCGCGCTGCATGATCTGCGCGCGCATTTTTTGCCCAAACCCTTCACGCGCGATGAACTCCTGCAGGCGATCAGTGCCGCCTCGATGGCGGTCGCAGCGTCGTGAGCATGCGGGTCGTGTAATCAGCAGGGGAGCGCCAACGCGATGAGCGTCGCCTGTGCTCCAACAGCGGTCGCGATGACGACGCGCTGTCGTATTCCTCCGCGTTTACGCACTTGCACGTTTCGAGATGTTCCCGCGATGGATATCCGCGAGCGGCGAGTACTTCTTGCCGCCGGCATCATTGCTGGAGTCGTGCCAGTCCATCGACTGCGCGTGTAATCGCATCGGCACCGCGGCACCGATACCAGTAGCCAACGGCAACGCGAACAGCGCGCTCCGCCAAAAGAACAGCCGTGATGTAGTGCGCCTGGAGTTCAGAGTGAGACGGTAAAGCCGTCGCGCGGGCTGGTGAGTCCGTGCAGCATGTCGCGATACAACTGCAGCGCGGCGTCGGCGCCATCGCGATGTGTCACCATCATCCATCCGCGCAGGGGTTCGAGAAACGCGCTCCATCCATCCGCCACGCGCTGCTCGATGCCACCCGGCCCCCACTCGACTGCGCGCTTCTTGATCTGCGTTGGCGCGAAGAACAGGGTGGGCTTGGGTCCCGGCAATCCCTCGGACGGCGCGAGCGCATCCCAGTCCGTCAGGCCGACTGCAGCACTGTACATCAGTCGCTCGGCGAGATGACGATGCACGCGTGCGCGGAGCAATGCGTTTCCTGAGAAATCGGCGTACACGGTCGATGCTAACGCGTCGAGTTGTTCGACATCATCGTACGTCAGCACCGCATCGTAGCATCCGAGCGACTGTACGAACGCCACATTGCTCGGTGACGTCAATCCGACGACACGCACGCGTGGTGTGGACTGGCGTGAGGCGAAGAACGCCAGCGCGTAGGCCGTCTTGCTGGACGCGCTCGAGAGAACCAGCGTCGTCGCATCGAAGTAGCGCTGCTCGTTGAGAAAATCATGCAGCATGAACGACGTGATGAAAAGCGGTCGCAACAGCATGTACGCATCTTCGTTGTTCGCGTCATACTTGGGATCCGACGCGGTACGTTGATACTGGTTGTAGACCGCCGGCAGCGCCTTGCGATGCGGCGCGCCATCGATAAAACCATGCGGCGTCGCGTGTGCTGGCTCGACGACGCAGTGCGATGCCATTGGCCAATAACCGAAGTAGCGATCGCCAACCGCCACATTCTCGCAGTGTGACGCGACGACGTTTGCGTAGCCCCACACCGGCACACATCCCCACTCATCGCCCGCCGGGAAGAATTCCCAGTAGTGCATGGCGCTGCCAAGTGCGACGTACGTGATGTTGTTCGCCGAGAAGCCGAAACGGTCAATGCGCAACAACACCTGTCCGTCGGTAAGCTCCTGCGCGGTTGGCGCGACCGTGGTCTCGATGCGACAATCATTGAAATCACGCTTACGCACCAGCAGCCGATTCATGGCCACCGGCGAGGCTGCGGCGAATGTATCAGCGCCGGCGCTCATCGACGCCGCTGCGTTGCCGCTTTCTCCACCAGGCGACGTAGCTCCTTGATCGGCTCTGGGCTATCGTCGACCCCAAGACGCAACACCACGTCGTTGTGAAGCCAAACACCGGCCTCCTTTTTAACGATCACCATCGCGGCCGACTGCATGCCACGCTTGTCGCCGCCAGCCATCTGACCGGCTTCGAGCGCCGCAAGCAGGCGAAACGACAGGTGGCCAGTGGTGGTTTCGAACGCTTTAACCATCGCGTTCACCACTTCCGGACCCGCCAGAATGTTGCCCTGTGCCGTGCAATACGTGCCCTGCTTGTCGCCCGCCCAGTCGGTGGCCTTCGGGCCAGTGTATGCGGCCACGTTGCCCTGCGCATCAATGACCGCGAACTGTCGTCCGTATTTCGTCCAGTCGGCGGGGCGCGGATCGGGATCGCTCTCCCACACGTGCTTGATGACCTCGACGGGCTTCATGCCGTTGCGCAGCAGTGCAATCGCCTGCGGCCCGTAGCTGACATCGACAATGGCCTGCGTCGCGGCAACACCAACACCGGCTTCAGCCCACAGCACGCCGTTGCCTACGGCGAACACGCGCGATTGTACGGCGCCCCCCACTTCGCCGGTGGCCGGATCGTAGCCAAGAATGGAAAAGGTGGCGATGGGCGGCCATGGCAGCGGCGGCGTGGTCGAGAATCCGCCCGCCTGTTGCGCCCAGAGCGTTTGCGCTGATGCCGCGCATGCGAGCAGGAGTCCGGCGAGGAGCGAGCGACGACCAACGAGCATCGAGACGACAGCTGACTGCATGAACACTCCGCAGAGGATGAGCCGTACGAAAACAGCGAGGCGAACGATGAACGTAAGACCAGTCGGACGCTACTTGGGCTGCGGTAGTATGCGTACTCGGGTGTCCCACGGGTCCGAGACCAACAGCGCGTCACCGTCTGCGCTTGCCGCGATCCCGCGATGCTGCAGATGTGCAGCGAGTTCCGCAACGTCGGTCGTCGCGGGTAGATGCATCTGCCACTCGAGCAGTCGCGCCTCCGTGCTGCGCGCCGATTCGGCCCCGCGCGCCCAGACGTTCGTGCCGAGGTGGTGGTGATAGCCGCCGGCCGCAAGAAACAGTGCCCCCGGGTACTGCCACACCGTTTTGTCGAGGCCCAAGCCGGCGTGATAGAACGACTCCGCGCCCGCGAGGTCGCCCACATGCAGGTGCACGTGTCCGACTCGGGTGCCGGCTGGGGCGCCGGTCCACACGACGCCATTCGCCGCCGCAAGCACACCGCGCACGTCGAGCGGCTCAGTGGTCATGCGCAATTGTTGATCGTCGACGCGCCACATGCTGCGCTCGCGGTCAGCGTAAATCTCGAGGCCCAAGCCGTCAGGATCCGTGAGATAAATCGCTTCGCTGACCAGATGATCCGACATCCCGGGACGTTCGCCGAGTGCTGCCAAGTGCCCGAGAAAGCGGCCAAGACTGGCGCGATCAGGGAGTAAAATGGCGACGTGAAACAAGCCGAGTCGTCCGCGCGGCGGCACCGGCGTGGCACCCTTGAGTTCATGCAGCGCGAGAATCACGTGCGCGTCGTCGTGCGCACCCATCAACGCACGGTTCGCTGTTGACGAGATGACTCGCAAGCCGATCACATCGCGATAGTACGCCACGGATCGCTCGAGGTCGGCGATTTGCAGATGCGCCGTGCCGAGCGTGGTCGTCGCCGGGAGACGGTATGCGGTTGGTGCGATGCCGTAGGCGGTGGACGAGGTCATGCGCGCAGTCGAAGGAGGCAAACCGTCATCCTCGAACGATGCGTCGTGTTCGAGGTGTCTGGTAGATGCAGCGCCACGATGGGTGCAACGCGCACAAAGAAGCCATGAAATTCGGTCGCCGCTTTCTTGTCCCGCGAGGCTGCGTTCGCCTAACGTTCTCTCGTGCCCAATGCCCAGACTGCCGCCACCGGAACTCTTACGGTCCTTGTGATCGACGACGAGCCGCAGATTCGCCGGTTGGTGTCGAATGCGCTGCGTGGAGCATCGCTGCTTGGCAGCGTCAGCGGGCCCATCGACGTTCGTATCCTCGAAGCTGCCAACGGACGAGAAGGCGTCGATGCCGCTGCGGCCGAGCTCCCCTCGTTGATTATTCTGGATCTTGGCCTTCCAGACCAGTCGGGACTCGATGTATGCCGCGAGATCCGGCGGTGGTCGGTCGCACCAATCGTCGTGCTGTCTGCGCGGCATCAAGATACGGAGAAGGCGGCGCTGCTCGATGCCGGTGCCGACGACTACATCACGAAGCCGTTTTCAACCGTCGAGTTTCTTGCGCGGGTACGGGCGCAGCTGCGTCGCGCACGAGTGAACGCGGCGTCATCGACGGCGCCGGTGCAGGTGCGATTCGGTGATATGCAGATTGATCTCCAGCTCCGCCGCGTAGAGAAGGATGGCACGCTGCTGCATCTCACACCGACCGAGTTTGCGCTGTTACGCACGTTTGTGCTGCATCCGCGACAGACGCTCACACATCGGCAACTGTTCACCGCCGTGTGGGGCAACGCGGAGGGTGATGCACAGCAATATCTGCGCGTGTACGTTGGTCATCTGCGACGAAAGATCGAGCAGGACGTGGTGCGGCCGCGATTCATTCAGACGGAAGCCGGCGTCGGCTATCGCTTCGAACCCGACGGCGTGCTGCCGGTATGACGTCGCGTACGACGCACACGTCTGTGGTGCGCGCAATGCGATGGCTCGCTGTGTTGGCGACCGCGACGCTTCTGCTCTTCGTTGTTCGCGCACGCCTCGACAAGGCGCATGTCGTGCTCGCCTATCTGCTGGTCGTGCTCGGTGCAAGCTCGGACGGCGGGCGCGCCATCGGCCTGAGCATCGCCGGGGCGGCCTTCCTCGCATTCAACTACTTGTTCCTCCCGCCGTACTACACGCTAGTCATCGCCGATCCGCTCGACTGGTTGGTGCTGCTCGCGTTCTTGATTACCAGCGCGGTCGCTGCGCAGTTGCTCTATCGCGCCAACGTGACCGCCGAAACGGCGATGCGTCGTGCGGAAGAAGTGGATCGATTAGCTACCCTCGGCGCGGAGACGCTGAGTGCGCCAGACGCCGGTGCCGCGCTCGGTGCGATGGCCAGCGTGATTCGCGATGCTCTCGGTACCGATACATGCGAGCTCTTCAGGCTGCATAGCGACGGCTCGCTGCTTCGCGCCGCACATGCCGACGGGACTGGTGTAACGGCGACACCGGCCAGCGCGCTGGAGTCGACCGGTGGCGTGGCGGCGTGGTTGGTTGGCCGTGCCGAAGTTGCCGTCGAGCTGCCGGATGGTACCACGCGTCTCGATCCTGAGCTCGGCGAGCCGCTGTTGGTGAATGCACTGTCTCGCACATTGCGCGTGCGCGACTTGCCGGTGGGCGTACTGTGCGTGACGTCATCAGCAGGACTGTTGCTGTCTGCCGATCGCTCGCGACTGCTCGATGCGCTGTCGTACTACGCGGCACTCGGCGTCGAACGTGCCCGCCTGGTGGCCACTGCCGAACGCGCCGAGGCCGATCGTGAAATCGAAGCGCTGCGGAGCGCGCTGTTGATGGCGGTGTCGCACGATCTGCGTACCCCACTGACGACGATCAAGGGGCTCGCACAGGAAATCGCGAACGGCGGTGGCAGCGTCTCGCGCGCCGCCATCATTGAACAGGAAGCTGATCGTTTGGACGCGCTGGTTGGCGACATGCTTGAACTCTCGCGCATCAATGCGGGCGCCGTACGTCCGACGTCGGCCGTGAACACGGTCGATGAATTGATCGGAGCGGCATTGCAACGCGCGCACGGACCGCTGTCGTCACACGCGGTCGCAGTGTCGCTCTCCGACGACGTACTCGCGGCGCGATTTGATTTTTCTCAGGCGCTGCGCATCGTCGTGAACCTGCTCGAGAATGCGGCCAAATACGCACCGAACGGCAGCAGCATCGAAGTGACAGCCTCTCGCGACGGCGACTGGGTACTGATCGAAGTAGGCGATGAAGGACCCGGTGTGCCGCTTGGCGAAGACACGCGCATCTTCGAGCCCTTCTATCGCCCCGCGGGTACACCGCCCGACGTCCGTGGTACCGGGCTCGGCCTGTCGATCGCGCGCGGGCTGGCCGAGGCACAGGGCGGCACACTCGTGTACCGCGCCCGAAGTACCGGCGGCGCGCTGTTTACGCTGTCGCTCCCTGCCGTGGACGCTCCAACGGAGTAGCAGCACGCACAACGCTCGTCTTTGTAGCGCCTTTACGCGGTAGCCGTTGCTCTTTGTGCGCTGTTCATGCCGCGACGCGCAATCTCCTCTGCATAGCACCATGACGTTTCCCGCAGAGGGTCTTGCCGTGTACGACTTCGCCTACATCCTGGGCACCATTCTTTTCTTCGCGCTGATGCTGGCCTACACATCGGCCTGTGCGCGCCTTGGTCAGCGCAATCCCGGTGACGTCGCCGGTGAGGAGCGCGCCCAATGACCACCGAGTCCGTCGTCGCTATCGCACTCGCCGCAGCGATTCTGGCATATCTCGTGTATTCGCTCGTTCGCCCTGAGCGGTTCTGAGGCCACGATCATGACAATGAATGGTTGGGTGCAGATCGCCATCTTTTCGCTCTTCACGCTCGCAGTGGCAAAGCCGCTCGGGCTCTACCTCATTTCCGTCTTCGACGGCGGCCAGCGTTGGCTGCGCGCCATTGAACGTCCCATCTACACGCTGTGCGGCATCGACGAGAACGACGATCAGCACTGGACCCGATACCTCGCCGGCGTGTTGCTCTTCAGCGTCGTGTCGTTGCTGTTGACGTATGTCGTCCTGCGCCTGCAAGACAAACTGCCACTCAATCCGCAAAAGCTCGCCGCGTTGCCCGATCGGCAGGCTTTCGAGACGGCAGTGTCGTTCACCACGAACACCAACTGGCAGAGCTACGGTGGCGAAAGTACGATGTCGTACTTCTCGCAGATGACGCAGTTGGCCTTTCACAACTTCGCGTCGGCGGCCGTTGGTCTCGCGGTGGCCGTCGCCTTGGTGCGAGGTATTGCCCGTCGTGGCGAGGAAGCACGTGGACGGTTAGGGAACTTCTGGGTGGACTTGACGCGTGGCACCTTGTATGTGCTATTGCCGCTGTCGTTGGTCCTGTCGCTCGTGCTCGTACAGCAGGGCGTGATCCAGAATTTCACGCCGTACCTCGACATCACCACGCTCGAAGGTGCGAAGCAGACGATCGCGATGGGACCGGTCGCGAGTCAGGAAATCATTAAGCAGGTCGGTACCAACGGCGGCGGATTCTTCAACGCAAACTCTGCGCATCCGTTCGAGAACCCGACGCCGTGGTCGAACTTCTGGTCGATGGTCACGATCTTCATGATCCCATCGGCGCTCGTGTATCTGTTGGGCAAGATGACGCGCAATACCAAACACGGCTGGTCGGTGTGGGCGGCGATGTTCGCGCTGTTCATCGGCGGTGTAAGTGCAACGTACTGGGCCGAGTCTCGCGGCAATCCCATTCATACCGCGCGCGGCGTGGACGTAGCGACGACGCTGACCAACCCCGGCGGCAACATGGAAGGGAAGGAGGTTCGCTTCGGGATTGCGAACTCCGCGCTCTTTAGTGTGATCACCACCGATGCCTCGTGCGGTGCGGTGAATGCGATGCATGATTCCTTCACCCCGATCGGCGGCATGATCCCGATCGTCAACATGCAGCTTGGTGAAGTGATCTTCGGTGGTGTGGGCGCTGGCCTGTACGGCATGCTCATCTTTGTCGTGCTGACAGTGTTCATCGCCGGTCTCATGGTCGGGCGAACGCCGGAGTACCTGGGCAAGAAGATTCAGGCGCGTGAAGTACAGGTGACCATGCTCTATGTACTTGCGGCGGCCGCGTCGATTCTCGTCTTCTCGGCCGTCAGTATTGCATCGAAGAGTGGCCTCGCCGGTCTCAATAACAGCGGTGCGCACGGGCTCTCTGAAATCTTGTATGCGTTCTCTTCAACGACTGCCAATAACGGCTCAGCGTTTGCCGGACTGACCGGCGGTACGTACTGGTACAACACGTCGTTCGGCATCGCGATGCTGATTGGTCGCTTCGCGCTGATCGTCCCGGTGCTCGCCCTCGCTGGATTCCTCGCGGAGAAGCGCGTTTCGCCCGCGTCGAGCGGCACGTTTCCCGTGTCAGGACCGCTCTTCAGCGCGTTGCTGGTCGGCGTCGTGTTGATCGTTGGTGCGCTGACGTTCTTTCCGGCGCTCGCACTCGGCCCCATCGTCGAACATTTCCTTATGGGCGCGGGAGCCCTGTCCTGACCATGAACGCCTCAGATACCAAATCGAAATCGCACTTTCGCGCAGACGATGCGCCGAGGCCACTGTTCGCGGCAGAGATCGTCCGCGGCGCAATCGTTGACGCGTTTCGTAAACTCGATCCAAGATTGATGGTGCGGAACCCCGTCATGTTTGTTGTGCTCGTCGGCTCGGTGTATACCACCGTCGCGCTCGCACTCGACATCGCCACCGGAAAGTCCGGCATCGGATTCCTCGTGCAGCTGGCAGTCTGGCTGTGGTTCACGGTGCTCTTCGCAAACTTTGCCGAGGCCATGGCTGAAGGACGTGGCAAAGCGCAGGCTGATACGCTGCGCAAGAGTCGCACACAGACGTCGGCGCGCAAGCTACCGGCGGAGCGTGTGCTTGACGGGCACGACGCGAACGCGCCCGTGATTCACGTGCCGGCGGAAACGTTGCGTCGTGACGACTACGTGCTCTGCCTCCCAGGTGACGTCATTCCGGGCGATGGCGAGGTCGTCGAAGGTGTCGCCTCGGTTGACGAGAGTGCGATTACGGGGGAGAGTGCTCCGGTTGTTCGGGAAAGCGGCGGCGATCGTTCCGCCGTCACTGGCGGAACGCGCGTGCTCTCCGACTTTCTGGTCATTCGCATCACGGCCAATCCCGGCGAAACGTTTATCGACCGCATGATCGCGCTCGTTGAAGGCGCGTCGCGGCAAAAGACGCCCAACGAAATCGCGCTGACGATTCTGCTTTCGGGTTTGACCATCGTCTTTGTGCTTGCGGTGGCCACGCTGCAGCCATTCGCGATCTATGCCCAGGCGCCGGTCCCGATTCCAGTGCTGATCGCGCTCTTGGTCTGTCTCATTCCCACGACGATCGGTGGACTACTCTCCGCCATCGGCATCGCGGGCATGGATCGACTCATTCAACAGAACGTAATCGCCATGAGTGGTCGTGCGGTCGAAGCGGCAGGCGATGTCAATACGCTGCTCCTCGATAAAACCGGGACGATCACCTTGGGCAATCGACAGGCGGCCGCGTTTATGGCTGTGCGCGGCGTCGACGAACAGACACTTGCCGATCGTGCCCAGCTCTCGTCGCTCGCTGATGAGACGCCGGAAGGACGAAGCATCGTCGTGTTGGCGAAGGAGAAGTTCGCCATCCGCGCTCGCGATATGACTGAGAGCGATGGTACGCATGGTGTAGAGTTCGTGCCATTCAGTGCATCGACGCGCATGAGCGGCGTTAACCTTGCGGACGGACGACAGATCAGGAAGGGCGCGGGCGATTCCGTCTTACGCTGGGTACGTGAGAACGGTGGCGTCGCGCCCTCGGATCTCGACGCATTAGTTGAGCGTGTGGCACGTGAAGGCGGCACACCACTCGTTGTTGCCGAACGCAGCGGAACGTCCGCGCAGGCGCTCGGTGTCATCTATCTCAAAGACATCGTCAAAGGTGGGATGCGCGAACGCTTTGATCGGCTCCGTGCCATGGGTATTCGCACCGTCATGATCACTGGCGACAACCCGCTCACTGCCGCCGCCATCGCGCAGGAAGCCGGCGTTGATGACTTCCTCGCCGAAGCGAAGCCCGAAGACAAGATGGCGCTCATTCAGCGCGAACAGGCCGGTGGCCGACTCGTTGCGATGACTGGAGACGGTACCAACGATGCACCGGCGCTCGCGCAGGCCGACGTTGGCGTTGCGATGAACACCGGGACGCAAGCGGCCAAAGAAGCCGGAAACATGATCGACCTCGATTCGAATCCGACCAAGCTCATTGAGATTGTGGAAATCGGCAAGCAGTTGCTGATGACGCGCGGCTCGTTGACGACTTTCTCGATCGCCAACGACGTCGCCAAGTATTTCGCCATCATTCCCGCGATCTTCATCTCGATCTACGGCGTGAAAGGCGTGCTCGAACCGCTCAACGTGATGCGCCTGCATTCGCCGCAAAGCGCGATTCTCGCGTCAGTGATCTTCAACGCGCTCATCATCGTCGCGCTCATCCCTTTGGCATTGAGAGGCGTTCCCTACCGTGCCGTAGGTGCGCAACAGCTCTTACGCGATAACCTGCTGATCTACGGACTGGGTGGATTGGTCGCGCCATTTCTTGGCATCAAGCTGATCGACTTGCTGCTGGTGGCCCTACGGCTTATTTCGTAAAGGAAGAGGATAGAATGAAAATTCGATTTTCTATAATTGCGAATGGTATGATCTGGAGCACGCTGCCAATGATGAGTGGATTGTATTACTGGGAGCATGCGCTTCGTATGACGGCATCAAGTCACAAGTTGATTCAAATCATGCTGCTGCTGGTTGTGTTTGGCTGGGTATACTTTTGGAACCTTCAATTGGAGCAGTATCATCTGCGCCTCTATCTAGACAACAAGACAGCCCAAACGCAGCTCCGGTGCCGCATGACAACAGTTTCATTGCACGAAGCAGAATCGTTATGCAGCGATCCTGACGTATCTCCTTCCAAGGAGAGCCTATCGAAGGACGGAAAATCCTTCAATACATTTATCCATGAGATGCTAAATCTCTTTAAGGTTAAATCCCATGTCTCAAATCATTAAGACGGCTGCTAAAATCTTCGCTTTTTTTACCATCCTGACCGGCTTGGCCTACCCGCTTTTGATGACCGGCATTGCTCAAGTGGCTTTCCCCTACCAGGCAAATGGCAGTTTAAAGACCATGCAAGACGGAAGTGTGGTGGGTTCATCTCTCA
>JBBQDB010000078.1:0-18305 GCA_038319245.1 Gemmatimonadales bacterium
CTCGCGCCGCCGTATCGGACGACGTGTTCCCGATGAGTGCGTCGGCCGCGATCCCGTTCGACGATGACAACGACAGCGACGACGTGCTCGGTCAGTTCTAGGCTTGCCGCGTACCAAAGTGAAGGTGATTGATGTGAAATAAGGCGCTCGCGCCTGCAATGTTCGCAGCCCCGGCACGCACTCGCGCGTCGGGGCTGTAATGCTCGCTCAGCGTTTTGCTCGCGTCCGCAGCGATCGCGATGCGACTGCTCGATTACGGGCGTTTCGACGCCAACGCAAATTCGTCGAGCAACGTCGCGGCCGCCCGAATGCCCAGACGATAGTTGTCCACGCCGATCCACTCGTTGGGCGCGTGGGCGTTTTCGCCCGGCAAACCGAAGCCCATCAGCAGCACGGGCGCGCCAAGGATGCGCTCGAAATCCCCGACGACAGGAATGGAGCCGCCTTCACCGGTGATGACGGGCTCGCGTCCAAATGCAGCGGCGAGTGCACGCTTACCCGCTTCGATGATGGGACCTTTGAGGTCGGCACGCCACGGACGTCCACCGTGTAGCGCAGTAACAGTGACCGAAACGCCAGCGGGTGTGACGCGCTCGACATGCGCACGCACCAATTCTGCGATGGTGTCTGGGTCCTGATCGCGCACGAGGCGGAAGCTCACCTTCGCCATCGACAGCGCGGGGAGTACGGTCTTGGCGCCTTCGCCCGTGTAGCCGCTGAGCAAGCCGTTCACTTCACAGGTCGGACGTGTCCACAGTCGTTCAAGCGTGGTGTAGCCTGGTTCACCACCGAGTGCAGTGACACCAACTTCATGCATCAGGTTCGCGTCGCTGAACGGAAGATCGCGCATCTGGGCGCGCACCGCGTCCGGGAACGGGAGGACAGTGTCGTAGAAGCCCGGAATGGCGACGCGGCCGTCGGCGTCGTGAAAGGTCGCGAGGATACGCGCGAGTGCCATGGCCGGATTGACGACCGCGCCACCGTACATGCCCGAGTGCAAATCACCATTTGCGCCCTGCACGTCGAGTTGCAGATACGCCATGCCGCGCAGACTCGAGAGAATGCTGGGGATGCCAGGCGCGAACATTGTCGAATCCGAAATCACGACGGCATCGCAGGCGAGCCGCGACTTTTCTCGTTCGAGAAATGCTTCGAGGTTTTCGCTCCCGACTTCTTCTTCACCTTCGGCAAGCACGATTACGTTCACGGGCAAGGTACCGCGCACGGCCAGATGCGCCTCAAGCGCCTTGATGTGCAGATACAGCTGCCCTTTATCGTCGACCGATCCACGCGCATAAATGCGTCCATCGCGTACCGTCGGTTCGAACGCGGGTGTGGTCCACAGTTCGAGCGGTTCGGCGGGCTGCACATCATAGTGGCCATACACCAGAAGCGTCGGCGCGTCGGGACCCGCCTTGCGCCATTCGCCAAGGACGATGGGATGTCCGGGCGTTGGCACGATTTCGGCAGCGAAGCCGATGGTGGTCAGTGCATCGGCGACAAACTGCGCAGCGAGCACGCAATCGCCTTTGTGTTCGGAGCGCGCGCTGACCGACGGAATGCGCAGAAAGTCAAAGAGCTCGTCCTGCGCCCGCGCCTCATTGGCGTCGCACCAGGTGGCGAGATCAGCGGGGATAAGAGGCGTTACGGTGTCGCTCATGCGAATAGAAGGCAGAAGTGAATTGAAACGTCGACGAACACCCGTTGACCACACACAATAACGAGCGGGCCGATCCGTGTTTAACCGCGCGTTGCGATGAAGCGGTTGCCAAGTGCCAGACCGAGCATCGTCGCCATGATGCCAACCGACACGCTGACGACGACATACAACGTGGCGCGACCCACGCGCCCTTGCTGCACCATATTCACGAACTCTGCATTGAAGGTGGAGAAGGTGGTGAACCCTCCACAAAAGCCGACCGTGAGTGCAGCGCGGAGCACTGGACTGTCGCCCGGTACGCTGAGCACGCGTGCGAGAAAGCCGATCAGGAACGACCCGACGACATTGATAAGCAGCGTACCATACGGAAAGTCCACGCTGGTGCGCTGCATCGCGAGCGTCAGCAGATAGCGTGCGACGGTACCGGCAGCGCCGCCGAGCGCGATGGCCCAGATCATGTCGGCCTCAGCAGGCAATGGTCATGGTAGACGTACCAAGGTGGGCGATGGCGGCGGCACGTCACGCGCGATGCGAAAGAGCCAGATGCGACGTTGCGTGACTTCGCCCGAGCCGCGCTTCAGAGCAATCGTTGCACCTTGCCGCGTATCGGCAAACCAGCGCCCCACGCTCCGTGCCAGCGAGTCGCCATGCACATCCGCGTCGAACGCTACCACAAGTCCGTCACCAGGGCGCACCTTGTCGTACGCCGTCGGCCATAGATCGTACTGATTGGGGCGTCCGCCGAGGTTCAGCGCAAAGACGGTTGGCTGATCGGGGAGGTGAAATGCCAGCTCCGACGCGTCCTGATAACGATCCGCGGCAACCCACCGATCGACGGTGCCCGTGAGAAACGCATCGTGGCGCGCTTGCTCCACAGCGTCCGCCAATGTCTGCCAACCATGCGCGCGCGCGATCGGATCTCGGTTGGGCGTGAGCGGCAGCAGTGGCTTCCATGCTTGCAACGACACCACGAGCAAGAGCAACGCGGCGAGCCACAGCCCGCTGCGCCATGCACGCGCCTTGGCCCACATCGCCGTGCTCGTCGACAACAACAGCATCGCGCCGGGATAGATCAGCGCGGGCCAGTTGGCTTCGACTGACCGACGCCACGCACTGATCGCGAAGAAGCCGAGTGGCAGGGCCGACACCAACGCAAGCGCAAAACGTCGCGGTGCGAGATCGGTCGGCGCATCGCTGTGCCGCGTGCGCCAGCCGTCGCGCGTCGCGACCCAGACCGCCACAGCGAGCAACGCGAACAGAATCGGCGAGGCAAGGCCTGCCTGTCCACCAATCATTTCGAGCTCACGTGACAACGGATTGCCGCGTGGGCTCGCGCCGAAGCCATGTCCGAGTTGGAAGCGGAACGAGACCCATTCGGTCAGCGCGTTCCAGATGACGACCGGCGAGAAGATGGCCAGCGCAATCGCGGATGCGAGCCACGGCCCGATCTCGCGAAAGCGCGCGCGCAATGCAGGGTGCAGAAGACACGCGACCGTTAGACCAGCCGGGAGCAACACGGCAGTGTACTTGGACACGAAGGCGAGCCCGAGCGCGACGCCCGCCAAGGCCCACCAGAGCGTGGAGCGCCACGAGCGGATCGGTGATGCGAGTGCCCGTTCGACGGCGACAAGTGCCAGCATCACCGTGGCAAAGAGCGCGGCGTCCGGAGTCGCCAGCACCAGCCCCAGTGTCGCGATCGGGAGCAGCGTCATGAGCGCGGCCACGCGAGCAGCAGCATTCGCGCCCGCCGGTCCACGTCCCGCGAGCGACCACGCCGCGAAGACGGCGCCGATGTGTGTCAGCAGCGCCGCGATGGCGGGTCCGGCGCGTACCCCAGCAACGGTGTTTCCCATGAGGCGCACGCCCGCCGAGATGAGGAATGCGATACCGGGCGGGTGATCGAAATAGCCCGCTTCGAGGCGGCGCGTCCATTCCCAGTAATACGTCTCGTCGGGAAGGAGCGGTACGAGCGCGGCGAGCGTCGTCCGCAGGACGAACGCGCCGACGATCCACAGGGCGACGGTGCGCCACGAACGCGCGGTCGCGCTGCGATCGGAACGCTCAGCAAAGGCGAGGTCGGCAGTCACGCGCACAAGATAACGGGACTGACGCCACCGACGGATGAACCGCGGGGCGAGGATCGGGGTAAAGAATGGATGCGCTGCATGACGTTTGCGGGTGTCACCTTGACGTCACCGTGGCTTTCGCGAGTTGCCCTGCAGTCCGCAGGTCATCACCTTCTCAGGTGGTGTTGCCGTCGTATTCCCGTGGCGTGACAGTTACGGCTGTGCCCGGCAGTGCGTCTTTCTGGTGCGCGCCGAATCAGGCGCCGTCCTCCATTCATTTATCGATAGGATCGACCTGCATGCGGGTCTTTGCCCGAATTGCTGCTGTGTTGCCACGACGCGTCGCCGCCTCGTTCTCGCTGCTGACTCTCGTCGGCGCGGCGAGCTGCCTCGATCTGAACCCGACAACGACAGCCTGCTCAGTCACGATTGCTCCGACCAACATCAACATGTCGGTCAACCAGTCGACGACGGTGGTCGCTACCGCGTTCGATTGCAGCAAGAACACCATCGCGGCGAGCAAAAAGACGATCCTGTTCGCGTCGTCCAATCCGGCGGCGGCGACTGTGACCGCGACGGGGACTGTCATTGCGATCGCCGTTGGCACGACCAACATCTCAGCGACAGCCGACGGCCAGAGTGCTACGACGACCGTCACCGTGTCGCCCGAAGTACCGGTCGCAGTCACAATCAACCCGCCGACGCTGACGTTGCGACGCACGAACACGCGACAGCTCGCGGCCGTGGCGCGTAACGCGAGCCAGATCGTGATTCCGGGTGTCACGTTCCGCTGGTCCTCGAGCAATACGGCCATCGCATCGGTTGACGCGAGCGGCAACGTCATCGCGGTCACCGCGGGCACCGTGAACATTACGGCCGACGTGAACAATGTCTTCGGCGTTTCGCAGGTGACGGTCACCGAAATTCCGATTGGCAGCTGCTCACTCGCGCCCACCACGTACAAGGTGACTGTCGGACAGTCCGTGCAGCCCGCGATCACGTTGCGCGATACGGCGAGTGGCGTGCTGACGACGCTTGGACGCGCGGTCGTGTGGTCCAGCGACAACGAAGCCGCCGCGACAGTGTCCGGAACGGGACTGATCACGACGCGCAAAGCGGGTGTGGCAAAGATCAGCGCGTCATCGGCTGAATATCCGTCGGTCACCTGCGCCACGACGGTCACCGTGGTCGATCCGCGCATTGCACAAGTGATCATCACGCCGCGTACCGGTTCGCTGCGACTCGGCATTCCGCGCGGGCTTGGTGTCACCCTGCTCGACAGCGCGAACGGCGCGATTCCGCCGGGTCGCATTGTCTCCTTCACGACGAACACGCCCACCGTCGCGTTGGTCTCACAGGCCGGTATCGTCACCGGAATCTCGCTCGGTACGGCACGCGTGATTGCCACTGCCGAAGGTGTCGCTGACACGGTGACCTTCCCGGTCACGCAGATCCCGGTCGGCAGCATCACCGTCGCGCCGCTGCAGTCAAGCATCTTCGAAGGCGGTACGGTGCAGATCACCTCGACGGTCCTCGATTCGGCAGGCACCACGGTGACCGATCGCACGATCGAGTGGTTGAGCAGTGATCCGACGAAAGCCACAGTCTCGCCCACGGGCAAGGTCACGGCCACGGCAGCGGGCGTTGTCACGATCACCGCCACCACCGAAGGACGCGGCGCCCAGAGCGTTGTGCTCATTCAGCAGATCCCAGCGGACAATGTGGTCGCCGTGGACTCGGTGTCGGTCACGCGTGGCACTACTACCGCGTTCGCCATCACGGTTCGCGACGCAAACGGCAACACGCTCCGTAACCGTACGGTCGAAGTGAAATCGACGGCGCCTGGTATCGCGATCGGACAGGCCAACTCGACAGGTACGCTGGTGTCGGTGAGCGGCATCGCGAATGGGAGCGCGGTGCTCACGTTGCAGGTGCTCAACGCAAACGGCCAAGCGGAAGGAAGACCGACGACGGTTAAAGTCGGCGTGGTCTCGCCCGTCACAACGCCGTAGCGCAGCGCTCCCTTCGTCGTTGGAGCGGTAGTGGCCGAGGATAAGCCGTCGTTTCTACGGGGACTGTTTGCCGGGGACATCGCCGATGAGTTGATGTTCCCGTATCCCGCACCGCTCGACGAGCGCAATCCGGCCGAAGCACAGGTGGTGCAGCGGCTGGTGACGTCGCTCAACGCGATGGTGTCGTCGGGGCTGATCAACTCCGTGCGCTTTGATGAACAGGAAGCGCTCGATGAAGCCGTGATACGCGCATTCGCCGACGCAGGGCTGTTGGCGCTGACGATTCCCAAGGCCTACGGCGGCCTTGGGCTCTCGGCGTCAGCGTACGCGCGAGTCTTCGGCGCCGTAGCGGCGATCGATCCGTCGCTCGCAGTACTCATTGGCGTGCACTGCGGACTCGGTGGCAAGGCGGTCGTGCTCTTTGGCAACGACGAACAGAAAGCGCGCTATTTGCCGATGTTGGCGCGCGGTGAAACGCTGGCCGCCTATGCACTGACCGAACCAGAAACCGGATCGGACGCGCAGAACATCGTCTCACATGCACGACGTGCACCAGACGACGCAGGGTGGATCATCACCGGTCGCAAGCATTGGATTGGCAACGGGCAGCGCGCGGGCGTGATCGTCACCTTCGCGCAAACGCCGGTCGAACGAAACGGTGCGACCGTCATGCGTCCGACCGCGTTCATCGTACGGCCGGACATGCCGGGCTTTCGCGTGGACGGTACGATTCGCAAGCTGGGCATTCGCGCGTCGACGCAAGCGGAACTGGTCTTCGACGAACTCTACGTGCCCGACGATCACGTGCTGGGTGCGGTTGGCAAGGGCTTTCGCGTCGCCGTGCACGCGCTCAACGCCGGCCGCCTGAGCCTCGCGTCAGGCTGCGCATCGGCGTGCAAGCGATTGTTAGGCGAGATGACGCGCTACGCCGAAGCGCGCACACAATTTGGCGGACCGCTTGCCTCGTTCGAAATTACGCAGCGCAAACTCGCCACGACCGCGTCGGAGACGTATGCCCTCGACGCGATGGTGGGCTCACTGGCTGCGTCGCTCGACGCGGACAACGTCGATGCGTCGCTCGAGGCCGCGTGCTGCAAGATCTTCGCGAGTGAATTGGTGTGGCGTACGTCGGATGAGATGGTGCAGATCGCGGGCGGTCGCGGCTTCGTCAAGCCATGGCCGTATGAGCGCTACCTCCGCGAAGCGCGCATCAATCGGATCTTTGAGGGTGCAAACGAAGTGCTGCGGCTGTTTGTCGGATTGAACGGTGTGCAGGGGCCAGCCGAGGAGCTCAAAGAACTCGTCGGCGCGCTCCGCAATCCGGCGCAGCTCGAGAATTGGGTCTTGGTTTCGAGCTATGCCGCGCAGCGTGTGCGTTCGGTGTTTGGTGCCCGTGACAAATTTTCGGTGGAACTGGACGCCAGCCTCACGCCGCATGTGGAGTTCGTCGAACGACATGTCGTCGAATTGGCACGCGCCACGACCAAGGCGGTGACGCGCCACAAGAAAGAACTGCTGCATCGCCAGCTCGTTGTCGAACGACTGGCTGACATGGCGATGGAGCTCTATGCGCGAACCGCAACGATTGCGCGCACACAACGCCTGATTGCCGAACGTGGCGCGGAACGCTGCGAACGAGAGATCGCGTTAACTGCGCTCTTCTGCCTGCAGTCAGGACGACGCTTTCGTGCGGCACGCATGGAGCTCGACGGCGACGCGGGCGAAGCGATGGACGCTTTCAGGCTCGCCATAGCGGCAACGGTGCGCAGCGACGGTGGTTACGCGAGTGACGACGCGCTGCTCGATGTGCCGGTGCCGCCGCTACCTGCATGGAGTTTGAATCGCGACGAGCAGGCACAGCGCGCCGCACCGTAGCACGAAAGAGCAACCGCAGTTCGCAGTGCTCAGCCTTCGTTTTTGAGCAGCCCCAATCGCAGCGCGAGCTTTACATAGTCGGTGCGATGCGTGAGCCCCAGCTTCTCGCCGATGCGCTGCTTGTACGTATCGACCGTCTTGGGGCTGATGGTCAACTGCTCGCCGATCTCGGGTGCGGTGTACCCCTCCGCGACGAGCTTGAGCACTACTTGCTCGCGATCGGTGAGCTTCTCGAAGCGCGCACGTTCTTCGGCCGTGCCGTCGCGCTTCGCCAAGCCGCGGGCAAGTGCTCGCGCGGCAGTCGGCTGCACGTACACATCGCCGGCGGCGACTGTCCGTACGGCATCGACCAGTTCGCGATCGGCGACCGACTTGAGCAGGTAACCACCCGCCCCTGCCTCGAGCATCGTCACCAGATGCTCATCCTCGGTGTGCATGGTC
Organism: Gemmatimonadales bacterium; assembly: GCA_038319245.1. GTDB lineage: Bacteria > Gemmatimonadota > Gemmatimonadetes > Gemmatimonadales > Gemmatimonadaceae > Gemmatimonas. The sequence continues at coordinate 8,055 of JBBQDB010000078.1, forward strand.
AGCACGAGCACGCGCCGCGTTTGCGGTTCGTTGGCGATGTGCGGTCGCGCGGCGTTGAGTTTGTGCAACTCGCGCGTTGCCGACAGTCCATCCATTTCCGGCATCGAGAGGTCCATCACGATGACATGCGGATCGAGCCGTTCGGCCAGCGCTATTGCGTCCTTGCCGTTGCTGCCTTCGCCAACCACGGTGATGTCCTTGGCGGTCGAGAGGACAGCTTTGAGGCCGGCGCGGACAATCTGGTGATCGTCCACAAGCACAACGCGAATCAGGTCTGGGCGCATGCAAAGAATCTGGCGCGGTCCCTCGCGATCTGCCAACCGCTGCGACCGCTTTTCGCTCCGAGTGCGTGCGGATGGGCGTCGCTGGTGTCCGGAACTTATCGCGTTACGGTGTCGCCTCTTTCACACCATCGAACGCCGTCGTGCCCGACTTGAAGATCCGAAATAGATACACGAAGCTTGGCAGGAGAATCAGCGTACCGACCGCGAGCACGCCGAGTGTGAGTTGCAGCGTGATACGCGGTGCGGCGAGCGAGGTGATCGACTGATTGGGTGGCAGGAGCCAAGGGAACTGACTCCACGCCCATCCCCACAGGATGAACGACGCCTGCGCCGCCGCGGCGAGTCGAGCGAGCTGATACTGCCGCATCCAGAGCGCACGAAAGGCGGTTACCGCCGCGATCGCGGTCACGGCGTGCATACCAAGCGCGACACGCCCTTGGGTCAGTCCGCGCGCCAAAATCGGTGCTTCACGCCACGCACCAACGATGGTGACCAACGCGACCAGGAGCAGTAAAACTCCCGATTGCATCGCGCGTCGGCGAAAGATCTCGCGCAGCGGATGCGTCGGCGCCTCGACGGTCAGATACGTCGCAGCGAGATACGCGAAGAGTACGAGCGTGAACGTGCCGACCGACCAAGCGAACGGCGAAGCGAGCCACGGCATGATGTAGCGCGCCGGAAAACCGACAGCGGTGGCGACTCGACTCGTCGAGACGGCGCCGCTCGAGACGGCGCCAAGGCACATGCCGAGCACGATTGGTGTCGCCACGCTGGCGACGGAAAAGATGCGCCCCCAGCGACGTTGCACGACATCGGCCTTGCTGTCGTACGTGCGAAACGTGAACGCCGATCCGCGGAGTACGATCCCAAGCAGCATGAGGGTGATCGGCACGTGCAACTCGGTGGCCAGATGCGCAAACGCCTTCGGAAAACAGCCGAAGAGCAGCACCACGACCAGAATCAACCAGACATGGTTGGCTTCCCAGATTGGTCCAATCGCCTCCGCAATGACGGCGCGTTGTTCGTCGCGTGCCTTCCCACGCGCGAAGAGATCCCACACGCCACCGCCGAAGTCCGCGCCGCCGAGCAACACGTATGCGTTGAGCGAGAGCACCATTACACCGGCGACCGCGTTGGGGAGCGTCCAGGTCAGCTCCACGCGCCGCCCAGATCAGTCGCGGCCATCAATCGCCAACGGTAGGAAACACGGCGGTGGGCGTCATCATGGTGATGGACAATTCACTCGTCATCGTGAGCGGCGACGGACCACCCACGCCCGTCTTGAGAATCTGTCGCCACAGCAGAAAGAGCACCGTGATCGCCAAGCCCACGTACAACAATGAGAACACCACAAACGAGACCACCAGCCCGGGCATCGGCGTGACCGCTTCGGCGGTGCGCATGACGCCTTGCATGATCCACGGTTGGCGGCCGACTTCGGTCACGGTCCATCCCGCTTCCAGCGCCACGAATCCGAGCGGTGACGTGAGCAGGATCGCGCGCAAGAATCCGCGATCGTCGGGTAGCGGCGCTCCGAATCCTCGCCGGCGTCGCCACGCACGCACGATGGTCCACAATCCAACCGCCGCCATCAGCATGCCGCAGGTCACCATGATCTGAAACGCGATATGGACAATCGTCACCGGTGGACGATCACTCGGCGGCACGGCATCGAGCCCCGCAACCGAGGCGTTGCGATCACCGTGCAGCAGCAACGAGAGCGCGCCTGGAATTTCAATCGCGCCGCGATGCGTGAGTGTTTCGGGGTCGAGCCACCCGCCGAGCATGAGCGACGCGGGTCCGGTGCGCAGATGTCCTTCCATCGCCGCGAGCTTGACCGGCTGACGCTCCGCCACACCACGCGCGGAAAAGTCGCCAGCGAGGGGCTGCAGCATGGCCGCAGGAATGGCCATGATCAACGCAACCTGCAACGCCGCGCGATGAAACGCCCGATGTGGCGTGCCGCGCAAGAGCGCGAAGGCATGCACGCCGGCAACGGCGAACCCCGTCGCCGCGAACGCCGCAATCGTCATGTGAATGACTTCCGCTGGCGCGGCCGCGTTGAGCATCGCCGCAAGCGGATCGATGTCTGTCATCTCACCATTCGCCATTCGAAATCCCGTCGGCGCATTCATCCACGCGTTCGCACAGACCACGAATGCACCACTCAGCGTGCCACTGATGGCGACGACAGCGCCCGCGAGTAAATGGGCAATTGGTGCAATGCGCTTCCACCCATAGAGGTAGATACCGAGAAAGATTGCCTCGGTGAAAAACGCAAAGCCTTCAAGCGAAAATGGCATGCCGATGACTGCGCCGGCGTGCTCCATGAACTTGGGCCAAAGGAGCCCCAGCTCAAATGAGAGCACGGTACCCGATACGGCACCAACGGCGAACATGATCGCGGTGCCTTTTGCCCAGCGCTTGGCCAATTCGAGAAACGTCTTGTCGCGCGTGCGGTACCAACGCCATTCCGCGATGAGCATCAGCACGGGCATGCCAATACCGATCACCGCGAAGACGATGTGAAACGCGAGCGACATCGCCATCTGCGATCGGGCAAACAACAGGTCGTTCATGGCCATCAGACGCTCGACGCAGACACCACGATACCGCGGCATTCACCGAATCCGATACGCACTGCACCTTCGCGTTCGGCAAACGCCGTCATGATGACTTCGTCACCATCTTCGAGGAATCGACGAAGCTCGCCGTTGGGAAGCGTGAGCGGCTCCGCGCCGCGCCACGTCAGCTCGAGCAGACAGCCGCGACTGTCGCGCGCAGGGCCGGAGATCGTACCCGAGCCGAGTAGGTCACCCGGGCGCAGGTTGCAGCCACTGATTGTGTGATGTGTGAGCATCTGCGACACGGACCAATACAAGTCGAGCGCACTGCCCTGCGTGATGCGCACCGCTTCTTGCGCGTCGGCGCGCATCTTCGCGGTACGTAGCCAGAGTTCGACGGTAAGCGCGAACCCACCGTACGCCTGATCGTCCGCATCATACAGATACGGCAATGGTGCGGGATCGTCGGCGGCGCGAGCCGCAAGCGGCGCGCGAAAGGGGGCGAGCGCTTCGGTCGTGACGACCCATGCACTGATCGTGCTGGCAAAGTTCTTGGCCAGAAACGGACCGAGCGGCTGATACTCCCAACTCTGGATATCGCGCGCCGACCAGTCGTTGAGCAGACAGAGTCCGAACAAATGCTCTGGCGCGTCGTGCAGCGCGATCGGTGTACCGAGTGCATTCCCCGTGCTGACGAAGGCACCGAGTTCTAGTTCATAGTCCAGCGAACGCGACGGACCAACAGTGGGCGCCGCATCGTCTGGCGCTTTGCGCTGCCCGTGTGGCCGCTGCACGGGCGTACCCGACACCACGATGGACGACGCACGACCGTGATAGCCGATCGGTACCCATTTGTAGTTCGGGAGCAGCGGGCTGTCCGGCCGAAACATCGAACCGACATTCGTTGCGTGATGCGCCGACGCATAGAAGTCAGTGTAGTCGCCGATCTGCGCGGGGAGAAACAGCTCCGCATCATACTGCGCCACCAGCGCATGCTCGGCGATTTGGCGATGATGCGTCGGCGTCGCCGTTGAGAGCAGCGCTGACACCGCGGCACGCAACGCGACGCGTGGCGCGGTGCCGCACGCCATCAGCGCATTGAGCGACGGCGTGGCGCATGCGGCGGTCGCCTGTAACAGCGAATCGCTCGCTCCCGTCGCCACGTCGATCAATCCAGCCGCGACACAGGCAGGCACGTCGAGAATCTGGTCGCCGATGGCGACGCCAACACGCGGCGCTTCGGTCGTCCCAGCGCGACGAAAGATACCGAAGGGCAGATTCTGAATCGGGAACGCAGTGCCGGCGACGTTGGCACTCGCCACCCAACTCTGCAAACCCGGGTTAACCGACGGATCGGGGATCGTGGTGTGCTTCTCCGGCGGCGCGTTCATACGAAACCCGCACGTCTCGATTCGTCGACCGGCTCGGTGAATGAACACGAACCAAAGCTCACCAGCACGCTCTCTCGCACACGCTGCAACAGCGCGCGATCGAAGTGGTGCACCGCGTTGCCGTCACGCCAGACTATGCTGTGATCGTTGAGCTCGAAGGTGGTCGCGTCCTGCTCAACGACGAGCCGCATTGCGGTATCGATCATTCCGCCGTTGGCGAGCAGCGCCGCGCCAAGAAATACGTTGAGAAAGCCAAACATGCTCCCTGACGGTGCCGCCGCGTCGTACGTGATGGGATAGCTGCCGTGCAGCAAATGATGCAAGCCAGCCGTCGCCTTGGCCGGCACTTCGTATGAGATACACGCGACCAGTGCGTTCACGAGTGCTGCTCGATCGGGAAATGCGTCGACCGTCACACCACCTGTGCGAAGCTTTACTCGTCGACCAGTACTGGAGATCGCGTCGATCAGCATGGCTGCGTGCGGCGCGAGCGGCACTTCGATGTAGGTGAGCATATCGCGCGGGATCTCGGCGTCGAGCTGCACGATCTGCTCGCGCGTCGTGGCACGTACTTCGTACGCATCGACCACGGCGGCCACTTCGTCAAAGCAGACGCGATGCCGTTCGTTGAAGTCGGCGATCGCCTGCATATCGGCCGCGACGTTGCCACTGCCAACAAGCGCGAGACGCCACGGAATGGCGCCAGCGTCGCGCGGCAGCAGTGCGTCGGCCTTTTGCGAGAACAGCTCGAGCGCATCGGCCGGACATACAAAACGGCCAAGCACCCACGCTGCACCACTGCCGCGATAGTGGGCATAGTTGCGCACCGCCGAAGCCATCGCGAGCGCCGCAGGCGGGTACAGACCGGCGTAGTCGACGATACCCTCGAACAGGATGCGCGGCGCGCGTTCGGTGAGTGGAGGAATGCGAACAGGCATGAGCGTTGCCAGAGTTACAGGCCGTCGAAATCGAGCGCCAGATCGAGGGCCGGCGCCGAGTGCGTGAGCGCACCGACGGAGATGCGATCGACGCCACACTCGGCGATGAGTCGCACGGTCTCTGTCGTCACGCCGCCGGATGCTTCAGTCGTCGCGCGCGACTTCGCTCGCGAAACGGCTTCACGCAACGTATCGAGTGGCATGTTGTCGAGCAGCAGCCAATCGGCACCAGCAGCCAACGCCTGGTCCACTTGTTCGAGTGTGTCACATTCGACTTGAATCGGCGTACCTGGTGCGGCGATCGCGCGCGACCGCGAGACCGCGGCGGCGATATCGCCGTTCACCGACGCGATGTGATTGTCCTTGATGAGGACACCAGTGCGCAGATCGAGGCGATGATTGCGTCCACCGCCGCAGCGCACCGCGTACTTCTCAAGCTTGCGCCAACCGGGCGTCGTCTTGCGGGTGTCGAGAATTTGCGCGCCTGAGCCATGCACCAAAGCCACGAACTTGGCGGTGAGCGTCGCGATTCCGGAGAGATGCTGCAGAAAGTTGAGCGCGACGCGTTCGGCGGACAGCATGCCACGCGCGTGTCCGGTGAGATGCAGGATGACGTCGCCCGTTTGCACGTGCGACCCGTCTTCGACGTCCACGCGAATCGTGATCGCCGCGTCGAGTTGACGAAAGGCTTCGACGGCGAGTGCAATACCGGCCACCACGCCCGCACGCCGCGCCACGATCGTACTGCGTACATGTCGTGTCGAGACGACGGTCGCTAACGTCGAGACATCGTTGAACGCTTCGTCTTCATCGAGCGCGGCGCGTACGATCGTGGTGACGTCGGCCGCCGACAGCGGAAATTGCAATGCGCTGACGCGAATCGCCGATGTGTCGAGCGGCGTGATCGTGCGTGGCTTGAACGCGGCGAACCCGTGGGCCGGCGTTGCGCGTAGCGGTGGATGATATTCACTCATTCGCCTGGATCCTCAGGGACGAGGGGACGTGGTGCGGGAGATCCACCGATGGCCACCATCCGTTCGATGGCAGTGCGCGCGCGCGTCGCAATCTCTTCCGGTACCGTGATGCGGAATTGATTGTACAGCAACGCGTCACGCACCTTGGGCAGCGTGGTCACCTTCATGAAACTGCACGACGCCTGATCGTTGGCGGCGATGAAGTGCTTGGTCGGATTCTCGCGCCGCAGCCGGTGGAGAATGCCGATTTCCGTGGCGACGATGAACGTATCCTGCGGCGACTGCGCCGGACGACGGATCATGCCTTCGGTCGACAGAATATGCGCGCCATTCGGATCGATAGCGCCCGCCGAGATGGCTTCGACGACCGACGTGGCGCAGCCGCATTCGGGGTGAATGAGAAATTCGGCGCCCGGATGCTGTTCGCGCGCGCGGGTGATGTGCTCGGGGTCGATGCCCGCGTGCACATGACACTCGCCCATCCACACATGAAAGTTGCGACGGCCGGTAATGCGACGCACGTGCGCGCCAAGAAACATGTCCGGCAGAAAGAGAATTTCTTGATCGGCCGGAATCGCGTTGACGACGTCGACGGCGTTCCCTGACGTGCAGCAATAGTCGCTCTCCGCTTTTACTTCGGCGGTCGTATTCACATACGCCACCACGACCGCGCCCGGATGCTCGGCTTTCCACGCACGCAGCTGGTCCGCGTCGATCGTGCTCGCCAGGGAACAACCGGCCGCCAAATCAGGGAGCAGTACGGTCTTGCTCGGCGACAGAATCGCCGCCGTTTCGGCCATGAAGTGCACGCCGCAAAAAACGATGACGTCGGCGTCGGTGCGCGCCGCTTCTCGCGACAGACCGAGCGAATCGCCGACGAAGTCCGCGACATCCTGAATTTCCGGACGCTCATAATTGTGCGCGAGGATGACCGCGTTGCGATTGGCCGCCAGCTCGCGGATCTCGGTCGCGAGGGCCGGATCATAATGCGCTTCCAGAATCGTCATGAAGAACTCGAGTGCGTTACCACGTGATGTGTCGCCCTTGCCACTTGCGACGCGACTTGGGAAAATCACTCCGGAAGTGCCCGCCGCGCGACTCCTTGCGCAACAGCGCGGCTTCGACCACGAGTGTTGCCGTCGTGTGCAGATTTCGTTCTTCGGTCGCCCCCGGTGGAAGACGCTCACCCAAATGCGTGAGTTGCGAGAGGCAGCGACGGAGTCCCGGCGCGGTACGGGCAATCGATGCGTAGTCCCACATCAGTTGTCGGATTTCGTCCGCGGCCACCTGCGCGGCGCCTCGATCGTCGAGCGACGGCACATTCCAGCGTTCCGTGTCCGGTACCGGCAGATCGTGCGGCGTTTCAATCAGGTCGCGCGCCACACGCTCCGCGAAGACTAGCCCTTCGAGCAGCGAATTCGAGGCGAGTCGGTTGGCGCCATGGACCCCCGTCCGCGCCACTTCACCCACCGCATAGAGTCGGGGCAAGCTGGACCGCCCAGCCAAGTCGGTGACGACGCCGCCCATCATGTAGTGCGCGGCCGGCGTCACCGGAATCGGCTCCTGCGACGGATCGATGCCGCGGGCGCGACAGATCGCAAAAATCCCTGGGAAACGCACCGCGAACTGGGGCCCAAGTTTGGTCGCGTCGAGAAATACGGTGCCGTGCGCCTGCTGCTCGCGAAAAATCTCCCGCGCCACCACGTCGCGCGGGGCAAGCTCGGCCAGCCGGTGCCGCTTGGGCATGAACCGCTGCCCCCGGCCGTTGAGCAGAATGGCCCCCTCGCCACGCACGGCCTCAGAGATCAGTGCGAGCGGGTTTTCGGCGGTGTCGAGCGCCGTTGGATGGAACTGGACGAACTCCATGTCGGCCAATCGGGCGCCGGCCCGATGCGCGATCGCAAACCCGTCGCCCGTCGCCACCTGCGGATTGGTGGTGTAGCGGTAGATCTGCCCGCAGCCACCCGTCGCGATGACCGTCGCGTCGGCGACGATCTCAACCGCGCGCCCCTCGATGCTGGCACGGACCCCGGCCACCTGCGGGATGCCGTCTCCATCGTCGATGAGGATCAGGTCGAGGACGCGCGCCGTCTCGACCACGCGAATATTGGCGCTCTCCCGCACCTTGGCGACAAGCGTTCGGGCGACTTCGGCGCCGGTCTGATCGCCCTGCGCATGCACGATCCGATGACGTGAGTGCGCGGCTTCCTTACCCAGCTGGAAGTCGCCGTCCGGGTCGAGGTCGAAGCGAGCACCGGCGGCCTGCAGCTCGCGCACGCGGGCCGGGCCCTCATCCACCAGGACCTGCACGGCTTCGGCGTCGCACAGAGCAGCACCGGCGGCGAGCGTATCTCGGCGATGCAGCTCGGGAGAGTCGCCCGCGCCGAGTGCCGCGGCAATTCCGCCTTGGGCGTAGGCGGTCGCCGAGTCGAATAGGGAGCGCTTGGTGAGCACCGTCACGTCGCCGTGAGCCGATGCGCGCCATGCGGTGTGTAACCCTGCGACCCCGCTACCGACTACCAGAAAACGGGTGCGAATGCGTTCGGTCATGTAGTTTTCAAGTAATGGACCATACCGCGCCCATGCCAGCCACCAACCGGGCAGGCGCACCGCTTTTTCCCTGCTCAGGAGTTGTCGTCATGCGTGTGGCGTTCTTTGCCAGAACGGTTGTACTGGCTGCGGTTTCGTTCGTGCCGGCGGTCGTCGTCGCACAGCCGGGTGGCGTCGCCCCAGCGTGCAACATCGATCCCAACAGCCCCAAGGAACTCGCGGTACTCTCGCTCACGATGCAGAAAGCCCGCACGGCGAGCACGCCTGACAGTCGGAAGAAAGCACTTGGCGACATTATGAAAGAACTCGAGACCAAGCCCGAACGGTTCTCGAAGAATGTCGCCGGTTACAACTACATGCTGTCCCAAGCGCTCGTGCTCTGGGCCGTTGAGCCCGGTGTTGGCTACACGCCAACGCGCGCCGTGCTTGGGATGCAGACCAGTCCAGACCAGCAGTACGATCTCGTCGCGCACCTCGACAGTGCGTACAACTTGATCACGACAGCGACGCCGTCCTGCGCTGGTGAAGTTACCGCGATGCGACAAAACGATGCGTGGCTTGCGGTCACGCGTCGCGCGCTCGATGCCTCCAATGCCAACCAGCTCGACACCGCCGACCTCTACGCGCGTCGGTCACTGCGCTTGAGCAAGGCCAGCCCGTATCCGCATTACGTCATGGCCAATGTGGCCAACGCGCGCAATCAGAAGACGGCCGCGATGGGTCACTGGAAGATGGTGATCGAGACGGCGGGCGCAGACACGTCGTATCGCGATATCAAAAACAGCAGCCAGTACTACCTCGCCATGAGCCAGCTCGAGGCGGCGCAGGGCGCGAAGGGCGACGAGCAAAAGACGCTCGGCAAGGAAGCGGCGGCGAGCCTCAAGACGCTGTTCAGCATTCAGCCCGACGGCGCTGACGCGGGTAATGTGATGGGTTCGTGGGCCGATGCAATCAAGTTGTCAGGTGAAGGCGATGGATCGGGTGCCTATGCCGATGTGCTCGCAAAGCCGACTGGCTTCAATGATTTCACGTTGACGATGGCTGGCGTGATTGCTGCGCGTGCGAACAAGACGGACGACGCGATGAAGCTCTTCGAAGCCGCAACCGCGAAGAATCCAAACTCGCGCGACGCGTTGAACAACCTCGCCAGCGCGTACTACGGGAAGGATCAGTTCCTGAAGATGTTCGGGCCGACGAGCAAGCTGGTGGTCATCGATCCAAACAACTACGACGCGTGGATGTTCTATGCGTACGCGGCGCAGGGATTGGCCAAGGGCACGAAGGTACCGGCGGAAAAGAAGGCCTGGACGGATACGCTCGTGAAGTATCAGACGAAGGCCGATGCGCTGCCGGTGAAAGCGCAGGTGTCAGGCTTTCAGCATGGTGCAGCAAACGCCTCACTCTCGTTGACGCTCGAGCAGGTCGCGGCCGCCGAAGGCAAGTACGCGGTTACGGTGGAGTTCCTTGATGCGAGCGGTGCGGTCGTCGCCACGGGTACGGAAAACGTCGGCCCGATCAAGAAGGGCGAGACGAAGCAGGTCACGGTCAAG
>JBBQDB010000079.1:0-18283 GCA_038319245.1 Gemmatimonadales bacterium
CACTACATTCGTCTACTTCACATGCGCATTGTCGGTGGCAAGTTCGCCGGTCGTAATCTGACATCACCAAACGATTTTCGCGTCCGGCCCACTGGTGAACAGGTGCGTGCGGCAATGGTCGGCATGCTCGGCGCTGAGCTACAGGACGCGCGAATTCTCGATCTATTCGCGGGCACCGGCGCACTCGGCCTCGAAGCAATGTCGCGTGGCGCCAAGTACGCCGATTTCCTGGAGATTCGCCCCTCCAGTCTCCACGCGCTCAAGGCAAACATCGCGGCCCTCGGCGTACAGAAGCGCACGCGCGTCTTCAAACGCGATGCCCTTCCCTTTGCAGCCGCGTTGTCGGCGAGCAGCTACGACATCGTCTTCGTCGACCCGCCGTACAACTCAAAGATGCTGGACCGGCTGATCGAGTCGTGGCAGGCCGTGCCGTTCGCGAGGATTTTCGCCGCGGAACATGCTGCGGGACACGTGCTGCCGCCCGGCGGTCGTCGCCGCCTCTTTGACGACACGGCGATCACGATTTACGAGCACAATCCCGCACCCGCCCCAACTACCACCTCCGGACCGTCAACTACGCCGTTGCCAAGCTGACGGTACCGCTCCATACTCTGCCGCATGCTCGTCCTGCCGTCGTCGACCGATACGGACCGTCGTGATTCGGTCCTCCGCGTGGCCTTGCTCGCGTTCTACGCGCACTTTGTGCTCAGCGCGTTTTCGGGCATCGCGTTCGCGACGTTTCTGGTGCCGCCCCTGCCGGCTTGGATGCTCACCGCGTCGAACGCCAAGATCATGGCGTTCAGCTTTACGTGGGGTGGGCAGACCACGGTTGTCCTCGGCGCGATTGCCGGTTTCGCCTTCCTCACCTGGGCCATCGGCGCTCGACTCACGTTGATCGCATTCGTGGTCAGCTTCGTCGTGTCCTTGGGCGCGGAGCTCGCGGGTACCGCATCCGGTTATCCATTTGGCCCGTATTCGTACACCACACAGCTCGGCTATCTGATTGCCGGACTGGTGCCGTTCAACATTCCGACGTCATGGTTTTACATGCTCGTCGCGTGTCTTGGTATCTGCGGCCGATTCCTTCCCGCAACCGACGACGGGAAGAGTCGCTGGTGGTGGGCCTTCGTTGCGGGTGTCGTGCTCACGGCCTGGGATGTGTCGATGGACCCGGCGATGGTAAAGACCACACACTGGCTGTGGCACAACGCGGACAACTCGAACGCTTCATGGTGGGTGCGGCTGTTGGCCACCGGTTACTACTTCCAGATGCCGCTCACGAACCTGCTCGGGTGGTTGCTGACCGGCATTCTCGTAGCGCGACTGATGCTGGTGGTCGTGCCCCCAAGCTTGTGGGCGTCGAAAGTGTCGCCGCATCGCTTTCCGTTGGCCCTCTACGCAACCAACGGTATCCTTCCGATTCTCATCTGCTTCCGGTGGAACATGGTGCTGGCCGGCGTACTCGGCTCCATCGCGATGGGTATCCCGTTGTTCGCCGCGCTGCGCGCCGAGTCGCGTAGCGTGTGGGCACTTTCGTCTTCGCGACGACATTCAGGAGCAGACCGCATTGCCCTCACCGGCGACTGATTCACGCAGCCGCAAGCCCGACGCGGATCGCAGCAGGAAGTCGAGCAGTACGCGCGACCAACGGCGAGGAAACTCGTCCGGCAAGTCGACGGCCGCAAAGTTGGCTCACCGACCGACCGCATCATCTGAACGCTTTGGCCGCGCGCAGATGACGCAGCTGGGGCGTGTGCTGGCCTCCGATGGGATGATCGGATTCATGCTCGGCGTGGTCGTGGTCGAGTTTGCGACGCTGTTATTCTTGCATGACAAAAACGGAAACGCGCCGGAGCCGCTACTGCTCTTCTCGTTTCTTGGTGCCGGTGCCGCGCTGATGAGCGCGATGTTTTTCGTGAAGCGGATCGAAAAGTCAGCGCTCCCTTTTGCGACCGCGCTCCTCGCAGCGTTGTTCTTTCACATGTGGCACGTCGCGCTGCTCTGGCCGCGCTGACCTGCGGGAGCGAACGCTCGCTCCCCTATCCTTCGTCGTCCCCAGTATTCCGTCATGCGCTGTGTAGTCATCGGTAGTGGGTTTGGCGGTCTCGCCGCAGCGATTCGCCTGCAGGCCAGCGGTCATCAGGTCACGATCGTCGAGAAATTGGAAATGCCGGGCGGGCGTGCGCGCGTATTCACGCAAGACGGCTTCACGTTCGATGCCGGCCCAACGATCATCACCGCACCCTGGGTGATCGATGACTTGTTCTCGGTTGCTGGCAAGCAACGCAGCGACTACGTGCAGCTCGTACCGCTCGATCCGTTCTACAACATCCGTTTCGACGACGGCACCGTCTTTCACTACAACGGCGACAACGCGCAGCAGATGGCGCAGGTACGCGCGCTTGGCGGTGAGCACGACGCAAAGGGATACGAGAAGCTTCTCACCAGCATTCGGCCGATCTTCGATGTCGGGATGGCACTGCTGGACAAGCCATTCCTGACCATTGGCTCGCTCTTGCGTGTGTTGCCCGATCTGGTGCGTCTGCGCGCGGATCGCTCGGTGGCTGCGCATGTCGCGCGGTTCATCAAGGATGAGCGACTGCGTCGGGTGTTTTCCTTCCATCCACTGCTCGTCGGCGGTAATCCATACCGCACATCGTCGGTGTACGCGCTCATCCACCGGCTCGAACAGCAGTGGGGCGTGCTCTTCGCCATGGGCGGCACCGGCGCGCTGGTTCGCGGCCTCGTGCAACTGTTCGAAGACATCGGTGGAACGATACGACTGAATTGCGAAGTCGCCGAGATTGAGGTGGACCGCGCGAGCAAACGCACGACGGGTGTTCGTCTCGCGAGTGGTGAGCGTATTTCGGCCGATACCGTCGTCTGCAACGGCGACATTTCTGCCGGTTATCAGCGCCTCGTGCCCGCGTGGGCGCGGCCGAGCATGAGCGACTCCCGCATTGCCAAGTATCGATACTCGATGTCGTTGTTCGTGATTTATTTCGGCACCGACAAACAGTATCCCGGCACGGCGCACCACGAGATCATCCTGGGCAAACGCTATCGCGAGTTGCTGGAGGATGTGTTCGAACGAAAGATCGTCGCCGACGACTTCTCATTGTATCTGCATCGCCCGACAGCGACGGATCCGTCCCTCGCTCCGCCGGGGCACGATTGCTGGTATGTGCTGTCACCGGTGCCGCATCTGGGCAGTGGTACCGATTGGGAAGCGGTTGGCCAGCGCTATCGTGACCGCATCATGCAGTTCCTCGAGGATCGATACCTACCCGGGCTCCAGTCGCACATCGTCACCGAAAAGCGCATCGATCCGCGCTACTTCGAAACCACGCTCAACAGCTACAATGGCAGCGCGTTTGGTGTCGAGCCTACGTTGATGCAATCGGCGTACATGCGTCCGCACAATCAGAGTCCGGATATTCCGAATCTCTACTTCTGCGGCGCAGGCTCGCATCCGGGCGCGGGGCTGCCGGGCGTGATCTCGTCCGGGAAGATCGTCGCAGATCTCATCGGACCTGCGTCAAAGCGATAACCGAAGCGCGTCGCGACGCGGGTTGTGTTCGCCGAGTGCCGCGCGCGATGTGGCGCCCACGACATATGCGCTTCGACGGTGCTGCCCAAGCGCTATGGTTTGCGATGCGTCACGCGGACCGCGATCTCGTGCAGCGGGCGCGTAGTCAGTCGAGCGACCGGCTTCACACTGGCGGGGTCCAGTACCTCGAAGTCGAAACGGCGAACGAGACGTGCAATGATCAGCGACGCCTCGAGCGTGGCGAAGGCCGCACCCACGCAAACGCGCGGGCCGACGCCGAACGGCAAATACGCCCCCGGCGTCATTTCACTTTCGCGCTCGGCGTTGAAGCGATCGGGGTCGAAGCGATCCGGATTCTGCCAGAGCTGCACATGCCGATGGATGGTCCATGGTGCGATCATCAGCATGGTACCCTTCTTCACCTTGTGCTCACCGATCGTTGTGTCTTCGGCAGCAACGCGCGGTAAGAAGGTAATCGGCGGATAGAGGCGCATCGTTTCGCGAAACACGTTGCGAACGAACGGCAGGCGTTTCGCGTGCTCGATCTCCATCGGTCCGTCGCCAACGACGTGCGCGACTTCCGCTCGAATGCGCGCGACGACCTCCGGCTGCATCGCCAGCAGAAAGAAGACCCACGTCAGCACACTCGCGCTGGTCTCGTGTCCCGCGAGAAAGAAGACGCCCAGCTCGTCGACGAGTTCGTCACGCGTGAAGGCGTCTCCGGTGTCGGGCGCGCGAGCCGCGATGACCGCCGCGGCGAGATCATCGAACACGGGCGCGCCTGGGGCGAGACGAGGATCAAGCATGTCGCCGATGTGACGACGGATGTTGCGACACGCCTCCTGCACGGCAAGCGGCTGCTTCGTGCGCGACCATGGTTTGTCGAGCAACAAGGCCTTGATGTTCACACTGGCCACTGTGCGCTCGAACACCGTGAAGGCTTCGAACACCGAGTGCGCCGTTCCCGATTCGAGCGGCGTCGAGAAGATTGTCCGTGTAATCACGTCGGCCGTGAGATGCCCCATGGCCTGATCGAGCGAGTACGTCTCGTTCTTTGCGATGCGCTCATCGAGCCATGCTTCGTGATCGTCAACGGCGGCCGACATCTGCCCGAATGCACGATTGATGCGCATATGCGAGAACGCAGGCTCGATCATGCGGCGCTGTCGTCGCCACGTGTCTCCGCTGCTGACGAACATCGAGTCACCCACCAGATCCACCAACGCGTCGACCATCAGGTCGTTCTTCGGAAAGATCCCTTGCGGATCGCTCAGGATGTGCGTGACGAGACTCGGCTCGTTCACCAGCAGGATGCCTCGACGCGTCTTTCCCACCACCATCGACCGTTCGCGATACGCGTCAATCGGCACAAGGCTTAACAGACTCCGTTCACGCTTCCACATCATGCGCAGCAAGCTTGCGACGGGCGAGATGGGCGAGGGCGCAGGCGGGCGATAGAGTTCGGACGTCAGCATGGAGTTAAGCTAGCGCGAACAGCGCGCATCGACATCCTGAAAATCGACGCACGAGAGATCGGCACGAACCACGTGCGCAGGGCAACCAACGATGAGCAGCATTACGGAGCCGGCAGCGGGACGACGAGGACGTTCCGACCGACCGCGAGCGACGTCTCGAGCGTGACGCCCTCCGCGGCGCCGTCTTTCGCGCGCACACGCATGACACCCACTGGTTGGCCGACCAAGAGTCCGCGCCCGGCATCGTCGGTCTTGAGTCTCGATCGCCGTCCGTTCGCATCGAGAATATCCACGTCCACTCCGACCGCAGCGCTCCCATCCGCTCGCAGCACACGCAGTTCCAAATACGCGAGCGTTGGCGAACCGGCCGCGTCATCACGCACCGCGGCAGCGCTATGCGTGAGGCGCACGTCGACGTTTCGCATCGGTTCGTTTTCGTAGAGCCGAATGAACGTGGCTGCCACACCCTGCCCGCCTTCCGCACGAACGACGAGCCCTTGCCTCGGCACCCCGCACAGCGCGAATCGACCGTCGTCCCCGACAAGTACACCGCGCATCTGGTCCACCCACGACAACTGATCGTCGCGCTTACGCGAGGCGAGCACCTTGACCGACGCAGGCCACGTGACGTGCACGACGCCGCTTGTCGGTGCGCCAAGTGAATCGCGGAGCGAACCGAAGATGACTGCGGTCTTGCTGCGGACCGCCTCGAGGCCGCACGAATGTCGCAGGACCTCATCGGGCGTAGGCGCCGTGATCGTGTCCGTTCGGTTCGATCCGCGAACATCCACCGTCTTCTTGAGCGGTGCAAGTCCGAGCAGTTCGAGCATCGGGAAGCGCACGCGCAGGTCGTAGCGCCCTTCAACGAGCGATGGGAACCGAACGTGCCCTGCAGAATCCGTGTCGGCCGTAAGCCCGGTTCCCTCAAGCGATACTGTGGGTACTCCGTATGACACACTCGCCGAACCCGCCACCACCAATACGTCGAGTTCGGGGAGCGTCGCGATCAGCAGCAGCGCGCCGTCGCGCTTTGCGGATACCACCACTCCGCCGGCTTCTTCGATTGCGACGACCACCCGTGAGGACGGCGCGAGCATCACACGCCGCGCGCCACCCTCGGTGATGCGCTGTTGCAGCGCAAGCCTCGGCAAACGCAATCGCCAGTTAGAGACGATCCACGCGCCGTCGGACAACTCGGCGAAATCAACGAAGCCACCGTTCAGCGCGCTCGACGCGGGAGACGGCAAACCCTCGTACGTGAACGCAAGTTGCCGCAGCTGCCACGTACGACGGCTGAGCCAGAACGTCCCGCGGATGTCGACGCGATGATCCCGTCGATCTTCTGTTCGACTCTCGCGGGACTCACTCGGCTCGAAGCTCAGTCCGACATCGCCGGCATGATCGCCGCGCCCGTCGCGCACGGAGAAGCAGTGCGTACCGATGAACGCGTCGGAGAGGAGTGCGGCCGCATCAGGCGCGTAGAACGACACACCGCTCGCGTCGTCTCGGACGTACCCGCGCGCCGCGAGCGTGTCCGGCGCGAGACTCGCATATGCGTGAAAGGACTGTGTCCGCTCGGCGACGACTTGCTGCCGACGGACCACGCGTCCGGATGAATCGAGAGTGCGCGACAGATTGAGTCGTGCAATGTCCAGCGTCCCGCGCTCGTCTGCGAGCAGCGATGCGATGAGTGCTTTGCGCGCTTCCTCCCAGACACGCACAACCATCGTCCCGGAGTCGACCGAGATTCGACAGCTCCGCGCTCCACTGATACGCTGCGTCGCGAGCATGATCGGCGCCGCGCTCCAGAACAGCGTGACCGAACGCGTCGACGCGTCCAGCACGATGCGACCGGCGTCGAACGGCTGATAGCCGATGCGCAGCACGCGCATCGCATAGTCGCCAGAGGCGCGCACTGTGAGGCTGAACGCACCCGTACCACTCGTCAGCCCGCTCCGAACGACGGTGCCAGACGCGTCACGAAGTTGAACAATCGCGCCACCGAGTGGACTCGAGTCGGCCGCACTGAACACGCGCCCGCTCGCGACCTGTGCCTGCAGCCACGACGCGCAGAAACAGCATAGCAAGAGCGCCATTCCCGCACGGCGACTCGCGAAGAATCGGTCGGTCACTGTCGGCCCGCCTGGGATTGAGGACTTGGAGCCTGCGTGCGGAACGTGCTGGCGAACTGTGACTGAAGGCGACGACTATACGAACGTAATCGTCCGCTGAATCCCGCAGTTAGCGACGGGTCGTAGCCTGCGCGTCAGCCTTGAGCGCCCACCACGTCCAGCCAAGGCCGACGGCCTCGTTGCCAGCAATACCCAGCAACAGCACAGGCGCGATGCCTAGCAGGACCAGCGTGGTGAAGCTCACAATCATGATCGCGTGTCCCCAGAGGCTTGCGCGCGCCATCACCGTCAGATCATGGCGACCCGCGACGATGTAGTAGCTGCCGAGCACAATGGCCGAGGTGCCGAGTAAGCGGATCCAATGCTCAGTTGTCGGCTGTGTCAGGAGCAGAAAGAGCATTGTGTTTGGCGCGACGAGCAAGCCGGCGCCCATGCACATCGCATACGCGCCAAAGCCGATCAGACTACGACCGGCGCGGCTCACGCGATGGCGCCAATGGTGAACTTGCACGTCGCACATATCACGCACGAACGCGGAATCACGAGCGTTCCAGTGCCGCAAGTGCCGGCGAGCGCACGGTGTTCTCGGCTTTCGCTTTGGGCACGTTCGCTTTGCGGATCTGCGCTTGGTGATAGAAGATCAGCGCGAGGCCCACCGTCAGCGGAATGGCCCACGTGGCTGGGTTGAGCGCATGTTCGGGCATGAGCCGTACGAGGCCGAACGTCATGAACGCGGTGTACACGGAAATGCCCGCGCCCACCAACGCTTTCACATGCTCGAGCAAAAAGGCGTGTCGCGCCGGCATCGGCGAATATGTGAAGTAGAGATTCGTCGCACCGGATGCCATACCGACGATGGAAATACCCATCATCAGCGGTTGCCCCGCAATCCAACCCTGTACCGCACAATTGATCGCCGCGATGATGACCAGCACCTGCAGAAAGATGTCGAACGGTGCGCGATTAGCGTCGTGATTTCGCTTGTTGCGCACTACGCCGATGCCGTGCCACGCGAGGCTGATCGTGAGGATCGCGAGGTAGACCATCATCCACCCGAAAATGCCTTTGACCATCACTGTGTCGGGCAACTTGGGATGTGTACCGACTGGATCGAGCAGTGTCGATACACCCATGCCGATCGCAAAGCATCCCGTGACCAGCATACTGTACACGAAGACCTGGCCCCACTTCTTGTGCGTGCGGCCGCCCTTGCGCGAGAACACCGCGACCCAGAAGAGCAAGAGACCGACGGCACCGGTGGCGATGTGCGCCTTGACCAGGTACGGAAACGGGGACATGCAAGAACTCTCGTGACGTGCGGACGGTGGCGGATCAGTGAGCGGTCGTCGTGAACGTGTTGGACGCATCTGGCTTCCGCAAGGCCAGATACACGAGCAACGGTGGACAGCCGAAGATGAGCGTTGCAGGCCACCATGCGATCGAACGATTCGTCATGCGGATATCGCGCGCCAACCAGATCAACACACAGGCGGTGAAGACGCCCATGTCATTCCACGCCATGAACACCATCGGGTCCTGACGTAACGTCATCCACGCGTGCGCGAGTCCTGCCGCAACGGTGCCGTTCGCCTGCATCCATTTGTAGAAGGCGACCTGCTCATAGACGAAAAATCCTGCCGCGGCAGCAAACAGCGCGAGCTGTCGTGCCCCAAGTCTTTTCGTGCTCACGAGTCCCGGCCTGCGTCATCACGTCCGCGCAGCGTGTGTCGCGTTCCTCGTGAACGCCTCGCCTTTGCCGCCGCCTTCTTTGCCGCTTTTTCGGCTTGCGCGCGCTCCTCGTCCGCGATCGCCGATTCGCGCGCCGCAATGGTCGCCTCACGCACCGCCCACTCTGCACGATCGCGTGCCTCGACTTCACGCGTGCGACGCAAGCTCTCCGTGTCTTTCCACGCGGCGACCTTGGCGTGATCGCCACCCACCAACACCTCCGGCACGACCAGGCCGCGATAGTCGGCCGGTCGCGAATAGCTCGGCGCGCTGATCCCACGATCGTAAAACGAATCCGTGCGCGCGCTGTCGAGATCACTCATCGCACCAGGCAACAGCCGCACGGTCGCGTCGATGATCGCAAGCGCTGCAGGCTCGCCGCCGCTCAGCACGAAATCGCCGAGTGAGAGCTCTTCGGTCGCGAGATGTTGGGCGACGCGTTCATCGACGTCTTTGTAGTGTCCGCACAGCAGCGTGAGCTCCGTACCGGTACTGAAGCGTATTGCATCGGCGTGCGCAAATTTGCGGCCGCGCGGTGACAGCAAAACGATCGGCGCCGTAACGCCAAGCGATGCAACGGCTTCAAAAAACGGCGCTGGTTTCATCACCATGCCCGGCCCACCGCCAAACGGATAATCGTCGACGGTTCGATGGCGATCGTGCGTGAAGGTGCGCAGGTCAATCACGTTGTACGACACCTGCCCGACACCGGCGGCGCGTGCTGGAATGCTCAGGCTGAGCGGCCCCGCGAAGAACTCGGGAAAGATCGTGACGACGTTGATGCGCAGCATGGCGAAAGAGCGAACCGGGGAGCGAAGCGAATGTTCGAGACGAGCGCGCAGCGCCGTCGTGCGCGATTACTCCAGCAACCCCTCGAGCGGCTTGAGCACGATCGTACGGTTGGCTTCATCGACGCGCGAGATGAGTTCGGGACGCCACGGCACCAACGACTTACCCGTGGCCGTTTCTACCTCGATAAGCAACCCCTGCGGCGCGTCATACACGTCGCGCACATGACCGACGAGTCCCTGTCCTTCGACTTCGACGCGCATCCCTATCAGCGCGTAGATGTACACCTGATCGTCGTTCGGCTCAGGCAGCATGGCCTCGTCGACCAGCAGATACCGACCGCGCCAGACGTCCGCCGCATCGCGGTCGCCGATCTCGCGAAACTTCACCAACCATTCACGGTTCATCGGCCGGCCGTCCTCGATGTGCAGCGCGCCTTCCGTGCCCGCCTTGCCCTGTCGATCACCAGCAATAACGACTGCGCCGGACGCGAAGATCGCATCCGGCGCATCAACCAACGATTCGACGGCCAACGCGCCGCGCACACCATGCGCGCGACGCACCAGCCCGACGACTACAAGTTCGCCCAGCTTACGACTCGGCGCGGTCCGCGTCGTCGGACAGCATGACGACCGGTCCCGGCGGCGGCGTGAGATCATCCAGCTTGACCGCAGCGGCGGGCGTTCCGGCCGCAGCGACCTTCTTGAACGCGACGCCCTTGGCTTCCAGGCGCTCCTCGTGGCGAAGCTTGAGCACGCCGGCGCGGCGAAGCAGCGAACGGACGGTGTCGGTCGGCTGTGCGCCGACGTTCAGCCAGTAATTGACGCGATCGAGCTGCAGGTTGATGGCGTTCTCGCCGCCGAAACGCGGCTGATACTGACCAACGATCTCGATGAAACGCCCGTCACGGGGGCTCTGCGAGTCAGCAATAACGATACGGTACATCGGGGTCTTCTTCCGGCCTTCGCGGCGGAGACGGATCTTGACGGCCATCTGGTCTTCCCATGACGGGGTATCCTGCAATCCCGAGCTCCTCGCGGGGCCGGCGATTCCGATCCGCACTCGAGGTACCGCTTTGCCTCCGCTCGAACTGCAGCGGGCGCTGGCGCGGTACAGCCATAGCCTCGAAACGTAGCGAGGGCTCGGGGCGAAGCGCTACTGCTATCGACACATCGCCTACCGCCCAGGTGTGTCAACCGACGAGCGCGCGGCGGCAAACGAATAGTCTGGAAACTGACGCGGAATAAGCGGGGAAACAGGCCGGGAATGGATGGCTGCCTTGCACGCTCTCCCGGAGTGATGCCTATTCACGCCATGTCCACGTCACGAATCGGTCGGATCGCGACGATGCTGTCGCTGTTGGGGCTGGCCTTGCTTGCACCATTGCGATCGGCGGCGGCGCTGCAGCGCTCGGCCGTCACCGGCGCGATTGAGGATTCGCTGGGCACTCCGCTTGCCGATGTGCAGGTGAGCCTCGTTGGATCGCGCTCCGTGGTCACCACCGACACCAAGGGGCTATTCCGGCTTGCTGATCTAAACCCGGGCCAGTATCTGCTGCACGTTCGGCGATTGGGCTTCGAGGCCCTGTTGCTGCCGGTGCAGCTGCCGCTGGCGGACGGTGCGCTACTGGCCATCGAGTTGCGACCGACGATCACCGAGCTGAAGCCGGTACTTGTGAAGGCAACCGGCATCTCGCCTCGGCTCGCGGCGTTCGGATTCGCCAACCGCAGAGACTTCTCGGGCGCGCCTTCGGAGCAATTCGTCACGCGCGTCGAGCTGGACAAACTGCGTCCGATCGATCTCACGCAGATGCTTCGTCGCATGACGGGGCGCGCGGCCCGGTGTGGCGACGGTGTCGTGTTTCTCGATGGCGTGCTGCTGACCAAGCCAATTGCCGACCCACTGCCATCGGCGTTGCCCGGGACCAATTCGCAGATGTACAGCTCCAACCCCGCGGTGGCAGGCGCCGCCGCGCGTCGCGCCGTACAAGAGGTGGCCAAGACCGGAGTCGCCGCACCCAAGCCGATGCCGCTTGATCTGGTGCCGATCAATTGGATCGAAGGGATGGAGGTGTACGCGAGCCCAGCGCAGATCCCGAACGAGTACCGCGCGGCGTTTCGCGAGGCGCGGTGCGTGATTCTGCTCTGGACGCGCTGAGCCGCTCGCGGTGGCGCTCGACCTATCGCATCCCGCCGAACATCCCACCGCCGCCGAACGGCATCCGTGGCATGCCGCCGCCGCCCTTTCCGCCCGGGCCGCCGCTCATCTTTTTCATCATCTTCTGCATCTCGCGGAACTGCTCGAGCAGCTTGTTCACTTCACTCACCGGCCGACCGCAGCCTTTCGCGATACGCGCACGCCGTGAGCCGTTGAGCAACTCCGGCTTCTTGCGTTCCTGCGGCGTCATCGAGAGTACGATCGCCTCGACGTGCTTGAGCCGCTTCGGATCCATCTTCACGTCCTTGAGCATCTTGCTGTTCACGCCAGGCAACAGCTTGAGCAGGTTCTCGAACGGCCCGAGTTTCTGCATCTGACGCATCGCCGACAAGAAGTCTTCGAGGTCCATCCCTTCTTTGCGGACCTTCTTCTCGAGCTTCTTCGCTTCGACCGCGTCAAACGATTCCTGCGCTTTCTCGACGAGCGAAACGATATCGCCCATCTGCAAAATGCGGCCGGCCATGCGCTCGGGATGGAACTCCTCCAGCGCGTCGACCTTCTCGCCGACACCGATGTACTTGATCGGCTTCTTGAGCACGCCGTAAATCGAGAGCGCTGCACCGCCGCGGGCGTCGCCATCAAGCTTGGTGAGGATGACGCCGGTGATATTCAGCGCTTCGTCAAAGCCCTGCGCGATCTTGACCGCTTCCTGGCCGGTCATGCCGTCGGCCACGAACAGGATTTCGTCGGGCTTGATCGCCGCCTTGAGCCGCTTGAGCTCGTCCATCATGTCCGTGTCGATCTGCAAACGACCGGCGGTATCGATGATCACGACGCGATCACGCGCGCGCATGCCCTGATCGATACCGGCCTTGGCGATCTTGACGACATCCTTCGTGCTGCGATCGGCATACACCGGCACGTTGAGCTGCGTACCAAGTGTTTCCAGCTGGTCGATGGCGGCAGGACGATAGACGTCGGCCGCAACCATGCGGGTCGTCTTGCCCTCCGCGACAAGCTTCCGCGCGAGCTTCGCGGCGGTCGTCGTTTTGCCTGAGCCTTGCAGACCGACCATCATCACGATCGTCGGCGGCACCGTGCTGATTTTGAGCCCTTCACGACGTTCACCGAGCATCGCGGTGAGTTCGTCATGCACGATCTTCACCAGCTGCTGTGCGGGTTGAATCGTCTTGATCTGCAGCACGCCGACGGCCTTCTTCTCGACGCGCTCGAGGAACTCACGGGTCAACGCAAAGTTGACGTCGGCCTCGAGCAGGACGCGTCGCACTTCGCGCAGACCGTCCTTGATGTCAGCGTCGGTGAGTACGCCGCGTCCGCGAAGCTTCGCGAAGACGTTGCCGAGTTTGTCTGAGAGTTCGTCGAACATGACTGAAGGCGCGTTGATGGGGGATAGCACGACGGCGAACGCGATACCCCCACTGACGAGGCATCCCACGTCTCCTCGACGCGCCGATCAAAACGCTAACGGGCCGGGACCATGGGTACAACCTCGCGCCGCTGACGATCGGCGTCACGCCTCTCGCGGTCATTCGCGCTGTCACTAGATTGGCACGGTGTGCGTGAGTGACCGCTCGCGTGCCGCGCTTGTGCCTGGGTCACTGAGGTTCCGCGACCCGGGGTCCGTGCTCCTCTCGCCCGTTCCCAGTGACGCGACCGACTCCGCGCTTTCCGGCCATCTCCATGCCCCGCGGCCAGCGCAAGGAAGAGATTCTTCGCGCCGAGCTGCCGCTCACGTTGCCGCTGATGGCGCTGCGGTCGACGATCGTCTTTCCGCTCGGCACGATCGCCGTCCAGATGGGGGCACCCGAAAATCTGGCATTGCTGCGGGCGCACGAAGAGTCCGGGCTGATCGTGGCGCTGGTGGTGGCCTCGGCGGAAAACGAAGACGCGATCGATCCGCACCAGTTCGTTGGTCGCGTCGGCGTCGCGGCGCGTGTGCACGAACGCATCAACCTGCCGGGCGACACGGTCCAGATCACGCTGCAAGGGCTGCGTCGCATTACGATCGACGGTATCAACCAGGTCGACCCGTTTGCGATTGCGCAGATTCAGGGCGCGAAAGAATTACCGGCCGATCCGAACGAGCTCGACGAGTTGGTTGCGCGCACCGTCGCCGCGGCTGAGACGCTCTCGGATCTGGTGGATCGTATTCCGAGCGAAGTGCCGCAAATCCTCAAGATGAACGTGTCCGACCCGGGGCGCTTTGCCGACCTCGCGGCCACGAACATGAATTTGCGCATCGCCGACAAGGAAGAAGTGCTGCAGCGGCTCGACATTGGGCAGCGCATTCGCTTCATCCTCTCGCGGCTCGAACGCGAAGTGGCGCGCGCACGCGTCATGGACGACGTCAAGAAGCAGACGGAAATCAAAATCGAGCAGCACCAGCGCGAGTTTTATCTGCGCCAACAGCTGCGCGCGATTCAGACAGAGCTGGGCGAGTCTGATCCGAACGAAAAGGAATCGTCGGATCTGGTGCGCCGTATCGACGACGCGAAGTTGCCCGAGAAAGTGGAAGCGGAGGCGCGCCGCGAAACCGAACGCCTGCGCATGCTGTCGCCGGCATCGAGCGAGTATCAGGTGCTACGCACGTATCTCGACTGGGTATTGGCGTTACCGTGGCACACGCGCACGGCCGACGATCAGAGCATCACGCTGTCCAAAGTCGAAACAGCGCTCGAGGATGGGCACTACGGTCTCGACGAAGCGAAGGAGCGCATCATCGAGTATCTCGCCGTGCGCAAACTGCGCGGCGGTGATCCGACCGGGCCGATTCTGTGCTTCGTCGGTCCTCCAGGTACCGGCAAGACCTCGCTTGGCGAGGCGATTGCCAAAGCCATAGGACGCGAGTTTTATCGCATCTCGGTGGGCGGCGTGCGCGATGAAGCAGAGATTCGCGGACATCGCCGCACGTATGTGGGCGCTATGCCGGGCATGTTGATTCAGGCGTTGCGTCGCGTAGCCGTGCGCGATCCGGTGATCATGATTGACGAAATCGACAAGATGTCGTCAGGGTCATCCGGCGATCCGACCGCCGCGATGCTCGAGGTGCTCGACCCGTCGCAAAACAAGTCGTTCGTCGACCACTACCTCAATTTGCCGTTCGATCTGTCAAGCGTGCTGTTCATCTGCACGGCGAACAATCTGTACGACATTCCGAATGCGTTGCGCGATCGACTCGAAGTGATCCGCATTGCTGGCTACACCATCGAGGAGAAGGTCGAAATCGCGCAGCGTTACTTGATGCCGCGACTTCTTGCCGACCATGGATTGACCGCAGACGACCTGCACGTGCCCGAATCGGTGTTGGGGTTCGTGACTAGTCGCTACTCGCGCGAAGCGGGTCTGCGCACCTTCGAGCGGTCGTTGGCGTCGCTGATGCGCAAACGTGCGCGCGCCAAAGCCGACGGCGATGACAGCCACTGGGAGCTCGATGCCGAACGTGTCGAGGAGATTCTCGGTACGCCACGTTTCGCGATGGAAGAGGCTGAACAGGAGCCCGAGATCGGTGCGGTAACAGGGCTCGCGTGGACGGCCACTGGCGGTGACTTGATGACCATTGAGGCACTGCGTATGGCGGGTAGCGGGAAACTCACCGTGACAGGCCAGCTCGGCGCCGTAATGCGAGAGTCTGTCGACGCGGCGTTCTCGTTTGTGCGTTCGCGGGCCGGTACGCTCGGAATTTCCGACGACGAATTCCGCGACTCGGATCTGCATTTGCACTTCCCTGCTGGTGCGATTCCCAAGGATGGCCCATCGGCCGGAATCGCTGTTACGTTGGCGTTGGCGAGTGCACTCGCGCGACGTCCGGTCCGCCGCGATCTGGCGCTCACAGGCGAAGTCACGCTACGGGGCAAGGTGCTCGAGATTGGCGGCGTGAAGGAGAAGGTGCTGGCTGCATATCGCGCAGGGCTGCGAGAGGTGATTCTGCCCAAGGGCAACGAAAAGGACGTGCGCGACGTGCCGCAGGAGGTACGCGACAAGATGGCCTTTACGTTTGCGAGTACGATGGATGAGGTGTTCCTGCTCGCCCTGTTGCCGCTGCCCAGCCCACACAACGCCGACAGCGCTCCGGTGCTCGACGACCCTGCGGATGTGCGTCCGACGCGCGGACGCAGCGACTCACGCGTTCAGGCGACGCCGGCGAAGGGATAACAACAACACACCGCCGATCCCGGTGCCGGTGAGGAACACGCTGCCGGGCTCCGGCACCGTGGTGCGCGGTGACGTGGAGATGACTGCCTGATTGATGCCCAGCGACAAATTCGGCGCGTTGGTATTGGGATCGATCAAATTCCCCGACACATCAAACGTCACCTTTCGAATGCCGGTCGTGCTTTCGAGACCGACGAATGGTGCCAAGCCGTTCTCATTGCCATTGTACTGCCCGCCGGCGCTGTAGGAGCCAACCAGCGTGTTGCTCGCGTCATACGCTCTGACGGTTCCGCTGAAGCTGCCGTAGTAGTTGCTCTGGATGTTGGCGCCGATCGCAAAAATATCGCTGCTGAAAGCCAGCGTTAATGTGTTGCCCGCGTCTCCGGAGAAGAGCACTGGATCACCGAACGCAAAGATGCCTCCCCACGTCGTTCCCTGTCGAAACACGCTCTCCGCACCTGGTCCGCTGACTGTCACCTTGAGCGGCCCTACCGTACCGGGAACCGACGCCGTCGGGTTCAAGATCGGGTCGATCGCGCCATACAGTGCAATCCAGTCCAGCGTGACACCGCTGATCCCGACGCGCGTCGTTACCGGCTGCGCCTGGGCGCGCGCGAGCGAAGGCATTTGCATGCCCATCACCAACGCAGCAACCGCAGCGACCCGGCAAATACCCACGACCTACTCCCCTTTGAGGTGCGGTGAAGAACTCCAATGTAGCGGAGGAGCAAGAACAATGCCCTCTCTCTCACGGCGTACTACGCTCGGTCGCACGCCGCCTCTTACAGTGGAGATCGCTCTGTGAGCGAGCGCGTCGCGGTCCCGCCGAGCTTTGCCGGTGTGGCACCGCCGCAACAGACGCATCGCCAAGTCACCACGCTCTCATGCGGATTGGCGAAGACGCCACAGGTGCCCACGACGTGCCGCGAGCGGGCTCCGCGATCTACCGAAGGACGGCGAACTGGACGCCGATGAGATGCAGCAATAGCCCAACGAGGCCGCCGACGATCGTGCCGTTGATGCGGATGAATTGTAGATCGCGGCCAATCTGGAGCTCGATTTTGCGTGACGTTGCGTTCGCGTCCCAGGCGGCGACCGTGCTGGCGATAAGCTTTGCCACTTCTTCGCGTGCCTGCTCAACCGCGTACGTCACGATCTCGACGATCCAGCCATTTACCTTCGCGGAAAGCTCTGGGTCCGCGAGCACTTTCTGCCCCAATCCCGTGAGCCAACGTTCGATCTGATCTGGCTCGCTTTCGACGTCACCCGCAACACGTTCGGCGTAGGTAGCCAGTCGATCCTTCACATCGCCCCATACCGATCGTGAGAATTCTCCCACGGCGGGATGCGCGAGCAACTCCAGCTTGATTTGCTCGGCCTTCGCAATCACCTCGGGGTTGCTGCGCAGCGACAGCACAAACCGATCAACCGCTTCATCGTACCGATGTCGCAGCGGATGTTCTGGGTCGGCCGCCACTGCGACGAGCGTCTTCTCGACGCCGCCAACGATCTTGTCACCGAGTCGATTTTCTACGGCGCCCGGCACCCACCACGGGCTCTCCGCCTTGATGCGGTCGCGAATCATCTCTTCGTTCTCGCCGAGGAAACGGGCGGCGAGTCGGAGCGCATCATCGAGCAACGTTTGATGGCGTCCGCCCGCGGTCAGCAGCTCGAACACGCGAGCCAACAGCGGTGCGACCTGCAGCGTGCGCAAGCGCGATACGATGCCGCGATCGACAATGGACTGCACGTCTTCATCACGCAGCACCGTCGTCGCACCTACGAGGCCGCGCGCGACTTGACGCGCGATCGTTTTGCTATGCTCGGGTTGCGATAACCAATTCGCGGCGCGATCACCGAGCTTCATGGCCGAAAGCTTACTCGCCACAACCTCGCGCGTGAGAAAATTGCGCTGCACGAAGTTGCCGAGGGCCGTGCCAATGCGATCCTTGCGCGACGGCACGATCGCCGTGTGCGGAATCGGGATGCCCAAGGGATGGCGGAAGAGCGCCGTGACGGCAAACCAGTCGGCGATGCCACCGACCATCGCGGCTTCGGCAAATGCGCGCACGTAGCTGAGCCACGGATAGCGCGACTGGAACCACGAGGCAATCAGAAAGAGCACCGCGACGAAAACGAGCATCAACGATGCGACGCGCTTCATGCGCATCAATCGGACGCGCTTGATTTCGTCGTCGGGGGTCAACGCCAATCCGGGCGGAAGCGCCACGGGCTGCGCTACCGAAAGTTTTGTGAGCGGGATGACAGGGTCAGCCATG
>JBBQDB010000080.1:0-18009 GCA_038319245.1 Gemmatimonadales bacterium
GCTGGCAAAATACCGAACGCATCGGCTGCGGCGCCCACAACTGCGACGCAGGGCCTCAAATCAGCGCCGCTCGCCGCGCCAGTGGCCCCGACAGCGGCTGCCACAGTGTCGACCGACAGCGTTCCTGCTACCAAGAAGCCGAACGTCGCGCTCATCGGCGGTGCATTAGCGGTTGTTGCTGCGGCTGCGTTCTTCTTCATGCGCGGGAGCGGCGGCGCAGCCGTTGGCGAGAGCGCCGTGGGCACGACGGCGCCCGCGGTGAACGGCGCAACGGTCGGCGCCGCGCCGAATGCCTCCACGCCCAGCGCTGCCGGAGCGGCGGGAACGGCGTCCTCGTCGACAGGTCCCAAGGCGGCAGGTGGCGCGACGGCTCCGGCCACTTCGTCGTCCGCTGCTCCGGCGTCGGGCGCGCTGCCGGCAACACAAGCGAACGCGGTTGGCACCGCCGCCGCCGCATCCGTCGCGGGTGTTGCGGGGGGAGCCCCTGATGCGTTGCGCTCGCTGGATAGCCTGAAGAAAGCGCTCGCTGCTGCCGACGAAGCCGATGCCGCGAGCGTTGGCAAGGCGGCTATTCCACAGCTGCAAGCGCTCTTGCCTCGGCTCAAATCGGCTACCGACAGCACGTGGGCGTACGTCTACATGGTGAACGCGTACATCGCGGCGGACGACGCCTCACGCGCCTGCGGACCGTTGCGCAGTGCCAAGCGTCTCATGAGTAGTGACGCACAGATTCGCATGATCACCGCCATGCAGAACAGCGGTGCACTGACCTGCGCGCCATAGGTACAGACCGCATAACGCCGCTGGCTCGCTGACAGGCGCGATACGGATATGTGCGATGTGGATATGTGCGATCACGAGACGCCGGTCGCGGTTACGACGCGGCTGACGCTGCACCTGATGACCGTGAACGACGCACCGTTCATGCTCGGTCTGCTCAACGAACCGTCGTTTCACAAATACATCGGCGATCGTGGCGTCCGAACGCTCGATGGCGCCCGGCAGTACCTGCTGACTGGGACGATCGCCAGCTACGGCTTCAATGGCTTCGGCATGTACCTCGTGCGTGAGCGCGGGATCGGAACTCCGGTGGGGATCTGCGGATTGGTACACCGAATGGGTCTGGACGACGCGGATCTCGGTTTCGCTCTGTTACCGGAATTCTGGGGACGCGGGTACGCGGTCGAAGCTGCGGCGGCCGTTTTGGAGTACGCGTGGCGCGGCCTTGGTTTGCTGCGGGTCGTCGCGATCGTCTCCTCCGGCAACACACGTTCCGTGCGCGTGCTCGAGCAGGTGGGCTTCGCGTATGAACGTATGGTGCAGCTGTTCGATAACGCCGCATTTGTGCAGCTCTTTCAGCGCGAGCTCTGCGTCGCTCGGCCAGTTCAATAGCGGTCAGTTCATCACACGATAGCATCGTTCTTTCAACTTCAGGACAGGTCATGTCACGCATTTCTACATCGATGGTTCGCGCACTCAGCGCGAGCGTAGTCGCCGTTCTCAGCACGTCGGCGTTGTCCGCGCAGGCCACGCAGCCCGACTACGCCAACGCGATGCGCCATGAGCACGCGATGGACACGCAGGCGCCGTCGCCTGCAGCGCTGATTGCGCCGCGCGCCGAGGTCACCACCGAGACGGTCACCTACGCGACCGTCAACGGCAAGACAATCAAGGGCTTTCTCGCGAAGCCAGCCAAGGGTGGCAACGGGAAGCCGGCGCTGGTGATGGTGCACGAGTGGTGGGGCTTGAACGACAACATTGAAGCCGTCGCCAAGCGTTATGCGGGCGAAGGGTACACCGTGCTCGCGGTGGACTTGTTCGGTAAGGTCGCGACGACCCCGGATGACGCGATGAAGCAGTACCAGGCCGCGATGGCGGACGTGCCGTCGGGCGAGAAGAACGTCGCCGGCGCCGTCGAGTACCTCAAGAAGGCAGGCGCAACGTCGATCGGTTCGATCGGCTATTGCTTCGGAGGCCATTGGTCGCTGCGCACGGGCCTCGTTGGCGGAAAGGAAATCAAGGCAGTCGTGATTTACTACGGTGCACCGATCACCGACGCCACGCAGTTGGCGAAGCTCTCCGCCCCAGTACTCGGCATGTACGGCGGCAAGGACACGAGCATTCCGCAGGACAGCGTGCAGGCGATGGTTAAAAAAATGAAGGACGCCGGTCGCAAGGTTGAGATTAAGGTCTACGCCGACGCGAATCACGCTTTCGCGAATCCGACAGGTCAGGCGTACAACAAGGAAGCGGCCGAAGACGCGTGGACGAAGTCGCTGGCGTTCCTCAAGGCGAATCTCAAGTAAGTAAAAATCGCGGCGCATCGTCGAGTCGTGACGATGCACCGCGAGTTGTTCGGTTTCGAATGAAACGGTTTTGAACGAACTACTGACGCAGCCGAGTGATCGCTTCCCAGATCAACGGCTGCGTTGCCATTGTTTGGCCACGATACTGCGGGCGAAAGCCGTACAGCACGACGTGTCCCTTGCCCGAGGTGACGTCGACCATCGCGGCCTTGCCGTTGAGCTTCGCGCCGCCGAGCAACCATCCAGAGAGCAACGGGTCGCCGCTGGCTTGATACGAAAGCACGGCAGTCGCGCGCGATGCATCAGTGATCTCGAACGCCGGGCTGTCTTCGAACCAAACGGCGGGCACCGGTGCTGTGAGTCCAGCGGCGAGCGGATGCCCAGGCGTCGCTTGCACGCCGATCAGCGAACCTGGCGCATAGAAGTCCGTGTTTTTCACGCCGGCGAGTGCGTTCTTGACGGGCAGCTTGAGCGCGTCGATGGCGTATTCGCTGGCGGCATTGAAGGCGAGCAACGTACCACCCTTTTCGACGAAATCCGCGAGTGCCGCCGCGCCGGGTGCGCCGAGTCCACCGCGCAAGGAGTCGGGATACTGATTGCCCAATCCACGCGTGAGCTGATTCGCGTTCTGGTCGGGGAGAATGATGACGTCGAATCGATCGCTCAACTTGCCTGCGCGAACATCCTTATCGACGATCGTGCTGAACGGAATACGATTCGCGTCGAACATCCAACGCGTCCATCCTTCGTCCATCGACGAGTTGTAGCTCTTGTAGATCGCGATGCGTTTGCCTTTGGCGTCGCTTAAGCCTGGTACCGTGAACTTCGGTTCGGCGACGGCAGGAACGAGCGTGGTCGACAGCGGTGCAGACGTCGTAATCGGAACGACGTTTACGCCCAACAGCAGCGGCAGCGTGTGTGCCGTCACGTCGTACGGACGCTTTGGCGGACCGCCCGGATAGTCGAAGAGATTCGGATAGTGCTGCCGCTCGAGCATCGTCTTCGCGTAGCCACCGAACGGCTGCACAGTCGAGACGATGTAGCTGCCGGTCGGATACGTGATGCCATCAGCCGTGATCTGCGCTGTGCTGGTCCGCACTTCGACCTGCCCGTGCTGCAACATCCACAACATGCGCTGCAGCGCCTGCGCGTCTTTCTGTTCCTTGGGAATGACGAAAGCCGTCGGTACCGCCGTAGTCGTCCACGGATGCTCAGGGCTCATCGCGCGATCGGCGATCGACGCATAGCTCTCAAGCCACTGCCGACGATCACGCGCCGCTTCGCCGAGCATCGCCCACGTCGCGCTCACTTGATAGGACACGATGTCGGCGTAGCTCCATTTACCGCCGGGCCAGGGCGCCGGGAAATTCCACGTCGCGTTCTTCGCTTCGTAGCCACGTCCCGCGCCGAGCGTGTTGAAGGGCAAGTCAATCGTCGTCGCGAGTCGCGCGCTCGCCGTCTCGGTCAGAATGCGCACGCCGCGATGATACAGCGAATACTGGCGTGCCGGCGACCACTGGTCGTACGCCGCGTTCGACGCGATGCCGGTCTTACCTTCGGCCGTCATACGCCAACCCATGGTTAGGCCCAGCGAGTTCGTACCCGCGGTGAGAACGGGATCGATATTCGGTTCCACCGGATCCATGTATGGCGGAATGAAGATGCGGCCCGCATTCGAACCCTGCTGGTGAATATCGTTGACGACCTGCGGGTCCCACGGCGTGTAGAGCGAGTCGACGGTATACCGCGTTTCGTTTTGCGTGAACGCGTACCAATCGCGATTGTTGTCGTGCCCCGTGTACTTGTGATAGAGCTCCGGCGGTGACGTGCCTTCTGCGGCCGTGCCCAACGTGCTGCGATACCAATCGCCGACGATATCGACGCCGTCCGGGTTTTGGCTGGGAACGAGCATGATGATCGTGTTGGCGAGAATGCTTTTCGCCTCTGGCGAGTCCGCGCGCGCGAGTCGGTCGGCAATCACCAGCGGTGTGGTAAATCCGCCAACTTCGGTGGAGTGAATACTCGACGTGATCAGGATGACGTTCTTTCCAGTCGCGAGGAGTGACTCGAGTTCGCCCTTCGCGCGGAGCCGCGGGTCCATCAGTTTGCGCTGAATGGTCCGGTACTTCTCGAGGTTCGCGAGCGTGGCTGCGTCAGCGATGTAGGCGACGAGAAACGGTCGACCGAGTGTGGTGGGCCCGAGCGTGTGCACGGTGACGCGCGGACTCGCTTTGTCGAGCGCGGTGAAGTACGTGGTCACCTGCTTCCATGTCGGCAGCTTGCGTTCGGTGCCCGGCTCGTAGCCCAGGATGGATGCAGGTGAAGGAATCGCGCTCGGCGACTTCGCTTGCGCGGCGACAGTGCGAACCTGCAGCAACTGCGCTGCTGCACACAACGTCACCGACGCACGCACAAGGTTCGACCAGAGCAGCTTCACGTTCGTGGTCACATTCATGTGCATGTTGATGTTCACGGGGTGGTTGAGGAAGCAGGCGAAACGGCCGCGCTGCACGAAGGTTGGCTCGGATGCTGCGTAAAGGCGATGACGTCGTCCATGATTGGAGCGATCGGTAGCCGTGGGATCATGAACGCAGCGACGATCGACTTGTGCGTCAGGCTCGGATACAGTTTCGCGCACGCGGTGCCACCGAACTTGACGATGCGCGCCGCGAGGCCCGTCGAGTTTGCTGGGAGCACGGTTTCATCTTTGCCGCCGTGCAGGAGTAGCAGCGGTTGGTGATGCGACGATGACACGAGCTGCATCGGGTACGTACCCGGCCATCCTTCGCGCGGGCCCATCAGCGCCTGCACATCCGCATCTGTCCATACCGTATCGACCGGACCAGCGAGGCTGACGTACCCCTTCACCATCTCAGGCTGGACGCCCGCATGCAGCAGGTAGCGATCGTCAAGCGATAGCACGGTTGCCGTGTGCGCACCCGCGGAATGGCCAACAACAAAGATGCGCGCCGTGTCGCCGCCGTACTGCGCGATGCTGTCATGAACCCAGCGCAACGCATGCGCTGCATCGTCGATCCACGCAGGAAACTTCACTGCTGGTGCGAGGCGGTAATCCGGAATTACCGCGACATAGCCGCGCCGAGTGATCGCATCACCCGCAAGTGCGTACTCACTTTTGGCACCTTCTTCCCAGCGCCCGCCATAGAGGAACACGATGACTGGTGACGGCGAGCTGGCGGGACTGGTTGGACGGTACACGTCGAGCGAATGTCGCGCGCCCGTATCATATGGAATATCGACGGTGCGACTGAACTGTTTGCCGATAAAAACGACATCTGCCGCCTTTCGCAGGCTACAGGCTGCCATGGATATCAGACTGGTCACGATCGTGGCTGCTCGGGCGTATCGAGCAGAGCGTGAACGTACTCGGTGCAACGAAAGACTCGACATGACGCGAACAACCCTCAGCGTGAAGTGCACAGTGCAGTCGCTACACGATAACGCCCGGATCGGCGGCGTGCCCGTGTACGTCGCGTTGCTGAGCGTCGCGCGGGAACCCGTTGGCAGCAAGGCCGTTATTCCGAGACACTCACTCTCGACTTTATGGCACAACGTTCTCCCGTCATCGTCTGGCTACGCAACGACCTGCGGCTCGACGACCACGAACCATTGCATCGCGCGTTGCAATCAGGCGCGCAGGTGGCGCTCGTCTACTGCATCGACCCAAGGCAGTTTGGCCGGCTTCCGAGCGGTGTACCAAAGACCGGTGCCTTTCGCGCGCAGTTTTTGATTGAGTCGTTGACCGCACTTCGAGAGTCGTGCCGAAAGATCGGCGGCGAGTTGGTGCTGCGGTCCGGCAAACCTGAAACGCTGCTGCCAGCGCTTGCTCGAGAGCTTGGTGCGGACCGCGTATACTTTCACGAAGAGGTCTCGTCGGAGGAGACGTCAGTCGAGGCGGACGTAGACGCCGCGCTCAGCGATATCGGGGTGCGGCTGGAAGGATGCTGGGGACATTCGCTTTTTCATTCGGACGATCTGCCGTTCGATCTGACGTCGCTGCCAGACGTCTTCACGACATTCCGGAAGCTCGTCGAGCGTGATGCGACGGTGCGCGCACCGTTCCCGTCGCCAATGAAACTTCAGTCGCCCAGTGTGGACGCCGGGGAGATCCCGACACTCGAAGCACTCGGGCTGACGCTTCCGCTGGTCGATGAACGTGTCTGCTTCAGACCAATTGGAGGCGAGCGCGCCGCGATGGAACGGGTGACGCACTATGTATGGTCCGCAGATCGGCTGCGCGTTTATAAGGACACGCGGAACGGCATGCTGTCCGTCGACGACTCCAGCAAGCTCTCGCCATGGCTCGCCATGGGATGCCTGTCGCCGCGCCGAGTGTGGGCAGAAGTGCAGCGGTATGAGCGAGATCGCGTGAAGAACGAGAGTACGTATTGGATGATCTTTGAGCTGCTCTGGCGCGACTACTTTCGCTTTGTTGCCGCGAAGGAAGGCGATGCACTCTTCCGCGCGCGCGGCTTACAGGCGCTCGAGCTGCCGTGGCGCGACCTCGCCGACGCATCAACGCGCGCAGATTTTGACCGGTGGACGTCCGGCACCACTGGCTTTCCTATCGTTGACGCGTCGATGCAGGAACTGTCGGCATCGGGATTCATGAGCAATCGCGGTCGCCAAAATGTTGCGAGTTTTCTTACCAAGAACTTGGGGATCGACTGGCGCGCGGGCGCCGAGTGGTTCGAGTCGATGCTCGTCGACTACGACGTATCCAGCAACTGGGGAAATTGGCTCTACTCGGCTGGCGTCGGAAACGACGCACGCGGTTTCCGATACTTCAACCTGTATAAGCAATCGGCCGACTACGATCCGAACGGCGAGTTTATGCGGCACTGGCTCCCCGCGCTGCGCAACGTACCCGGCGCCGGCGCGCACCGCCCCGATGCGCTCTCACGCGACGATCAACGGCGGTTCGGCGTGATGATCGGAACGGACTATCCTGCACCAATGATTGACCTGTACGACTCCGCGAAAGTGAACGAAGCTGCGTATCGTCGCGCGGTTGGCGCTACTCGTGACGCTCGGCCAAAGTCTCGTGCTCGTTGAGCCGAAAATCGAGTGGCGTGGTAGTGGTCTCGCTGACCAAGGCCAGATCGAGCAGATCCTGATTGTCGGACATGCCAATGACCGCAACAGTGCTTCCGCTGTCGCGGAGGGCGCGCGCCAATTGCGTGAGACCTCCGCACAAATACCGATTGCAGGTGTTTGAGCGAAACGCGCGCGGGAGGGTGCATCCGGCTTCGCCGTGGTATACGCATGAGTGCTCCACGTGATGGCTCGGTACGTGCGAGACATACGTTGCGTGGAGCTCGTCCTCGGACAGCGCCGGAGCGTCACGGCGCACACGTGCCAAGCTGTCAACGCCAAGGAACGCGTGGTCGCCGCCACGGGTGCAGCAGGTGCCACGGCAGAGCGTGCAGCCGTGCATCATGATCGCCGCCACGTGTGGCGCCGCGAGCAATTCGTCGGGTGCGTCGTCCGGCACCGACACGTTGGCTACGAACGTCGCATGAATCCGACCGACGAGCCGCGTTAAGAACGTGTCGCGTACCTCGTCCGGAAGCGGCACGATGGGGCGTCGCTGGTGCGGCACAATCGTCAAGGGCACATTCGCGCCGATGGCGGCTCCCGCGAGTCTCGCCGCCGCCGCGGAGCGCGCTGCGCGGTCGCGAATGGTCGAGTTTCGTTCGCGTTGCGATGCGAGCTGCTTGGATACGCTCTGGTCACCGAGGGCCGTAACGCCTTGGTGAATCTCGGGGGACGAAATGTTCGGTCGCGGGCGCATGACGCAACGTGAGCCGGTGTCGTAGCTTCCGGCAAGTTCGCGAGCTGATCCCACTGTGTCGGCGCCGTCGGCTACGCCGGTTGCGCGACCGTTCTCCGTAGTACCACGACCGTTCAACAACGCCCATCGCATGACTACGTCACGACGCGATTTTCTCAAAGTCTCTGGTGGGTGTCTCGCGCACCTCGCGCTGATGGCTGCGTGTGCGCCCGCGTCCACACGCCGTCGATGGACGGCGTCCGCTCACCCAACCGCCGCGTCCGCGCCGTTCGCACGACTCGACGAGATCGGCCCCGACACGTGGGCGCTGATCTCAACGCCACTCAGCGGCGACCGTACCACGTTCGCGAACGGTGGGATCATCGCGGGTACGAGCGGCGTCATTGCGGTCGAAGGATTCTACAAGCCGGCGGGTGCGGAATGGCTGGCACGTCAGGCACGTACGCTGACGGGTCGATGGCCAACGCATGTCGTGCTCACGCACTATCACATCGATCACGCGGCGGGGCTGGCGGGGTACGCCGAGCCGTCAGACAAGAGTCACGCGACGCCGGTGCTGCGCGCGACGCAGAAGACGCGTGAGCTCGCACTGGCTGGAGGTCCGGTTGCGCCTGCAAAAGATGTAGCACTCACGCAAGCCTTCGCCGATACCGTGATTGTTGCCGCGAACGCTCCGGGCATCATCGACATCGGCAACCGGCGCGTGAAGCTCGACGCGCTGAGTGGTCACACGGCGAGCGATCTTGCGATTATCGACGAAGACGCGGGACTCACGTGGGCCGGAGATCTACTCTGGAACGGCATGTTCCCGAATTTCGTCGACGCGACGCCGGGCACGCTCTCGGCATCGGTGCGCCATCTCGAACAAACGTCGGCGCGCAACTTCGTACCAGGACACGGTGCGATGGCGGATCGCGCGGCACTCACGCGCTACCTCAATCTGCTCGATGATATCGAACACGCGGCGCGTGGCGGACATAAAGCCGGCGCTCCGGCTGCGAAGGTCGGCGCTGATTACACCGTACCATCCGCGCTTGGCGAGTGGATGGCGACGGGACCAGCGATTGAGCGTGCAATGACGGCGTGGTATCGAGAGCTCGATGCGAAATGAACGACGTCGCCATGCTGCCTACGCACGAGTACACGTCGTGAGCACTCCATGACACTGTCGCTCCTGAATGTGCGGGACTTGGAGTTTCAGCTTTATGAAGTGCTCGGCGCGCATACGCTGACGTCGCGGACGCGTTATGCCGACCACTCGCGGGAAACGTTCGATGCGGTGATCGCCACGGCACGTCAGCTCGCCGAGTCGCACTTCGCAACGCACCGGCAGGCGAGTGACGAGCAGGAACCGTTCGTGCGCGATGGAAGCGTCGTCACGCCGGACGCCGTACAGCAAGCGGTCCGTGCGATGGCGGACGCGGGTTTTATTTCAGCGACACACGACTACGATGTGGGCGGCATGCAGTTGCCGCACGTGATTACCACCGCGGCGCTCATTTGGTTTGACGCAGCTAATGTGGCGACGGCGTCGTACGCCATGCTCGC
Source organism: Gemmatimonadales bacterium (assembly GCA_038319245.1). GTDB lineage: Bacteria > Gemmatimonadota > Gemmatimonadetes > Gemmatimonadales > Gemmatimonadaceae > Gemmatimonas. The sequence goes on from JBBQDB010000080.1 coordinate 9,670, forward strand.
CAGCGGTGTGGCGAATCTCGTCGCGGCATTTGGCACCGCAGATCAGCGCGACCGCTTTCTCGATCCGTTACTGACTGGACGTTTCCTCGGCACCATGGCACTCACCGAGGCAGATGCCGGGTCATCGCTCGCTGATCTTCGCACACGTGCCACGCCCGCGGGTGATGGATATGCTGCGAATATCTACAAAATCAGCGGCACAAAGATGTGGATTTCCGGCGGCGAGCACGAGCTCTCGGAGAACATTGTTCACATGGTGCTTGCGCGCATCGATGGCGCGCCGCCAGGTGTGCGCGGCATCTCGTTGATGCTGGTGCCTCGCTTCCGTGACAGCGCGACGCGAGCCACCAACGGCGTGGTGCTTGGTGGCCTTATTCACAAGATGGGTTGGCGCGGTACGACGAGCACGGTGCTCAACTTCGGCGAGCAGGAGGAGTGCTTCGGCGAGTTGATTGGCGAACCGCACCGCGGTTTGGCGTGCATGTTCCAGATGATGAATGAAGCGCGCATTGGGGTCGGCCGTGCAGGAACCGCGATGGCGTACGCGGCCTATCGTCATGCGCTCGACTATGCGCGAACGCGACGGCAGGGACGTTTGCCCGGTGAAAAAGATCCAGCGCGTGCGGCGGTGCCGATCATCGAACATCCCGATGTGCGGCGCATGCTGCTCGCGCAGAAGGCAATCGCTGAAGGGGCGCTTGCGCTGATCCTTGAATGTGCGCAGCTCGTTGACGACGAGCATACCTCGCCGGATGCGTCAGTACGACGCGACGCCAGTGCGTTGCTCGAAGTGCTCACACCGATCGCGAAAGCGTGGCCCGGAGAAGCGGGGCAGGAGGCGATCTCGCTCGCGATGCAGACGCTTGGCGGATATGGATTCGCCCGCGAGTATCCCGTTGAGCAGTACTATCGCGACAACCGCCTGAATCCGATTCACGAAGGCACGAACGGCGTCCAAGCGCTCGATCTGCTCGGTCGAAAAGTGACGCAGGACAACGGGGCGGGCTTACGTGCGTTATTGCGCCGCATGCGGACCGTCGTGACGTCCGCCGAAGAAGATGGAGAGCTCGTGACGCTCGCCGCACAACTGTCAGCTGCGGTGGACCAACTCGAACGCGTAACCACGACGCTGCTGTCGCGTGCGGCATCGATCGCGCCGTCACGTGCGTTGGCCAACGCGACGGCCTACCTCGACCTGGTAAGTCGCACGGTTGTCGCATGGTTGTGGCTCAAGCGCGCGTGTGTCGCGTGCTCAGCGCTCCCTAGCGCGCCGCCCAGTGACGCGGCGTTCTATCGCGGCAAGGTGCAAGCCGCGCGCTATTGGTTCGGATGGGAGCTGACCCAAACGGTCGCAATTGCCGAATTGCTCGAACGCGGCGACACCGTACCGTACGATATGCAGGACGCCTGGTTCTGACGCGGTTTCGGTTCAAGCGTCCTGCTTTCACCGTATTTACTTGTCGACCAGTCCCGCCATACCGCCGGGATAGCGCGCGCCGGACGCCCCGTCTCTCGGCAAGAGCGCCGCGAGCTGCGCGAGATCCGATGCACTTAGGCCGACATGCACAGCCCCGCTATTTTCATCCAACCGGCTGATTTTGGTCGTGCCGGGGATCGGCACGACGTCTTCGCCGCGTGACAGCACCCACGCGAGTGCGAGCTGCGCTGGCGTACATCCTTTCTCTGTTGCCATCGCGACGATCGTATCCGCCAACCTACGATTGGCGTCAAAGTGCTCCGCCTGAAAGCGCGGAGACGAGCGACGGTAATCGTCGGCGGGGATGTCGTCGATGCTGGCGAATCTCCCCGTAAGAAAGCCGCGACCGAGTGGGCTGTACGGCACGATACCGATACCGAGTTCGCGCGCCACGGGAAACGCATCGTCCTCCCAGTCGCGCGTCCACAGCGACCACTCCGATTGCAGTGCGCTGATCGGATGCACGACGTGCGCGCGACGGAGCGTGTTCACGCCGGCTTCGGACAAGCCAAGAAAGCGCACTTTGCCCTCGCTGACGAGTTGCGACATGGCACCAACAGTGTCTTCGATCGGGACGCTTTTGTCGACACGATGCTGGTAGTAGAGATCGATGGTGTCGATGTTGAGACGCTTAAGCGACGCTTCGCAGCAGGAGCGCACGTAGTCGGGATGTCCATTCGCTCCACGCCGCTCCGGATTCGCCGGGTCGTACATGATGCCAAACTTGGTCGCGACAATTGCCTTGTCTCGCCGATCAGCGATCGCACGCCCAACGAGCACTTCGTTGGTGTGCGGCCCATAAATGTCCGCCGTGTCCAGCAGCGTGACGCCGGTGTCGAGCGCGTGGTGAATCACGCGGATGCTTTCGGCGTCGTCGCGGTCGGCCGCGGTGCCGTAAAACGCCGACATTCCCATGCATCCCAGCCCCAGCGCTGACACCTGCAATCCCTGTCGGCCCAACGTGCGCGTGATCATGCGTTCGCAACTCCAGAGTGTGGGGCAAAGGTTGGTGTCACACCGATATTCTGAAATATGAATGCAAAGATGTCGGCGATTTCTTCGATGTTCTTGGTCAACGATGATGCGCCGTGCCCCGATTGTGTTTCGATGCGAATCAGCACGGGGGTGGCGCCGACATGTGCCGCTTGCAGCCGCGCCGCGTATTTGAACGAGTGCGCGGGAACGACACGGTCGTCATGATCGGCGGTGGTCACCATAGTCGCCGGATACGACGTCCCGTCGGTCAGGTTGTGCAGCGGCGAGTACTGCACGAGATATGCGAACTCGTCGGGATTGTCGCTCGATCCGTAGTCGGCGATCCAATTCCAGCCGATCGTAAATTTGTGAAAACGCAGCATGTCCATCACGCCCACCGCGGGCAGGGCCACGCGTGCGAGGTCGGGGCGCTGGTTGACCACAGCGCCGACCAGCAAGCCCCCATTCGAGCCGCCCTGTATTGCCAGTCGCTCGTGCGAGGTATAGCGCTGTGCCACCAGCCAGTCGGCCACGGCGATGAAGTCGTCGAATACGTTTTGCTTCTGTTCTTTCATGCCCGCCTTGTGCCACGCTTCGCCGTATTCGCCGCCACCGCGCAAGCTCGCCTGCACATACACGCCGCCCTGTTCAAGGAACGCCACGCGCGTCGCGCTGAATGCCGGCGTCAACGACACGTTGAATCCGCCGTAGCCATACAGAAGCGTGGGATTCATACCGTCGAGTGCAAACCCTTTTCGCGCCGTGACGAAAATCGGCACCAACGTCCCATCCTTGCTCGACACGAAATGTTGCTGCGTGTCGAATTCCGTTGGGTCGAAGGGCAGTACGACCTCTCGAAAGATGTGACTCTCGCCGGTCGCGATGTTGTAGCGATACACCGTTGGTGGTGATGTGAACGATGTATACGTGTAAAAAACTGACGTGGCATCGCGCTCGCCGCCAAAGCCCACGGCCGTACCCAGGCCAGGCAGCGTGATCTCGCGTTCCAACGATCCATCGAGCCGATGCACGTACGCGCGCGTCGTCGCGTCCTTCAGATACGTCGCGAAGATGCGTCCGCCTGCCGAAGTGATGCCGTCAAGCGATTCGGCGCGCTCGGCGAGCACGGTCACCCAGTGCTGTTCCTCCGGATGTACAGGATCGATGCGCACGACTTTGCGATTTGGTGCGTGTCGATTCGTCACCACCAACAGCGCATCGTCCACGTTGTCGAGGACCGACATATCGTCGTCGAACTCCGTCCAGATCGGACGGAAGATCGTCTCGCCGTTTGACAGATCCATCACATGGATTGCCGAGCCGTCTTTGCCGTTGCCACGATCGCTGACGCTCAGCACCGCGAATCGCTCATCAGCAGTCGTGCTGACGGTGTGGAAACGCTGCGCGTGCTCACCGTCGCGAAAGATGAGCCGATCGTGCGACTGCATCGTGCCCATTGTATGAAAGAAAACTTGATGGTCTTCGTTCATTGACGAGTAGGCGGCCGCGGCAACTTCGGGCTCGGGATAGCGACTGTAAAAAAATCCGTTTCCAGCCCAGGCGATGTCTGACACCTTCACCCACTGCACGATGTCGGAGAGATTCTGGCGCGACCGCACATCGATCACACGAATCTCCTGCCAGTCCGATCCCGAGGCGCTTACGGTGTAGGCAATGCGCGATCCGTCTGCATCGAACACGAGCGCCCCGACGCGCGTGGTGCCGTCGGCCGACATGGTGTTTGGATCGAGGAGCACGACTGGCTCACCTGCTTCGCCATCCTGCACGTAGAACACCGCTTGGTTCTGCAGGCCATCGTTTTTGGCGAAGAGGAACCACTGCTTCTTCTGTTCCGGCGCACTTAAACGCGGGTAGTTCACCAGCTCGGTCAGGCGCCGCTTCAATGCGTCGCGGTATGGGATGTCGGCCAGATACGCGTTCGTGACATTGTTTTGCGCGCGCACCCAGGCTTTGGTGTCGTCCGAGGTGTCGTCCTCGAGCCAGCGATATGGGTCGGAGATCTGCCGGCCGTGGTAATCGTCCACCTGAGACGTCGTACGGGTGACTGGATAGGCGCGGGGCGCAGAAATGTTCGAAGCCATTGAAGAGTCGAAGACGTGGCGGGACGGATGACAAGAGCGCTCGAGCGCGCATGGGCCAATGGCCGAGAATTGGTCGGGGACTCGGTGGAGTGACTGGTCGGCAGGTTGGCTCTGGGCGTTGAAGTGTACCCACTGGACGAACCGGCGGCCGAGGCCCGATGTCGCGTGCTGCCGTTCTCCCGGTTCCCTTGCGCATCGGTAGGCCGGTTGCCGAACCGCTTGGGCCTGGCTACGTTCCAAAGCTACGCCAAATACTCGGCTGGTTCTGTTGGTCGCTGTTCGTATCGTGATTTATGTCCCGTTACCCGACTTCGGTCCGGTACGGTGGCGATGCCAAGTCGGTTCGGACGCGGGACTTCGCCCGCGCGCCACGCCTCGGCCTCTCGCAACGGTTCCCCGTCGGACAGACGCCTTCCGGCGCGCTGCGCGACGTTGCTGGAGTCGCAGCACCCTGACCGGGCCATGTTGTCGGCCCCGGAGTTGAGATATGCACCCGTTTATCGAAACGCAGAAAGAGTGGTTGAAGACGAACCTGCCGCCGTTCCGCCCGGGCGATACCCTGCGCGTCAACGTGCGCGTCAAGGAAGGCGAAAAGGAGCGCATCCAGGCGTTTGAAGGCATCTGCATCGCCCGTCGTGGCGGTGGTGTCAGCGAGACCTTTACGGTCCGTAAGGTGTCCAATGGCGTCGGTGTCGAGCGCATCTTCCCGCTGCACAGCCCGATGATCGGCGAAATCGTCGTCGTGCGTCGTGGCGTCGTGCGTCGCGCCAAGTTGTACTATCTCCGCGACGTGACCGGCAAGGCCGCACGCATCAAGGAGCGCAAGGTCGTGCGCGCGCCCAAGGCGTAAACACGCACTGCCCAACGCTCACCACGCGATTGCTCGTGGGGCGCTGGAGCGCGATCGAGCGGACGGCCCGGGCACAGTTCGGGCCGCTGCTCGCCGGAGTTGATGAAGTTGGACGGGGCCCCCTCGCGGGCCCCGTTGTCGCATGCGCGATCGTCATGCCGCACAATCGCCGAGCCATTGCTGGCGTGAACGATTCCAAGCAGCTCGACGCGGCCACGCGCGAACGACTCGCGGTGCTGATTCTCGCGCAGGCGCAGGCCGTGGCTCTCGGTGCTGCCTCCGCGCGCGAAATCGATCGCATCAACATCTATCATGCCACGGTCCTCGCGATGCGACGCGCGCTCGATCGCGTTGCTCAGCGACTCGGCGTCGCGCCGGATCATGTCCTGATCGATGGCAAGCCACTCCGTACGTTGCCGATTGCACACACTGCGGTGGTGAAGGGAGACGCCAAGTGCTACGCGATCGCCTGTGCTTCGATCGTTGCCAAGGTCACGCGCGACCGGCTCATGGCCTCGCTCGCGAAACGCTACGATGGGTACGGTTGGGAACGGAACAGTGGCTACGGAACGCCGCAGCATTTACGTGGACTGGCGGCACACGGTCTCACGCCGCATCATCGGCGACGCTTCTGCCTGGGCGAGCAAGTCGTGCTGCCGCTCGATGACAGCGCATCACATGATCTCGACCGCGACTCAATCTCTCAACGAGTGCTGCCATGACCGCGACGCATGCTCCGATCTTCCTGCCTGGTTTGCTCTCTGGTCAGGTGGCGCTCATTACCGGTGGTGGGACCGGCATCGGCTTCGGTGTCGCGGAACTGCTCGCCGAACTCGGCGCACACGTCGTGCTCGCGAGCCGCAAACCTGAGCATCTCGAACGCGCCTGTGCATCGATCACCGCGGCCGGTGGCAAAGCGAGTGCCGTGCAACTCGATGTGCGGGATCCTGAAAAGGTGAAGATCGCTGTGGATGGCATCGCGCAGACGCACGGACGTCTTGATCTGCTCGTCAACAACGCGGCCGGTAATTTTTATGCGCCGAGCGCCACGTTGTCGCCGAACGCGTGGCGGAGCGTGGTCGAGATCGATTTGTTCGGCACTTTTTATTGCTCGCAGGCCGTGTACCCGATCATGGCACAGCAAGGTGGAGGCCGCATTGTCAGCATTTCGATGACGCTGCACTATCGTGGCTGGCCGCTCATGGCGCATGCCACCGCCGCGAAGGCGGGCGTCGATGCACTCACGCGTACGTTGGCGGTGGAGTGGGCGCCGCAACGCATTCGTCTCAATGCGATCGCACCGGGGCCGATACCGACCGAGGGTGTGCGGAAAGCGTTCACGCCGCCATCCAGCAGCGGCGTCACGGATATCTTCGCCGCAGCGGATGAGAAGATGGCTGAGTATGCCGCGAACAGCATTCCGCTCGGCCGGTGGGGTTCGCCGCGCGATATCGGCAACATGGTGGCGTTTCTCGCATCTCCAGCCGGCGACTGGATCACCGGCGCGATCTTCGTTGTGGACGGCGGCGAGTGGTTAGCGAAAGCACCCGTTACGACGTGACGATGCAGCGAGTCGCAACGCAATCTGCCCGAGCCGGGCGTTCGTAAATTGTTCCAATGTTCCACAGGCATTCCGCGGTGCGGCTGACGGGCGATAATGCTCTGGATGTGTTCGTGGCTTCGCGATGCACAGTTGCCGAACACGTGCAGTAGCGAGTGCGAGCGTGGTTGAAACTATTGTTGTAGATGAGCACGCGAGATTTTTCGTCAGACGCGTGATTGCAGTCACGAGTTAATCTGATTCTTATGTTTACGCGTGATTGCAGTCACGCCGCGCGGTATTTGCGAACTACAACTTCTTTCTGTGGATCGCATCGTGCATGGATGTTCAGTCATGACATGATCGATCTCGATACGTGCTATCGGGAACACGTACCACCACCACGGAACAGAGAGGTACTCATGCGGCAGACACGGAATGCAGTTCGCAGCGTTGCACTGATGGCGATCGCGGCCACCACGCTGGGCGCGTGCGCCACGAAGGGATTTGTTCGTAGCGGGCTTGAGGAGCAGCGTGTCGCCCTGGGCCTTGAGCGTGGTGAACGGTTGATGAGTGACAGCGCAAATCGGCGCGACATCAACGCGAATAAGTCTGACATCGCGGCCGTACGTTCAGAGCTGGCGTCGTTGCGCGCGGACCTTGGGTCACTGCGCAAAGACTTCAACACCCGTATCACGGCAATGGAAGGGCAGGTGAGTTTCGCGATGCCGGTCCACTTTGACTTCGATGCGAAGTCTGTGCGCGCACAGGATGAGGCCGCACTGGCCAAGTTCGCCGAAGTGGCGCAATCGCACTACAAAGGTTCGACGATCACCGTCGAGGGTTTCGCTGATCCGGCCGGAAGCGCGAGCTACAACTTGCAGCTCTCGCGCACCCGCGCCGATGCCGTTCGTGATTTTCTGGTGACGAAAGGCCTCGACGGTAGCAAGCTTCGCACGGTTGGATACGGAAAGGCGCGTCTCGTTCGTCCCGGCGCGGAAAAGGATGCCCCGGGCGCCGAGTTGAATCGCCGCGTGACGTTCGTGGTGGAAACGGCACCGGAAGCGACAGTCGCTGCGCTGACCATGCGATAGAGTGTCCGGCGGTACCCTCGCACCGATATCGGCGCGGAGACGCGTATCGGCCTTTGTGGGAGCGTATCGCTGCGCGTGTCGCCTAACGTGGAACGCGGCGCGGTGCCACTAAACGGGCGAGACGGGGTACCGATGTAACTACGAGTGGTCGTCTCCCGTATAGGAGCCGACCACTTCGCATATCGGATTCGTTAATATTCATGTGGTTGATCCGTGCGGGTCCGTTTCCGCTCACTCTGCCGTTCGTCAGGGCCCAGGCCGTCTCGCGCAGCCGATCGGTGCGCACGTTGCGCCGGCGCGGC
>JBBQDB010000081.1:0-17902 GCA_038319245.1 Gemmatimonadales bacterium
CAGACGCTTTCCGACCGTCCGGCACAAAGTGAGCATCGCTCGGTGCTCGACGATGTATTGATGTCTGGCGGAGCCAACACGGTGCCGCTGCGCGCCGCGATCATGGCCCTGCACGCCGCCGCTGACGACAATCGCATCAGCGGTGTGTTGCTGCGCGGCACTATCAACGCCGACAATTACGGCTCGGGGTACGCGGCGCTGCGCGAGTTCCGCGCGGCCATCGCCGACTTCCGGCGCTCGAAAAAGCCGGTACACGCGTTTCTGCTCAACCCGCAAACACGAGACTACTACGTCGCCTCGGCGGCCAGCGTCATCACCATCGACCCGTTCGGCTCGCTGATGATGCCGGGGATGTCGTCGGAGCAGATCTTCTTCGCTGGCCTGTTTGAGAAGTACGGTATCGGCGTGCAGGTCAGTCGCGTGGGCAAGTTCAAGGCGGCGGTTGAGCCGTTCACGCGCACAAGCATGAGCCCAGAGAATCGGCTGCAGACGCAGTCGTATCTGGGGGACATGTGGCGCGAAGTGAAGCGTGGCATCGCGGACAGCCGGAAGGTGGACACAACCGCGCTGCAAACGCTGGTCGATACGCAGGGAATCATTCTTCCGGCAGATGCAAAAGCCGCAGGGCTGGTCGATCGCATTGCGTACTTCGACGAAGTGTTGACGGACCTGATGCGCATCGCCCGCGTGTCGCCGAGCACGGATAACACGACGGGAAATAGCGTGACGTCGAATGCGGATGCGCGCACGAGCGATTTGCTGGATCTGCCGAAGCTGCCGCAGGTCGCCCTCGAAGACTACGCACCGCTCGCCATGGCCAAGGAGCAGATCATCGGCGCGAGTCAGGCCGTCGCGATTGTGTATGCCGAAGGCGACATCGTCGACGGCCAAGGCAGCAGCGGACAGATTGGCGGCGACGGACTTTCCCGCGAACTGCGCCGCATCCGCAATGATGCAAAGGTGAAGGCGGTCGTGTTGCGCGTGAACAGCCCAGGCGGCTCGGCGATTGCGTCGGAGCGGATTCAGCGTGAACTCGTCCTGACCGCGAAGAGCAAGCCGGTTGTGGTCTCGATGGGCACGGTCGCGGCAAGCGGCGGTTATTGGATTTCGACGGCCGCGTCGCGTGTGTTTGCGGAGCCCAACACCATCACTGGCTCGATTGGCGTTTTCTCGATCATCCCGAATATCGCGGGCATCGCCAAGAACAACGGCGTCACGTTCGACACGGTCAAGACAGGTCGCTACGCCGACCTTTTCTCGCTCGCCCGTCCACGCAGCGCCGATGAGATGGCGGTCTTGCAGCGCGGTACCGACGCGATCTACAACGCGTTTATCGAGCGTGTGTCAGCGGCGCGCAAGCTGACGCCCGACTCGGTGCGTGCGATCGCCGAAGGTCGCGTGTGGTCGGGGAGCGAGGCGATGCGCATCGGCTTGGTGGACTCGATCGGCGGGCTCGATGTCGCCGTGAAGAGCGCGGCGAAGCTGGCCAAGATCACGGGCGACTATGAGGTACGCGAGTTTCCGCGCATGAAGTCGACGACGGATCTGCTCTCGGACATGTTCGAACGTCGCTCGGCGCCGGTGTCTCAGATTGCGGCACGCGCAGCGCAGGCCGGCGCGCTGGAGCAACTGATGAGCGGGAATGATCCGGCACATGTCATGGCGCGCGATCTGGCGCGCGAGATGCAGCTGCTGCTGTCGTACAATGATCCGCGCGGGGTGTACGCACGCATGCCGTTCGTGTTGCGCGTGCGGTAAACAGGGGCGCGCCGTACGGGATTACCGCGGAGTACGGCGCGAGGTTGGGAAGGGCCGGCAACCGTCACCGCGAGTGTCGAGGACGGTAGGCTGGGGGTGGCCAGGGGACAGTCGAGAGTGCGGAGTGGTTAGTAGAGCTGAACTGCCCGGACGGTCGCAGACGCGTTGCATAGCGATACCGACGCGACAGTCTACAAGTGGCTACGAACAGGCTACGAAGCGAAGGGCGAGTGTTTCGGAGCGGAGGGCGTGACCTTGCGCGCCGCTTCCAGACGAGCGGCCTGTGCCTGCCACGCTGCGACATCAGCGCGCGCTGCGGCCAACGTTGACTGCGCCCGCGCTACGCAGTCATGCGCGCCGCGCGACGTCACGTCAGTCAACGCCCACTCGGCGACGGCCACGCGCGAATGTGCTTCGGCCAAGCGCTGGACACACCGCATCGCGTGAGGGCCACTCCACGCAGCCAGCGGCCGATCATCATCGATGCCGATGAACCCGAAGATGCCATCGTGCACGGTCATGGTTTCGACGATGATGCTGTCGATATCGGTCTGGCTCATGTCTGTCTCGATCCGAAAAGTGAAAGTGGCGTGGCCACGACGTCGTTCGCCGCCGTGTGACTAATATACGTCGCTAACGTCCTGCCTTCTCCCTCTGCACATTCGCATGCGTCACGCGTTCGCCACTACCCTGTCGTCACTGCTTCTGGCCACGTCCGTTGCGGCAACGCCGATCTCCGGCCAGCCCAAACACGCAAAGCCGAAGAAGCCTGCCGCGGTCACGCAGGCGCCGAGTGATAGCGGCAAGGCGTATCCGACCGGTGGTACCTCTGCGGTCGCGCGTGCGCTCGCTGGTAAGCCAGCACCCACGTGGCCGGTCGCCGGCCCCAAGCCGCTGCCGGGAAGCATCTTCCCCGAAAAGCGGGTCGTCGCCTACTACGGCAATCCGCTGTCGAAGCGCATGGGCGTGCTCGGCGAGTATCCGAAGGACGAAATGCTGGCGAAGCTCGACCGCGAAGTCGCCGCGTGGCGCAAGGCCGATCCGAGTACGCCTGTGCAGCCGGCGTTGCACTTGATCGCCGTGGTGGCGCAGGGCGACAGCGGCAAGGACGGTCGCTATCGTCTGCGCCACAGCAACGGGCTACTCGAGAAGGTGTACGGCTGGGCGCATGAGCGGCGCGATCTACTGTTTCTCGACGTGCAGGTCGGGCACTCCACGATTCAGGACGAACTGCCGCGCCTCGAGCCGTTTCTCTCGCGCCCCGATGTGCACTTCGGAATGGATCCGGAATTCGCTATGCACAATGGCGTCAAGCCGGGCAAGAAAATCGGTAGTTACGATGCCGCTGACGTGAACTTCGTCATCGACTGGTTGGCGAAGCTCGTCACCGCGAAAAACCTGCCGCCTAAGATTCTGGTCGTGCATCGCTTCACGCAGCCGATGCTCACGAACGCGTCGAAAATCAAACTCGATCCACGCGTGCAGGTCGTGATCGACATGGACGGTTGGGGTCCGCAGAGTCTCAAGCGGGATTCGTACGCTGCGTACGTGTACGCCGAGCCCGTGCAGTTCACGGGATTCAAGCTGTTCTACAAGAACGACGTACGAAACGGTACGCGTATGATGTCGATCGCCGATGTGCTGCGTCTTACGCCCAAGCCGCTGTACATCCAGTACCAGTAGCAGACGCAGTATGCGAGGCGTCGGCAGCACCATTTCCGCACCAGTAACGCGGTCGATCGAGCCTGTGTATGGTGCGGCGTCGTCACACGGTGTGCGGACGACGCCGCGATGGCTACTGCAGGCGCGTGCGTAAGGCGACGTACAAACGCCGCGTGAAGCCGGGTTCGAAATAGCGGTTCCGGGTGGCGTTGACGATAACGCTGGTCGCGAAGTGTCGATCAAACACGTTGTCGAGACCTACCACCGGCTCGAGCGCGAATCGACCGACGGTGCGCGGCGCGTAGCCAAACTTCCAATTCCACGTCGCGTATCCCGGCGCCAAGACTGTTGATGCATCGTTTGCGCTCACGCTCGAGGACCCAGTCGCTTCGACTGTTGTAAAGAGCCCGGCGTAACGCAGCGTGGTCCACGCCTGCAGCAGTTGTTCCGGAGCGCCCGGAATACGATTGCCCGCGTAGCTCGTGGTGCCGACGGTGTAGCGATCGAAGCGAAAGCGCGACCACGTGTACGCCACGCCACCCTCACCAAAGGCCCACGCGGCTTGCGCGCTGCTCTCGATCCCGACCCGAGTGGTTTGACCGGCGTTGCGATACGCGCGACGTCCCGGCTGGTTGGGCACATCGAAGGGTACCAGTTCATCCTGCACGCGCGCGTGAAAGCCGGCGATCTCGAGCTTCAGATGTCCGCCGACAAACGACGTGGCGCCGGCTTCGATCGTACGCGTGAGTTGCGGATTGAGCGACGTATTGAGCCCCGCCGCGCCGTTATCCTGATTCGTCAACTCCGTGATGGTTGGCGTCTCAAACGCAGTCGCCACGTTCGCATAAAACGACAACAGCGGACGCGCACGCCACACGATGCCGAACATCGGACTCGTCGCCGAGAGTGTGCGATTCCCCGAATCATCGGCGTTCGTTGTGGTGATGAAATGATCGACCACACGAAAATCGACGCGATCGTTGCGCACCGCAGCGCTCACAAACAGATGATGCGGCGCTTCCACTTCGACGCGGGTATAGGCGCCGACACCAATCACGTTTTCGCGCTGGTCCAGTCGATAGGCCCCACGCTCTGCGCCTTTCGTCGGGCAACGCGTGCTCGCCGCGGCCGTCACGGCCACGTCCGCGCAGTTCTCGAAGTTGACGCGATCGTCACCCTGCGCTTGCGCATCGGCACCAACGGTCAGCCGCAGTGGCCAGCCTAATCGTTCCGTACGAACGCCGCCGCGCAGCGCGCCGCCAACAACTCGACGCTCGACGCCCACAATCGCGAATGGCAGTGGATTGTCGAGCGCGCGCGTGCCACCGAACAGCGTGGCATTGATGTCGAGATCACTCGTCGCACGCGAGAGGAGCAACGCGACTTGCGATTGCCGAACGGCTTTACGAGAGCGCTTGGTGATGTTGAGTGAATCGGGGAGCGTCGGATCGCGTGCGAGTTCGTTGGCTGTGAGCGCTCCGGTGTTTTCGGCGCGTGGCGTGTCGTAGTGCGTGCCCTGTAACTCAACGCGTGTGCCAGCAATCGTCGCCATCGCGCGTGCAAACACGCTGCTCGCGTCCAGTCGCGACCACGTGCGCGCGCCTTGGCCATCGGTACGCGAGAACGATGCGAGCCATGCGGCATTTTGCACCACGCTGTGTGTCGCATCGCTCGTGGCAGGCAACGTGCCAGACGCCGTCGCGCTGTAGCGCTGCAGTCCGCCACCACCCCATGCCCGCGCGTCGAGTGCGGCAACGCCGGGAGCGGGCGCGCGCGACTTGAAGTCGACAACGCCACCAGCAGCGTTGCCGTACAGCGCCGCCGCCGTACCACGCACGAGTTCCACGCCACCGAGGCTCTCCAGATCGAGCCAATCCACTGGCGTCTGCCCGTCAGGCAACGTCAGCGGCACTCCGTCGCGCATCACACGCACACCGCGCACGCCGAACGCAGAACGCGCGCCAAAGCCGCGAATCGCGAGCCGTGGATCTTGCGAGGGATTGCCGCGGTCCTGCACCTGCACGCCGGCCACGCCCAAGAGCAGTTCACTGATGGAGCCGCGCCGCTGGGCCGGCCGCGAACTATCGAGTGTCAATCGCGAAGCCGCGAAGGGCAATTCCAGTGCACTGCGGGATGCGTCGCGTGTGACGGTAACGTTGACCGGCCGCAAGCTGGTTGGCGCAATCGATGCGGAGTCGGCGCGCGCGCGTCGGGCCACACTGTCAGTGGCGCTTTGCGTGGTCGGTGGACGGGTGCCTTGTGCGAGAGCCGAGGCTTGCGGCAGAAGCAGGAAGACGAGCGTCGCGGCAGTCGACGTGCACCGCATCGAGAAAGGCCGAGAAAAGTGTCTTGATGTGTTCACGCTGCGAGATACGGCCTCGACTCACCGAACGCAATGCGTCAGGGAGCTGCGTTGCAGCCGATTACTGCGCGAGCTTCCGGCAGACGGGCGTGCGATCGTCCGGGCTCTCGTCCCACAGCTCGCCGGTACGGTCGCAGATCATGTTCGCGCGCGAGTCCCCCAACGAAATGAACCAGTGCGAGCTATCGGCCTTGGACGCCCGCACCGCCTCTGACGCGGGGACAGTCGCGCCGCTCGCGAGCAGCTCAGGCCACGTCGCAAAGCGTGTATTCAGCATGCGAAACGTCTGTTGTTGCGTGTGCACGCTGCGAAATGTTTCGGTCATCTCCGTACGTGCCTTCTCGCTTCGCATGTTGCCGGTCACATTCACCGACATCAGCACGATGGCGCAGCCGAGGAACCCGAGCACCAATCCAACAACGACGCGTTGATCGGTCGCGACCTTCGGTACCGCGGCTGGGGCGACAGTGCGCACCGCAACGGACCGGTCGGCGGCATTCCGTGTGGGTGCGGTCGTGGACGGGATCGGCGACGGCGAACTGTTCCCACGCCCACCCACCGCGATGCGCGGGCGACCGAGCTTGTCCGTGTCGCTCTCGTTCGGCCCGGTGGCTTTGGTCGGACGCGCGGTGTTCAACGTCGACCTGCGGACAATCGGTGCTGGCGCAGCAACTGCCGGTCGACCAAATGCGGCTTCCCGCGCGGTGAGAGCGCGTCCCGCAAAGGGAACCGTGGGCTGAGGCGACGTCGGCTTACGCATGGGAGGATCCTAGCGATACGACGACGCGAGGGGCATGCGCGTTTCGGACCTTGTTGTCACGCTCTCGGCGCACCCGCACGGCGCCCAGCCGAGAACAGTCCGCTCTGCGCGCGCTACACAGAGGCAAAACACGGCGGCGTGCCGACGGTCTCGGGACGGGTATATTCCCTTCCATGTACCTCCATCAGTTCTACGACACGTCGCTCGCGCAAGCGAGTTATCTGATCGGCTGCCAGGCGACAGGCGAAGCCATCGTCATCGACCCGCTGCGCGACATTACGCCGTATCTGGAACGTGCGGCCGAGGAGGGTTTGCGGATCACCGACGTGACGGAAACGCACATCCACGCCGACTTTGTGTCTGGGTCGCGCGAACTGTGCGGCCGCACGGGCGCAACGCTGCATCTATCCGCCGAAGGTGGACGCGATTGGCAGTACGCCTACGCAAGCGCCGATGGCGCGCATCTCCTTTACGACGGGGATCGCATTGCCGTCGGCAATATTCATCTCGATGTGATGCACACCCCCGGGCACACGCCGGAGCACATCTGCTTTGTCGTGACCGATACGCCACGTGCGTCGGGACCGATGGGCATCATCTCTGGTGACTTCGTCTTTGTTGGGGATGTCGGACGTCCCGACCTGCTGGAACGCGCTGCGCACATGACCGGCACGATGGAGGCGTCTGCGCATGCGCTGTTTGCCTCGTTGCAGAAGTTCCGCGCGCTCCCGGATCACTTGCAGGTATGGCCTGGACACGGCGCGGGATCGGCGTGCGGAAAAGCGCTCGGTGCGATCCCGTCGAGCACCGTCGGCTATGAGAAGTTGTCGAATTGGGGCGTCCGCACCACCGACGAAGCCGAGTTCGTACGCAGCGTGCTCGAAGGCCAGCCGGAACCGCCGACGTACTTCGCCGAGATGAAGCGGATCAACCGCGATGGTCCCACGGTGCTCGGCGCGCTGCCGATTCCGACGGCGCTTGCCGCGTTTGACATCGTGTCAATCGCGACCAGCCGCGCGTGGGTGCTCGACCTTCGGCCCGCGACCGACTTTGCAACCGGACATGTTCCGGGCAGCATCTCGTTGCCGATGTCTCGCAGCTTCTCGACGTGGGCCGGTTGGATGGTGCCCTACGACGCCGACATCGTGCTGCTGCTGCCGTCCGCACATGACGGTGTGGAGGCACAGTTGTCGGCGCAACATGCGGCTGATCACGCGGCGCGAGAGCTGGCGATGATCGGACTCGATCGCGTGCTTGGATGGATCGATGTCGAGGCAGCGATGCAGGCGTGGCAGGACGCCGGCGAAGTCCTGCACACGATTCCGCAGGTTACCGTTGATGAACTGGCCGACGCGTTGGCCTCGGGTTCGCTGACGGCGATTGACGTGCGCGCGCATTCGGAGTGGATCGCGGGTCACCTGCCGCGAACGCCCAACGTCCCAGTCGGCCATCTCGCCCGCGAGTTTGCTTCGCTGCCGGCTGGTCGACTGGTGATGCAATGTCAGGGCGGCACGCGCTCCGCGATCGCGGCGAGTCTGATGCACAAACTCGGTCGCACCGACACCGTCAATCTCGTCGGCGGCTTCGGTGCCTGGGTATCAGCGGGACTGCCGGTCGAGCGATAGCGGCAGACCGCTCGCAGCCGACGCGTGACGCCATGTGAGATCGTACGAGTGCGACTGTGCGCGCTACTCTGCGTTCTCGGCCCAGAGCACACGTTCACTCAACGCGTCTCCAACAATGCGACGCTCACGCGCGCTCCCCGCACGTAGGGCGTCCACGCACGCGAGCAGTTCGTACAGTCGCGGATCTCGCGCCGCGACGGCCGGAAGCCCCGAGAACAGGGGAACGAGCGAGTCGCCGCGTACGGTGCCCGTTTCGCCGGCCCAAACGAGTGGCCGCGCATCGATACCGTCGACGAAGAGCGCCGCGACGCCAGGATGTGCCCACGCTGTCGCAGCCCCTACGCGCTCAGGACCATGAATCGCCGGGAACGCATAGCGCACACCATGCAGCAGAAACTCGCGGAGCGCGGGCCGAGCGATGGTGCGACTGGATGGCCTCGCGAGCCCCGACTGCTGCAACCGTGCCACCGAGCGGTGAACGGCGCTGGTGCTGGTCACCAACGCTTCAGCGAGCGGTTCGTAGCGTTCTTCCGGGGCGAGTAGGAGCCGGAGCGCGACAGCGATATCGAACGGGCGAAGAGACGGTTGCGACGGCACAGAGCTCGGAGTCTGGGAATAAGGCGCGAACGGCGCGGGAGCATTCGCGTTGAGCCGTCACCCGCGACGGCCAGAGTCGCGCATACGTTCCCGTTCCGGGAATTTGGGACTATCGCGCCGTTGCCGCTACTCCGAGCAAACTCGCCGCGCGAGTTACGTCATGCGCAAGGCACTACGTGCCGACCGATTCACGCACCCTACCCGAGAGGGCGAATCGAGCAGCGCGCGAACGCGTCGAGCCAACGTGAGGTCGGCGAACGGCTGCTCGAGCGAAAGGGTGAGCACAGGTATTCGGTGCGGTATGCAACACGGGCGTGTCTCGTCTGGAGACACGCCCTCGTCGCAGTTCGCACGTTGTCACGATAGCGTTGCGACGACTACGGCACGACCTTGATCTGGCCCCAGCTGTTGTTCGTGCGATCAACATCAAGCAGACGCTGCTCCGGGTCGAGCTCGATCTTCACCAGCTCCTTGTCGGTGAACGAATACTCTCGCATGTAATGACGCGTATTCGTGCTCCACACTTCGGCCGGATAGACATAGTCCTTCGTGCTGCCATCGGAGAAGGTGAAGCGGGCGCGAATGGGGAGCACGCCGCGTTCGCGATTGCCGTAGACCACGCCGACGTTGGTCGTGTTACCGGTCTTCTTCACCACGACGGAATCGATGCTCTGATCGAAGCGCGCGTTCTCGACAAACCACTGACGCCAGAACCAGTCGAGGCGACGACCGCTGACGTCTTCCATCGTGCGAAAGAAATCTGTCGGCGTCGGATGCTTGTACGCCCAACGCGCCGTGTATGTGCGGAAGGCATCATCGAATGCTTCCGGGCCAAGAATTTCCTGACGCAGCAACTGCAAGCCAACGCTCGGCTTCACGTACGCAGCCTCGCCGAGCAACCGCGGATCGATGCGATCGGGCGTGATGTTCACCGGCTTGTCGACGCCCGCGACCATGTACCCTTCAACCAAGCGGCGCTCTTCGGCGGCCCGTGCCATCTGGTCACCCTTTTCCGGATAGCGCCGCGCTTCGGAGAAGGTGTTGATGAAGGTGTTGAATCCTTCGTCCTGCCACATGTACACGCGCTCGTTGCTGCCGACGATCATCGGAAACCACATGTGCCCGATTTCGTGCGTCACCACGTTGTACAGATCGTACTTGTCGTTGCTCTTCGTTTCCATCGCGAGCATCGGATATTCCATGCCGCTGATCGGGCCTTCGACGGCGGAGATCTGGGGCCACTGGTACATGAACCAGCGCTCGGAGTATTCCATGATCGACATGCGCGCCTGATCGGCGGCGTCATGCCAGTTCACCGCCGCACTCGGGCGATAGTACGCGTACGCCATGATCCCCTTCCAGCTCGACGCGTCCCACTGATAATCCGGCGACGCCGCCCATACCGCATCACGCACGTTCTTCGACGCAAACTTCCACGTCACCGTGCCCGTCGTTCGCGCGCGCGCGGTGCCTTTGCTCAACTCGTCGGCGGTGATGATGCGGATGGTGGTGTCGGACTTTGCCGCCAAGGTGTGCCGTTGTAGCTGCACCGGCGTAAGCACCTCTTTCGCGTTCTGCAGCGCGCCCGTGGCCGCGACGATGTAGCCCGCGGGCACCGTGATCGAGAGGTTGTAGTCGCCGTAGTCGAGATAAAATTCGCCTTGGCCCAAGTACGGCTCGGTGTTCCACCCACGCACGTCATCGTACACGGCCATGCGCGGATACCACTGCGCAATCTCGAACAACGCGCCATCGCGCCCCATGCGATCGGCCCCGTGCTCCGGCACGAGAAACGACCATGCCGCCTCGATGGTGGCCGTCTTGCCCGGCGCCAATGGTTCGGCCAGATCGACTTTCATCATCGTCTCGTTCACGCGCGTCTTGAGTGCCACGCGCTTGGCTGTCTTAGCCGTCGCGCCCGAACCCATGAGCTGATCGAGCTTGCTGAACTTGTCGCCGCCCTCGAAGCCGCGCGCGCCGAAGCGCGAGTTTTCCGGAAAGATGAACGAGTTGAGCGAGTTGTTGCGAAACGCGTTTTGCTCGACCTGGAGCCAGAGGAACTTGAGCGTGTCCGGCGAGTGGTTGGTGTACCGCAGCGTCATCTCACCGCGCACAGTCTTGGTCGCGGTGTCGAGTGTCGCCGAGAGCGCATAGTCGGCGCGGTTTTGCCAGTAGCGCGCGCCCGGCGCGCCGCTGCCCGCACGCTGGTCGTTCGCCGTCGGCAGCACGAGCGGCGCAAAGATGGACGTATCGGCCACCGCTCGCGGTCGCGGCGGCGCGGCCTGGACCGGCGCGCGCTCCTGCGCAGACAGGCGGGAGGAGGCGGCAAGGGCAGCGGCGGCGACTGCCGCTAGCCGGAGCCAGCGAGGCGCCGAGGCCGGAAAGGCCGCGGCTGGGCGAACCGAGAATCGGCGAGCAAATGAACGCGACATGTGGTGCACGCCCTGAGGAAAGAATGGGGAATCGAATGCGGACCGGATGTGGTCAGACGCTACAGGGCCGGCGGCGTGGACGGCGATGGGCCACCGCGGCAACCGGTTTTATAACCCATCGTACACTACCAGAAGATTAAGTGGCATGGCACGTGTACCGCTGGCGAAGCTGTCTGTGAGGTACGCTGGCGCCACGACCACCAGTTCCTCAGCTTTCGCGGATGCCCGAATCCTCTGACTCTCCGTTTCACGCCACGCCGGTCTTCCCGCGCGGCTTCCGTTGCGCGAGTCGCAACGTTGGTCTCAAACCGACCGCCCGCGACCTGACGCTGTTCTCGAGCGATGTCGATGCGGCCGCGGCGGCGGTGTTCACGCGGAACCACTTTCCGGGCGCACCCGTCATTCTGGGGCGGGAGACGATTCGCGGCGGCCGGCTGTCGGCTATCGTCGCCAACAGCAAGGTAAGCAACGTGGCGACCGGGACGACGGGCGTGGACAACGCACGACGCATGGCGGCGGCCGCAGCGGCCGAGTTGGGGACGTCGGCGTCGACGGTATTGGTGAGCTCCACGGGCGTCATTGGCGTGCCGCTGCCAATCGAAAAGATCGAGCTCGGGATCGTCGGCATGTCGCGTGACCTGCAAGGCGATCCGATGGTCGGCGCCGAAGGGATCATGACGACGGACACGCACCCCAAGGCGCTGTCGCTCTCGGTGGGGCCGGCGACGATTACGTGGGTCGCCAAGGGGTCGGGGATGATCGAGCCGAATATGGCGACGATGCTCGCCTACATTTTCACCGATGCGGCGTTTGATGCGCAGACGCTCGACAGCATGCTGCGTGGTGCCGTCCGTGCGTCGTTCAATGCGCTGAGTGTCGACACGGACACGAGCACATCGGACACGTGCGTGATCATGGCCAATGGCATGGCCGGTCCGGTCGATGCCGATGCGTTCGCCGAGGCGCTGCGCGTAGGATGCGTGCGCATGACGGAGATTCTTGCGCGCGACGGAGAAGGCGCCACTCGACTGATTCGTGTGTCGGTCACGGGTGCACTCAACGACACGGAAGCGCACATCGTTGCGAAGTCGATCGTCAACTCGCCGTTGGTAAAGACGATGGTACACGGCGCGGACCCGAATGTTGGGCGATTGCTGATGGCGGTCGGGAAGTGTTTCACCTGTACGATCGTGCCGGAAAGCACCGATGCACACATCAATGGTTTTCAGGTAGTGCGCGGCGGCGAACGATTGTCGTTCGATGATGCGGTCGTGCGTGAGACACTGTCGCGCGATGTGGTGGATCTGGACGTCGCGCTGGGCGTCGGGAGCGGCACTGCAAAAGTGTACGGTTGCGATCTGACCGCTGGATACGTCGAAGAAAACGCAGCGTACTATTCGAGCTGAACGCGACGGTTTGGGGAAAGTAGAAACGGCCGACCTCGAGAAGATGTCGGCCGTTTTGTTCTTTCACTCCAGACACAAGACTATCGACCAGCTTCTTCGAACTAACAACTGCAGTTCCCGGACTTCTGGCGACTCCCGACTCTCAGCGCTTGCCCAGCACCGCTACATCGCTCTGCGCATTCCCGGCGGCCAGCATCTCATCCATCCGCAACGCCAACGCACGTAGCATCGGCGTCGGCTCCGCGCCCGCAGTCTCGAGCATCAACCGCAAATCCTTCCGGGCTACCTCGAGTGTGAACTGCGGGTCGTAATTTCCCGTGACCATCATCGGGCCGCGCATCCCGATCCCGCCGTTCAGATTCAACTTGCCGACCATCTGCAGGGCGCTCGCACGATCGACGCCCGATGCGTCGGCGAGCCGCATCACGTCAGCCACCACACCCACGAGCGACAGAATCGTCGCGTTGCCGAACAGCTTGTACGTTGCGGCCAGATCGGGACGCTCACCCACGTACCAGAGCTCGCCCGTCATCGCCGTCAGCCCGTCGCGCACGCGAGCGAAACGCTCGCTCGGTCCGGCAACGAGCATCATCCCCTTCGCATCGCGCGCGGCGCCCGGACCCATCATCACCGGCGCATGCAAATACTGTTGCCCAGCCGCGTCGAGCGCCGCCGCACGCGCTGCAGTCCGATCGGGGCGCGTGGTGCTGTGATCGACAATGACTGTCGCTGTATCGAGCGCGTGCGCGAACTCGGCGATCGTCGCGTCAACGACATCATCGTCGAGGAGAATCAGATGCACGCGTTCGGCGCGCTCGATGGCCTCGGCGGGTGAGTCCGCCCAGATCGCGCCCATCGCCAACAGCGGTTCGGCTTTCGCGCGGGTCCGATTCCAGACGACCACATCATGTCCACCACGGCGCAACAAACCTTCTACGAAGCCGGCCCCCAGTAACCCCAAGCCCAACACGGCAACACGCGACATCGATCCTCACTTTCAACGGTGAACCTGAAATATCATTGGTATCCGCTCGTGGAGCAGCCGAACGCAGCGCACCACCACCAGCAGTTGCAGCGTGCTATCGCCTACGCGTGTCGCCGCGAGAGCGCCGGCGCATGCATTTGCTGGAGCGAGCTAAAGCCTCAGCGCGTTAGCGCGCAGCGAGCGCGGGCGTACTGTTCGGCGCTTTGCGATGCGACGTTGCTTGCTCGAAGCCGTACGCCAACTTGATCAGCGTCGCTTCGCTCCACGCACGACCAAAGAACGAGATGCCCGCCGGTAAGGTGCCAGCGCGCGTGTAGCCCATGGGCACGGTGATGGCCGGGAAACCGGTCGTTGGCGAGAAGAGCTGACTGTTGTCGCCGGCCGGCGTATTGAGATCGCCAATGAGGCGCGGCGGATTGCTCCAGGTCGGATAGATGAGAGCGTCCAAGTGCAGCGTGTCCATCATCTGCGTGACGGCCACGCGCAGTGCGGCACGCACGTTTTCGCGACTGATGCAGCCGGGCGTCGTCTCCGGCACATCGGCGCCCGGCACGGCGTCGCGCAAACGTTGTTCGATCGTCGGATGATATTTGCGACTCTTGAGGATCTCGTCGAGCGTCTTGACGGGCGCGTTCGAACCTCTCGCGGCGAAATACCGCTCAAGATCCGCTTTGAATCGATTACATCCACCCTGCTGGCGCCGCTGAATGACGTCGAGTGAATCGACGCGTGCCGGATCGACAATAATCGCGCCAGCCTTTTTGAGCGACTCGATTGCCGCGAGAAACACCGTATTGACCTCGGCGTCGAGCGAAGGCCGTTCGTACGCCTGTCGCAGAATGCCGATGCGCGCGCCCTTGAGCCCACCCGGCACCAGCGACGTCCGATAGTCACGTTCGCGTTTAACGTCCGCTTGCGACGTCACCGTATCCGCCGGATCGCTGCCGACCACGACATTGAATACCACGACGGCGTCGGAGACCGTACGCGCCATCGGGCCGGCAATATCGGCGACGGCGTTGAGCGGAATGACTCCTGCGCGTGACGTCAGCCCCATCGTCGAACGAATGCCAACCAACGCTTGATGCGACGACGGACCGCGAATGGAATTACCGGTATCGCTCCCCAATCCGACTTCACCGAAATTCGCCGCCACTGCGGCGGCTGTCCCACCGCTCGATCCCGCCGTGACGCGGTCGAGCGCGTACGGATTCTTCGAGTATCCCGGCAGAATGGAGCTCACCGTCTCGAACGGCGTGAACGCCCATTCGGCGAGATTCGACTTCGCCAGCACGATCGCGCCCGCTGCGCGCACCTTGGTCACCATCGTAGCGTCCTGCAGCGGCTTCCACCCTTCGAGCGCCAACGAGCCCGCCGTGGTCTGCAGGTCGTGGGTCTCGAAGTTGTCCTTCACGATCATAGGGATGCAGTGCAGTTCACCGACGGGCCCCGACTTCGCATAGCGTGCGTCGAGCGAATCGGCGGTCGCGATGGCCGCCGGATTGATCGTGATCAGTGCGTTCACCGCCGGCCCGCGCTTGTCGTACGCCGCAATTCGGTCGAGATAGCGCTGCACGAGCGCGTGGCAGGTCAGCGTGTGCGCCTTGAACGCCGCATGCACCGCCGTGATCGTCGTCTCCTCAATGCGGAACGCAGCCGGTCGCGCGCCGCGCGGCTGGGCGATCGATGGGACGGGCACGAGCAGCAAGACGGCGAGCGGAAACGCGGCGCGAGGACGCGACACAAGCCGACGTGCGACGCGTGATGCGAGGCGAGTGACGACGCGAGTTGAAACGCGAAGATTCATGAGGCGCTTGGACCGTTGAGGTGAGACGCGGATCGTTTCGCGCTGGTGCAGGCGTTAGGGTAGTGTTGCGCATCTCCACTCGCCACTCCCTCGTTCCCTTCCCGATGTCCCTGCTCGACCGGGCGCATTCCGTCGCCCCGCCGGACTACGATCGTTGGCGCGTCCCGCCGTCGGCGTTGGCGATTCACCTCGCCATCGGTCAGGCGTACGCCTTCAGCGTCTTCAATCTGCCCCTCTCGCGACTGCTGGGCGGTGCCGCCGCGACCACGGGCGACTGGAGCATCAGTCGCATCGGCTGGATCTTCAGCACGGCGATCGTTGTGCTCGGACTCTCCGCCGCGCTGTTCGGACGGTGGCTCGAACGGGTCGGTCCGCGTCGCGCCATGGTGACCGCTGCCTGCTGCTTTGCGAGCGGATTCTTCGTTGGCGCCGCCGGTATTGCGACACACCAATTCTGGCTGTTGCTCGTCGGGTACGGTGTGCTGGGCGGCGTTGGGCTCGGCATCGGTTACATCTCGCCCGTCTCGACCCTGCTCAAGTGGTTTCCCGATCGACCCGGTATGGCCACGGGACTCGCCATCATGGGCTTCGGTGGCGGCGCAATGATCGCCTCTCCGCTCTCCGTCGCGCTGATGGCGCGCTTCAAGAGCGCGACCTCGCCTGGGGTGGCGGAAACCTTCGTCGTTTTGGGCGTGCTCTATCTCGCGCTCATGCTCTTTGGCGCGTTCACCGTGCGAATTCCCGCCGCCGACTGGCAGCCGCATGGTGCCGCCGTGCGGGTTACGGGCGCGCCGAGCGTCGTGTCGGTGTCGGCGACTGATGCCGTGCGGACACCGGCGTTCTGGCTGCTCTGGATCATGCTCTGCACCAATGTGACGGCCGGTATCGGAGTGCTTGGACAGGCGTCGGCGATGATTCAGGAGACCTTCCCGGGCCGCATCGGCGTCGAGGCCGCAGCGGGGTTTGTCGGCATCCTCAGTCTCGCCAACTTGAGCGGACGATTTCTCTGGTCGTCGCTCTCCGATCACATCGGGCGTCGGGCGACATATCTCACGTTCTTCGCATTGGGGACGGCACTCTATGCGTCGATTCCATCGGCGGGGCGCTCCGGAAGTGTGACGCTGTTCGTGCTGTCGTTCGTGGTGCTGCTGACGATGTATGGTGGCGGCTTCGCCACCATTCCCGCGTATCTCCGCGACCTGTTCGGAACCCAGGAAGTCGGCGCGATTCACGGTCGCCTGCTCACTGCGTGGTCGACGGCGGGCGTGCTGGGGCCGGCATTGGTCAACTACGTGCGTGAATACCAGCTCGCGCACGGCGTGGCCAAGAGCGATGCGTATGGCGTGACGATGTATGTCATGTCCGGGTTGCTCATCGTCGGACTACTCGCATCGCTGCGTTTGCGCGCGCTCACGGCAACGTCCACGACGTCCCCATCATCATCTCACGCAAGGCGGGCACCATGACGACGGTACATCGGGGCCACGATTCGGCTCAATCGCCAACGCCGCCGACTCGTCACTGGCTGCCACTTGGGCTCGTATGGCTCGTGGTGCTGCTACCCGCAATGTGGGGAATCACGCAAACGGTGCTCAAGTCGATGGCGCTGTTCAGATAGGTACGAAAGAGCATCGACGAGTTGCGCTGCAACGTGATGGCTGCACTTGCCATTTTGGGAGCGCCGCGAAAGCCTTCGGGGAACGAACGATTCTTTCCCGTGGTTGAGCAGAAACGTCGACGTGTATCGGTGGTGTGCGTTGACGCATCTGAAGCGGAGGACGCAGGTGGACAAGATCGTACCGAATGAGCTGCCTGGCGCCTACACGCCGATTGCCGGTGCGCAACCCGCCGACCAGCAGGGATTCCGCACACCGCCTCGCGAGCTGTCGGAAAATGCGCGTGGCGAGTTATACGAGGCAGGCTTCGATCTCCTCGAGGAAGTGCAGCGTGGCGGCTTTGGTATCGTCTTTCGCGCGCACGATCGTCAGCTCCAGCGCGACGTGGCCGTCAAAATCGTCGACCGGTTTTCGATTCGACGTCTTGGCACGGCACACCCGACGCAGGAGATCACCTCGCTGGCGACGCTGCGACATCCACACATCGTGCCGCTGCATACGTCGGGCGCGCTCAGCGATGGTACGCTCTATCTCGTCATGCCGTGGATCGAAGGGCAGTCATTGCGCGCAGTCCTCGCGCGCGAATTGCAGCTTCCCATCGATGACGTCCTGCGTATTGGCATCGATCTCGCCGACGCCCTCAACGCGTTGCACGCGCGTGGCCTCGTGCACCGCGACGTAAAACCCGACAACGTGTTGATGGATGGCGAGCACGCGATTCTCGTTGACTTGGGATTAGTCAGCACGATACGAGCAGTGGCGGAGCCTGGCACGGAACCGGATCCACTCGTCGGGACCCCAAACTACATGAGCCCCGAGCAGTGGACTTCTGGCGCGGCGATCGACGGTCGCGCCGACGTCTATGGACTCGGCTGCCTGCTCTACGAGCTCC
>JBBQDB010000082.1:0-17544 GCA_038319245.1 Gemmatimonadales bacterium
CTCACCTTGGCCGTGGTGAGCAAGACGCTGTTCGATGCGGAGATGGAATCGCAGTCCGACGAAATCGGCGCCGCTGTGACCGCGATCCTCGAGTCGTTCGCGTTGGTCATGCTGCCGTTTCCCGGTGTGATGGAGCGACTGCCGTTACCGTTCGCGCGTCGCTTTCGGAAAGCGCGTGCTCGACTCGACCAAACGATCTACACGCTTATTGCCGATCGTCGCGCGAGCGGTGAGGATCGCGGTGATCTCCTGTCGATGTTGCTGCAAGCGACGGACACCGAAGGCGACGGCACGGGCATGAGTGACAAGCAGCTCCGTGACGAAGCGCTCACCATCTTTCTTGCTGGGCACGAGACCACGGCGAACAACCTCACGTGGACGTGGTATCTCTTGTCGCAGCACCCCGATGTCGCGTCAAAATTGCACGCCGAAGTGGACGCGTTGGGCGCTGAGCCCACGATGGCCGATCTCGCGCGGCTGCCGTATACGCGCATGGTAGTGCAGGAGTCGATGCGACTTTATCCGCCCGCGTACGCGATTGGTCGGCGTGCGCTGCACGACTACGACTGCGGCGACTATGTGCTGCGCGAAGGCACGATTGTTTTGGTGTTGCCGTGGCTGGTGCAACGCGATGCACGGTGGTGGCCAGAGCCCGAGCGCTTTGATCCCGAGCGCTGGGCGCCCGAGCATACGAGTGACCGCCCGAAGTTCAGCTATTTCCCATTCGGTGCAGGCACGCGCATTTGTATTGGTGAACAGTTCGCGTGGACGGAAGCGATCCTGATGTTGGCGACGTTGGCACAGCGGTGGAGCGCAACGCTCGTGCCGGGGCATCCCGTGGTGCTGCAGCCGATGATTACCCTGCGGCCGGCCTACGGGATGCGGATGACGCTCGAACGGCGCGGGATCTGACGCTGTTCGAGCTTTGTGCCATTGTTACTTCTTCTTGGTCGTGATGACAATGACGCCGTTGGCAGCGCGCGGATCGGTGTACTTCTGCAACGCCGACGGACCCTTGATGACCTCGACAGAGAGGATTGTGCTTGGGGCGATACCGTTCATCTTCGACGCCTCGGTCACGACGCCATCGACGATCAGCAGACCGTCGAACGGTTTCTGATCCGCTGTCGAAAGCCTCGTCGTTGGTTTCGGAGTGCCGGTGCGCTCGACGATCTTCATCTCCCCCATTCTGCTCGCCGAATCATTGAGTTGAATCGTCATCGTGCGCGTGGAATCGCTGCTTCCGGTGACTCTGAAGTTGGACGCGGTTCCCTTGGTGCGAATGCTGACTTTCGATGGTTCTCTTGCCGTATCCGCTGCGGCGCGCGTTTGAATGCTGACGACGCTGTTGGCCTGACCGGTGGTTGCGCGGTTGACTTCGACGGATGCGATTCGCTGTGATGGGATCGCGTCGGCTTCTGCCTTAGTGGCAGCGCGACCGTCGATGATGTAGCTGGTACGGAGCGTATCCATGACTGTGAATTCCGCGGCGCGCTTCGCGGCTGTCGCGGCGGTCATGTCCTGCACTTCAGCCGATGTCGGCAACTTCGATTCGCACGCGGCAAGCAACGCTGCGGCGGTGAGCAACGCGCCGCCGAGTCGGACGGACAGCGATGCGCGGTTAGGGCGGGTAGTCATGGCGAGCAATCTCCGTTCGAGATGAGAGATACTGTGAGAAAACGAAGGCACGGCGGGGCTGAGTAACGAACGGTGGGCGGACAATTCAATCAGCAATTGCGCATATGAACGCGTTGGGGCCCCAGCGCGTAGCACGCGACGATCACAATCCAATTCGACGGCGAGGCGCAGCCGCGACAGCATGTACCACAAGGCCGGGTTCCACGGCATCAGCGCGACCGCCAGACACGCCGCGAGCAACAACAGCGGATCATGCGCGCGCACATGCGCCTGCTCATGCTCGAGCACCAGCCGTTGTTCGTTCGGTGCACGGTCCAACAACCAGCGCGGTACGACAATCTCCGGTGGAGCAACGCCGATCACCGCCGGTCCTGCGTGCGGCGCAACGCGCACAGGTACGCCGAGCAGGTTGTCGCGTTCCCATGACCGGCGGAGCAACAGCGTGCGGGCGTACATCGAGATGAGCCAGAGCACTGCGCCGATCGTGAGCGCAACACAGCCGCCGAGTGCGGCGCGCTGCACGGACGTTGGTAGTCGCATCGCTTCGGACATCGCCTTCGTGAGCGGCGCGGAGGTCGTGTTGACTACGCGGTCGAACAGGGCACGCGCTTGTTCAGCGAGCGTCGGTGCGACCACCGTCGTCGTCACGTTACCGCGTTCCGTTGCATTGGAAATCGAGATACGAACGATCGGCGCTGCAACCCGCCACGGCGCGCTGGCGGAGAGTCCGATCGTGACGAGTATCGCTCCCGCCCAGATCCCGCGCACCGCGTTGCCGCTGTCACGTCGCAAGGCATGCAGTAGGGCGGCGACTCCCATCGCGAGTGCACCAACGACGACACCGTAGACGATCCATGCGGCGATCATGATTTCCCCTCGCTGCTGTCATCGTCGCCCATCCGTTCGGCCAGCAGCGTGCGCATCCGTTCGAGCGACGCGCGATCGAGCTTTCGGTCGGAGACGAGCTGCGCGAACATACGTTCAGCGGAGCCCTGAAAGATCGCGTCGCGAATGCGCGCCAACGCGCTCTTGCCGGCACGTTCTGCGCCAATCATCGGGAAGTATCGATACGCGCGACCGTCTGGCTCGTGGCGCACGTAGCCCTTTTCGGTGAGCGTCTGCAGCGCCGAGAGCACCGACGTGTACGCGAGCGGCTCGTTGAGATCATCGCGCACTTCGGACACGGAGGCCGACCCCCGTCGCCAGAGGCTGCTCATGACTTCGAGTTCGCGCGGGGGAAAATAGATCTCATCCATTCAACGTGGTCTGCGGGGTCGGCGACGGGGCGGAGGCTTGTTACTGGTCTTTCAGTAGTATGCGCCGGCAAAGCACGCCTGTCAACTGCTTTTTCAGTAGTTACGCCAATCCTTTCCACTCCCTACTCCCCACTCCCCACTCCCTACTCCCCACTCCCCACTCCCCACTCCCCACCGCTGTCTGCTCCACCCACCACTCCCTACTCCTCACCGGACCCTGGCCACCCCCAACCCCACGATGCCGCGGGGTTGGGCCAGGGACATCCGGCCACGCCCTTTCAGTTACTACACCTCACACAACACCACTGCATTGCGCAAACTCTCCAACGGATCCTTCAACTTCGGCACGAACTCGTGTGCCACGTATCCCTCGAACCGTAAATCCGCGATCGTCTCCGCCACCAACCGGTAATTCAACTCTTGCGTGTCGTCGATATCCCCGCGCCCCGGCACTCCACCCGTATGGAAATGTGCGATGTACGGCATATTCGCCTTGATCGTCGCGACCACATTCCCTTCCATGATCTGCATGTGGTAGATGTCGTACAGCAGACGCAGTCGCGGTGAGTTCACACCCTTCACCACTTCCACCCCCCAGTCGGTGTGATCGCAGTGATAGTCCTTGTGATCCACTTTGCTGTTGAGCAGCTCGAGACAGAGCGTGACGTTGTGCTTCTCTGCGACGGGCATCAGTCGCTTAAAGCCCGCAATGCAATTCGCGATGCCTTCGCCGTCGGACATGCCGCCGCGATTGCCGCTGAAGCACACGATGCGCTCCACACCAGCGGCCGCGGCCTTTGGAATCATCGCTGATCCTTTCGCGACCAATTCATCGTGCAGGTCAGGGCGATTGAAGCCTTTGGGAATCGTGCCGAAGCCGTTGGCCATCGCACACACCATCCGATAATTTTGCGGCACTTTCCAATCGGCTTCATCGAGCAGGTCGATCGCTTCGATGTGCATCGCTTGCGCGGCTCGGCACAACTCGTCGAGTGGAATCTTCCCGTAGCACCAGCGCGAGACCGACTGATGTAAGCGGCCATGCCCCGTTGGTGTGCGCGGCAACGCGACCTCCGCTGCACTGGCAACTTCTGGTACGAGCGCACCGCCAAGCAGTGACGTCGCGACCGCGGTCGCCCCGAGTTTACCCAGCGCTTGCCGTCGCGACATGTCCGCGCGCGAAGGTGCTAATTCGTCCGACATCAGAGCGATCTCCGGTTGAGTTGTTCGACGGCGTGTGCTGCCGCGCGCGCGGTGAGCGCCATGTAGGTGATGCTCGGATTCTGACACGCACTGCTCGCCATCGCCGATCCGTCGGTCATGAAGAGATTGGGCACGTCCCACGACTGATTGAACGCGTTGAGTACGCCATCTTTCGCGGTCTTGGCCATGCGTGCGCCGCCCATCTCGTGAATGCAATGCCCGGGCGGCTGCATCGTGCGGTTAGCGCGTACATTTGTCGCCCCAGCCGCTTCCATGAGTTCGACCGCGCTCGCAATGACGTCCTTGTTCATCGCCATTTCGTTCTCACGCCAGCGTACATCGATGCGCGCGGCGGGGATGCCCCACGCGTCGTTCGTATTCGGGTCGAGCGAGATGTGATTGCGTTCGTCGGGGAGCGTTTCACCCCATCCGCCAACGTTGATGCCCCATGGCCCCAAGTCGTCGATGAGCGACTGCTTGAAGTTCGCGCCGTAGCCGGCCATGCCGCTTCCGCGCCCCCACGCCGATCGACCGGAACCGCCTTGCATGCCGTAGCCGCGCACGAAGTCTTGGCTCGGGGTCTTCACGTTCCGAAAGCGTGCGACGTAAATGCCGTTCGGGCGACGGCCGATCGTCTTCTTGTCGAGGAAGCCGGGCATCGTACCGCTGGCGCCGGACCCGTAGTGGTGGTCCATCACGTACTTACCAAGCGTGCCGCTCGAGTTGGCGAATCCGTCCGGAAAGCGCGTGCTCTTGGAGTTGAGCAGCAATCGTACGGATTCGATCGTCGAGGCGCAGAGAAAGACGACCTTCGCCTCGTACACGGTTTCCTGCTTCGTCTGCGCATCGATCACACGCACGCCGCGCGCGCGACCGCGCTTCGCGTCGAACAACACTTCCGCCACCACGCTCTGTGGCTTCAGTGTGAGCCGCCCCGTCTTCTTCGCGGCCGGCAATGTGCTGCCGATGCTATTGAAGTACGAGTGCGTCGCGCACCCGCGCTCGCACGGCCCGCAGTAGTGACACGCCGCGCGCCCATTGTGATTCTGCGTCAGAATCGCGGCGCGTCCAATGGTCATCACGCGCTCGCCGTTGAACGCTTTCATGATGCGTTCGCGTGCCGCCTGCTCGACGATAGTCATGGCCATCGGCGGGAGAAACTCACCGTTGGGCAACTGCGACAGCCCTTCTTTCGCGCCGGTCACACCGATGAAGCGCTCGACATACGAATACCACGGCGCGATGTCCTTGTAGCGAATCGGCCAGTCGGTGCCGTGTCCGTCTTTCGCGTTGGCTTCGAAATCCAGATCGCTCCACCGATACACCTGACGCCCCCACGTGATGCTCCGACCACCCACCTGCCGTCCGCGAAACCACTTGAATGGCGCGTCGTCGGGGTTCGTGTATGGGTTCTCGTGATCGTTGACGAAAAACTTTCGGCCGGTTTCGTCGCAGGCGTAGCACTGCCGCTGAATCGGTTGATCGCGCTCGAGCGCATTGCGATCGCCCCATCCGCGAAACTTCATCTCGTACGGCTGCACATGCTCGACGAAATCCGAACCGTCCGCAGCGACTGGACCGCCCGCCTCCAGCACGATCGTGTGCAGACCGCGCTCGGTCAGTTCCTTCGCGGCCCAACCACCGCTGATTCCCGAGCCTACGACAATCGCATCGAACACGCGGCGCTGCAGCGCGTGCGTTTCACCCGACTCGTCGTCGTTCGCCATGTGCCGCGTGTGATGCGTCGCGTCACTCATCGCGACCTCCTGCGCCACGCACCGCCATCGGCGCGTCACCAACAAATCGACCAGGCATAATCTCGTTGTGCAACACGTCCTGCTGCACGCGCTCGCTCGTGAAATAGCCATGCACCACCAACCCTTTCACGCGTTGGTAGCCCCGCACTGCTGGTAGTGCGCGATCCGCGGGCGCATCGAGTGAAGCCATTACGCCGGTGAGCGCGTCACCGCGTAACGCCGCAAACGACATCGACGCACGTGATTGGGCGAGTGCGTCGATCGCATCGAGTCCAACGGTCAACACGTTGCGTTCCTCCGACGTGTAGTAGTCGGTCATCACGACATCGATCCATGCCAACACACCAACATCCGTTGCACTCGGCGTATCCGTACGCGGAATGATGATGTCAGCCAGCGCGCCTAACGTTGCGCGCTGTGCCGCGGAGAACGGATCGGCGAGCCGTGTCGCGGCTGAAGACCCGTCGAGCGTCCCGACTCGCAACCAGGCGTCCTGCGCCCATGCGGCGTGGGCCGTATTGGGGAGTAGCGCAAGTGCCGCAGCGGAGACCACGCTCGCGGCAGCGGTGCGCAACATCTCACGACGCTGCATAGGAATTGTTCGGAGGAGGAGAACCGGTGGGAAATCAAACGAGGCGATACTCGACAGTGCATCGGGTATCGCCTCGTGGCAAGCAGAGTGCGCGTGACGGAGTCTCGACGCGCGACGTGACGGCAAACCTACTGCAACTGCACGTACAGCGGCGCGGGCCACAGCCGAAGAATCGATTCGCGCGTGGTGGATGGATTGTCGTTGCGCGGCTTCGTGAACTGCTTCCAACCCGCGAACTGCACCGGCTCCCTCTTCACGTAGCTGTAGTACGAATCGCGCTTGAGCCACGGCGGACCAAAGCCGTCCATATCCATGACGATCTGGACACGCGGATCGAGTTTGATCTCCGGCGTATCGGTCACGCCTTTCTTCGTGAAGCGATGCACGACGAGCACTTTCGGCGGCAACTTGTACTTATCCACCATTCCCTGCAGGAAGCGCGACGCGAAGTTCACATCGGCGGCCGTGTAGGTTCCGATCTTTTTACCCGGTCGCGTCCCGTCCTTCATCGAGAACTCGGGGTCGATCCCCAGATGCACGTCGGGCCGCTTGAGGAAGCGCTCGTAGGCCGGCAGTTCCTGCTGCAGCGTGCTGTGACCGATCTGCAAGTCGAGGAACATGATGGCGTTCTTCTGTTTCGCCCAGCCGTACACTTTTTCAATCAGCACACTGTCCATGCGCGTGCGATACTTCCCGTCGCGTCCCGGAATTGGGTTCGCGACTGAGGCGATCAGATGCAGTGCGGGTTGGACCGGATGCTGCGGATCAAGCTTGTTCCACGCGGCGACTTCTTCGTCGAGTTTGCGCAGCATCGTATCGGGCCCGAACTCGCCAAGGATACCCATGCGCCGCGAGAGCGGGTTGCCATAAAACGCGATGATGCGTTTTGCGGGTAGGATCGACCCCGGGAGTGGAGTCGGCATCTTGGGCGGCCAGAGCGAATCGAGGTCGCTGCCGGTGTTGCGGAAGGCCATATGCATCTCGCCCGACGAGGGACCAAGTGCGCCTTCGGGCTTCTTGCGGATGGTGTCGCCAGAGGCGGCCGACTTCGCAACGGTCTTTCTCTTAGCAGACTTCGCGGACGTGGCGGTCATCGCAGACTTTTTCGCCTTTGCCGGAGACGATTGCGTGCCTTTGGTGGTGTCCACCGGAGGTTGCTGGGCGATGGCAACGCGCGGCAGTGCCATCGACGCCGCCAGGGCGCAGGCCAGCAGCTGGCTCGGGAGAGTGAATAGGCGCAGACCGTGCACAATGCGACGGCGCGGGAGTGGGGCGGGGAACGATCTCATAATACGCAGCTTAACGTCGTCTTACCGTGGTACAAAGTGCGGACGCACATACCTTAGGATCTTGTGGTTCGGCTCGTTTGCGCCCGCGCTCCCCACCGGTACCGCCATTGGGTTTGAGTACGTCCGTTCGTCGAGTTGCGGTGCGCGCCGGCGTGAGTGGGCTGGTGGGAGGGATCTGCTGCTGCGCGCTGCCCGCGCAGGCCGCGCCTCCGCGCACGGATTCCACCGGACACCCGTGTACGTCGACAATTTTCCGCTCGGGTGGCGGGGCGGTGCAGGGGCTGCACTTGCAGACCGTGTCCATCGTTCCTGAAGGGCCGTTCCCGAAGTCGGGATGGCGCGGCCAGCTCGGGCGCCTTCGCGCGACCACGCTCACGGGCGTCGTGCAGCGCGCTCTACTCTTCGCCCCCGGTGATCAGCTCGACTCGATGAAGGTCGGTGAATCGCTGCGCCAGTTGCGGCGCGCGATGCTCTTCAACGACGTCTGGATGGAGGCTACCACCTGCGGTCAGGACGTGGACGTGGCCGTACACACGCGCGACACCTGGAGCCTGCGTCCGACGGCGCGCGTTGCTCCACCTGACTACTCAGTCGCCATTGAAGACCGAAACCTATTTGGCAGCGGACGTCGCGTGTCGATCGCGCAGTCGCACACACAGTTCGGTGATGGTGCCTCGTTGTCGCTAGTCGATCCGTGGGTTGCGGGGCACGACATGCAGGGAAGTCTGCGGCTGTCCAACATCGGCGATCGCGATCTCGCGACGTTTTCGCTGCGTACGAATCCGCGCTCGGTCTTTGATCCGTGGCAATTCGAGCTGTTGGGATTTCTCAGTCGACGGCCAGAACCTACGCTGCCAGCCTTACCGATCGTACCGTCGCCAACGGACGTGCCGCCCGCACCGCGCGTGCGCGCCACACACGGCGCGGTTGGACAATTACTCGTCGCGCGTCGCATTGATCAGTCGCGGACGGACGCCCTGTTTCTGCAGATGGGCGTCGAGTTCGACAGCCTCTCGGTGTCCACGCGCGAACGCACTGGTGCGCTGTTGCACCGCGGACGTCGTCTGCAGCTGGTTGATATCGGGATCGTGCGCCGAGCTGCGGCATTCGACACGGTGTCGTGGTTCGCGCCCGGCCGTGGTTTCCTCGATGTACCCGCGGTGACGGAATTCAACTGGGTGCTCGGGGTCGGCCGCGACGCGCCATCACGCGTGGCGGCGGCGCGTTACGACGGCTGGGCTGGTCGTGTCTGGCGGCCGTCGCGCGCATCCTTGCTCACCACCGATCTTTGGGCATCGGGCCTGATTGGTGGAGTAACGACTGGAATCAATCGCGTCGAACGACTTGGCATCAGTTACTATCGCGAGGCGTGGCGCGGCTTCTGGGGTGTGCGCGCGCTCGACGAGTTCATCGAGTTCGCCGAAGCAGATTTACGTGCGCGGGTCATCGTCTCGCCCACAATCGATCCAACTTTTCCTGCGGTTCCGAACTATGCCCGACAGGCGGCACACACGGCGGCCGTGTCGGGTGAGCGCTCTTTTCACCTTCGCGCGCTCACAGCAAATGCGCTGCTCGACGGCGCGTTCTTCGCGTCGGCGTCCATGCGTGCGGGTATCGCCGATCGCGGCAACGAGCACGTCCGCGTTGCGGTGCTCGGCGCGCGTCTCCGAATTCTCTCGGCGAATGGCACGCCGTCGTCGACGCGCATCGATCTCGGGTGTCCGGTGATGCGCAGCGCCAGCGTCTCGGGGCGTTGCTACCTCGGTATCTCCGTCGGGCCGCTGTTCGACGCGAATCGACGACGCGACGGGTTTCGGCAGGAGCAGTAGTCTGCCAAGCGTCACTATTTATTGCGTCCACCTCGTCGCGGCGTTTCGATTTCGCGATCCAGTGACAGGCCCAACGAACCGGTCGCATCGGCGCGCACAATGAGATAGCGCGGAAGCACCGCCACGCCGACGATGTGGCCCGTTGTGATATGGCCCTCGAGGCGGATGCCGGGTGCGAGTTCGCGGTTGAGCGCCGCTTCGACCTGCTTGCGGCCCGCGTCGATGACGCCGTCGAGCGGCCAACGCGCGTTGTCTCGCAGTTGCGCGACCAGATCGGCTTTGCGCAGCCACGCCAGTCCGCGCACCAGCGCATTCGCGGTGTTCACATCGAAGTCGAGGTCAGGCACGGCAATTGTATGCGTCACCGAATCGACGCTCGGCGTGCCAACGAGATATGCGTCGCCGATGATGTCGCCGGTCACGCCCACCGCCAACACGATGCGGCCGTCGCTCAAAGGGTAGACACGGATGCGCGCGACCTTGACCGAACGCCCGTAACGACTGATCGAGCGTCCAACGAGTTGCGCTGCGAGCACGCTGTTCGCGTCTTCGTACGCAAGACGCCCTTCGAGACGGAGGTGCGCGCTGTCGCCGACCTCTCGTACCGCGCGAATCAGCGGGGGAAGTGGTGTGTGCACCCGCGGCGGCCGCGGCCCAGATTCCATCACCGGTCGCGCGTACAGGCGAATGTCGGCGACCAACGCACTGTCCGTCATTCGCAACTCGCCAAGACGCACCTGCTGCGGTGCGAGCACGAGCCACAAACTGTCATGGATGTGGATGCTCTTGTTGAGCAGATTGTACCAGCGATCCATGCGCGAGCGGATATCGAACTCCGCGATCCCCCGATCGACGCCTGGCAGCCGACTTTCGATTTGCGGACGGATCGCTTTGAGCACGCGATCAGTTACATCGAGGTGGAACATGGTCACCTTGCACGCGTCACGCGGCGTGTCCGACTCCGCGCGAATGGTTCGCACGCGCGATCGGGTCTTGAGCGACCACTCGGAAGTGAGCTCGGCGTCGATGCCGAGCACGATGTGCACGCGCGGCTGCGGTCCGGTAGTGCCACACGACGCGCTGACGGTTGGCGCGAGCGGCGGCTTGTACCAACCGCGCCCCTGATACGACACGATCGACGAAAGGATGACCTTCTTGCCGTCGAAGGAGACTTGAAAGGGGGTGCGCGTGGCTTCGAACGCGACGGCTTGTCGCGTGTTCGACGCGATCACCATGCGATGGGTGATGTCCCCAAACTTTTTGGGCACCGCGCGCTCGAGCGCGTCGAGTAACGGGGCAAGCGCATACGAAATGGGCGCGTCGACCACCGAGAGTCCGAGGGGCGGCAAGGGCGCGATCGGCACGGCGTTCGCTCGCGCGGTTGGCGCCGACGCCACCAGCGTCTGGTTGCCGCACGCCCACGACGCAGCGAGCAGCGCGGAGCACGTTGCGCCGCGTATCCACCGGGTGCGCCGAGCAGTGAGGAGTGGCATTGGCTGATGGGCTACGGCTTGGGCGCTGCGTATTGCATGCGCCCCAAGATGACCGCCGCGCGACGTGACGCAACGCTGCCATTCACGGGCCAGCGTCGTGGCGATGGCAGGATGGCCGCGAGTCGCGCCGCTTCGTCACGCGTCAGCGAGGCCGCGCTCTTGTTGAAGTGCGCGCGCGCTGCCGACTCCGCGCCGAAAACGCCGTCGCCCCATTCCGCGAGGTTCAAGTACAGATCGAGGATGCGTTCTTTCGACAGCAGCAATTCGAGCCACAGCGCGATGTACACTTCCAATCCCTTCCGAATGAACGAGCGTCCGTTCCACAGAAAGAGATTCTTCGCGACTTGCTGGGTCAGCGTAGACGCACCGCGCAGCTTGCCACCGGCGTTCTTGCGATCGATCGCTTTCTGCATTTCCACGAAATCGATGCCGTGATGCAGATAGAAACGATCATCCTCAGAGGCAAGCACGGCGCGCCGTAGATAGGGCGAGAGGCCGACCCGGTCCACTGTGACATGCCGGGGGATGGCCGGACGGTCCCCATGCAGCAGCCGAGCTGCACTAGTCTGCAGCATCACCGACGTCGTGGGCGGTTGCACGACCGCAAGCAGGAGAATGACGGGTACCGGAGCGAGCAGGAACAGTGCCAAGGCCAGCACCGTGCCTTTCACCAATCGACGAACGTTTCCTGTGTTCCTTGCACGTTTCGCGCTCAACCGGGGCCCCTCGTCCCAGCGTGGCCAAACACGGATGCGCGAGCGCGCTCCGCGATACGCGCGGTCACATAACGCGTGATCACGGTTCGCGCAGATGCGCTGGCGTGTCGTCTGGCTGTCGGCGCCAGCGGCGATGCTGCCAGAAGTACTGTGCTGGGTATCGGCGCACGAAGCGCTCGAGAATTTGCGTATACGCCAGCACGATCGCATCGACATCGACTTCGCGCTCGCCGGTTTCCACCACGGGCACCGGTTCGATACGCAACGCGTACCGGCCACTTGCCTCGCGCACCGGCGTGACGAATACCAGCGGTACCCCCAAGCGTAACGCGAACACCGCTGGCCCACGTGGCGTCTTCGCGGGTCGCCCAAAGAAGGGGACAAACGTACTGGCGAGTCCGAGTGCGTCATGATCGCTCACCATCGCGACGACGCGCCCCTCACGGAGTGCTCGTGGCGTCTGTCGCACCGCTTGCTGATCGTGCACGACTTCCATACCGATCTCGCGACGGGTCTGGAGTGCATACGCTTCCATCAACGGATTCCCCATCCCGCGAGCCACGACATCGAGCGGAATCCCACGCGCCGCGAGGTATGCACCGCCGAGCTCCCAGTTGCCCAAGTGTCCGGTGACGACAATGACGCCTTTCCCCAGCGCCATCGCCGCCTCGAGGTGCTCCCATCCGTCGATCGTTTCAAAGCGGGCGAGAATATCTTCCCTCGTCGCACCCGGCAGCACAGCGGTCTCGATGAATGTGCGTCCAATGCTTTCGTACGAGCGGCGTGCGGTATCGCGGACCTGCGTCGGCGTCAGATCGGGAAGGGCGGCGGCGATCTGTCGCTCGGTGACGCCGGCGCGAATGCCAAGTGGGCGATACGCCCAGCGGCCGAACAGGGCGCCCACGGCGCTGGACGTGCGCCATCCGACGAGGCGCAGCAGTCGCACGGCGACGCGCGAAGCGGCGTACTCGAATCGGTGCGAGAGAGTCGGGATCCTGGGCGCGTCAGCCATAGCTGCCGGGACAATCTAGTGCTCGTCGGGAAAAACGAACGTCGTCAAAAACGAACGCCGCACCGATCCGAAGATCGGCACGGCGTTGCTGACACACCGGGAGAGCGCGAGGGCTCTCCGCGATGATCAATTCGTCAGCATGATCAGCACACGACGATTCGTCGCGCGGCCGTTGTCTGACGTGTTCGGAGCAATCGGATCCTTCTCGCCCTGTGTGCGTGCGACAATCCGCGATTCCGCAACACCCTTGGACACGAGATACGCCTTCGCCTGATCGGCGCGCGTCTGGCCGAGCTTTTCGTTGTAGCGCTCGCTGCCAATCGCGTCGGTGTTACCGGTGACCGTGATGTTGCGCGACGTGTTCGTCGGGTCAACGAGCGACTCGGCGATGACATCGAGCACCTTCTTGGCTTCCGACGTGATGTCGAACTTGTTGAATGCGAAGTTCACCGCGCCGATGACCACCGGGCGAGCAGCCGGACCGGCAACCTTTACGGTGTCGATGCGACGGATATACACCGTGTCATGCATCATCGTGACTGTCTTGACGGTGTCATGCACGATGCGCGGCTTCGGATCCTTCGTGAACAGCGACACGCTGAGGCCAGCCTGCGCTCCGAGGTTAAGCCCGGTTGCACGTGCATACGGCTTGGTGTCGGCCTTGGCGGGCAGGACGTACGTGCCGGTGCCTTCGATACGGGCTGAGAGACGGTCGTTCAGGATGAACCGAAGACCGACGAGACCCTGCGGGCCACCGCCACGAGGAGCAACGGCGCGCACGCGACCGTAAGAATCGTAGCCATAGCCGCCGCCGAGCAGCAGCTTGACCCGATCGCTCAGGGGCGCGTTGTACAGCAAACGGTACGACCACAGCGCGTCAGACACCTTGGTCAGCGTGTCGATGCCGATGTTGCCGGTCTTCGCCTTGGTGGATTTGGGAGCCGCGTAGCTCAGATCCATTTCCAACATCCAATTCTTGAAGACGTAAATACCCGCGCGCCCACCGCCGCCAACTGCCGACTTGAGCTCGAGGGTATCCATGTACTTCGTATAGCGCCCGAAGCCGCCGATCTCAATGGCACCTTGGCGCTGTGCAAACGCCGAGGCTGGAATGGCGAGTGTCAGCGAAGTGCCGAGAACGAACTTGGTCAGGGTACGCATAAACCTCCCGAATAGGTAAAAGCAGAAGATGAGCCAGCGCGAAGCACTGAACGGACAAGAGCCATTAGAAAGTGACAGCGAGTCGCCGCACCTCTACTCATCACGAGGAACATATCGCAAGCGATGGAGAGAGCAACAGTTGTAACCTGTTGGTCATACCATGCTTTCGTCCGCGCTCCAGATTGAATAGCATGCGTGCAACGCAAGTCGGCGCCGTTCGCCTGTCCTTTCCCGAGCTCGATGACCGGATCTGTAAGCAGACGAAGGACACCGACGAGACGG
Source organism: Gemmatimonadales bacterium (assembly GCA_038319245.1). Classification (GTDB taxonomy): domain Bacteria; phylum Gemmatimonadota; class Gemmatimonadetes; order Gemmatimonadales; family Gemmatimonadaceae; genus Gemmatimonas. Next base: position 14,229 of record JBBQDB010000082.1, read on the forward strand.
CACATTTGTGTGTTGCAATTCTTCGGCCACCATGCTTGGACGTGCGCCGCAATGCTGTCCGCATGACAGCGCCCGCCGCGAAAACGTCGGCCCCCGCTGCCACCTCGGGGACCCAGCAGCGTGTCGCCCAGCGACTGGCGAAAGTCGGGCTCGTGCTCAACGCAGTCTTAGCGGTCGTCAAGCTCGTCGCAGGGCTCATCGGGAATTCATACGCGCTGGTCGCGGATGCAATCGAGAGCGCGACGGACATGGTCGGTTCGCTGGTGGTGTGGAGCGGCCTTCGCATTGCGAGTCGGGACCCGGATGAGCGATACCCCTTTGGCTACGGGCGTGCCGAACCGCTCGCGGCGGCGACGGTCTCCGCGCTTATGCTCGGGGCTGCTATTGGTATTGCCGTCAAGGCCGTACAAGAGATCCGGATGCCACACCACGCGCCGGCGCCGTTCACGCTCGCTGTCCTCGCGTTGGTGATCGTGGTCAAGGAATTGCTTGCCAAGCGTGTGTTGCAGGTCGGCACGGAGTCGGGGAGCGTGGTCGTCAAAGCGGATGCCTGGCATCACCGAGCGGATGCCATCACGTCGGCGGCGGCGTTCATCGGTATTTCGGTCGCGTTGATCGGCGGCAAAGGCTGGGAGCCGGCTGACGATTGGGCGGCGCTGGTCGCGGCCGTGGTCATTTGCGTTAATGGCGGGCTGCTGATGCGCGGCGCGCTGGAAGACCTGATGGACCGTGCGCCGGAGCCAGCATTGCTCGCGACGGTTGGCGGTGCCGCGCTGGCCACACCGGGCGTGATGGCGATCGAAAAGTTGAAGGTGCGACGTTCGGGCACCGCATTGTACGTGGACATCCACGTGCAGGCCGATCCGTCGCTGTCGCTGCACGACGCGCACATATTATCCGGGTGCGTGAAGTCTGCCATTCGGGCCCGCGTGCCATCCGCGCTCGGCGTGTTGATTCACATGGAGCCATTCGAACCGTTGGGGGTCGCATGAGCCGAGAAGCAGTGTTTCAGGTGCTCAACCGCGCCGAGTGCGACGCGCTATTGCTGTCGCAGTCGGTAGGGCGTTTGGCGTTCGCCTTTCGTGATCGCGTGGACATCGAGCCGATTCACTTTGTGTATCAGGATGGCAGCATCTATGGTCGCACACAATTCGGCACGAAGGCCACCGTGCTGGCGCATCATCCGTGGGTCGCGTTCGAGGTGGACGAGGTGCGGGCGCTCTTCGATTGGCAGAGCGTGGTCATCCACGGTCGCATCGAATTTCCCGACCCCGATGGCGCGCCGCCGCAACAGGAGCAATATGCCAAGGCCGTGCTGGCGTTTCGGACGTTGGTGCCAAACGCGTTCACCGATGATGATCCGACGCCGGCTCGCGAGTTCGTGTTCGTGATTGCCGTACAGGAAATCAGCGGACGCGCCGCCTCGCCACCGTCGCCCGAATGAGCGCGCCCATTGCGTTACGTCGATTCAAACTCAAGGCCGTCGATCCCAAGAAGCGCATTCGGCTTGGCAGCGGCGCAGCACGGCTCAAGGACGCGCCCGATCACGTCGCGCTGCGCGAGGCGACCGACATAGTGCTCGCGCGGCTCACGGCGTTGCAGGATGCGTTTCACGCGGACGGTCGCCGTGCGCTGTTGCTCGTGCTACAGGGGCGCGATGCCGCAGGAAAAGACGGGACCATTCGCACGGTGTACGGCGCGTTCAATCCGACCGGCGTCGCTGTCGCGCCGTTCGGTCCGCCGACCGCGCTTGAGCTGCGACACGACTTCCTCTGGCGCGTGCATCAGGTCGTCCCCCCGCTCGGCATGATTGGTGTGTTCAACCGCTCGCATTACGAGGACGTCCTCGCCGTGCGCGTGCGGAAGCTGGTGCCGGAATCCGTGTGGCGCCCACGATACGCGCAGATCAACGCGTTCGAGAAGTTGCTGCACGAGAGTGGGGTGGTCGTGCGCAAATGCATGCTGCACGTGTCCCGCGATGAGCAACGGGCGCGCTTTCAGGCGCGGCTCGAGGATCCCCGAAAGAACTGGAAGTTCCGGCCGGAAGATCTTGAGGATCGCGCGCATTGGAACGCCTTCACGGATGCGTATCGTGAGGTCTTGACCGAATGCAGCACGCCATGGGCACCGTGGTATGTGGTGCCGGCAGATGACAAGTTGGTGCGCAATTACTTGATCGCGCGCATGCTCGTGGAGACGCTCGAGGAGCTCCAGCCGGGATATCCGCCGATGCATGCGGAAGTGCGGAAGGCGGCCGAAGGGTTCGTGTAGAGCGTGACGGGTAGGCCGGGCCGTCCTGTGGGCGGCGTACGGAGGCCGGTTGCGTCTGTCGGGTTGAGATACGTGTGCAGGGCGGATATGTTGCTCGTCTGCCGTTGACTGGGGATTGTCGGCGACGGGACGTGGCGCAGCCCGGTAGCGCACTTCCTTGGGGTGGAAGGGGTCGCAGGTTCAAATCCTGTCGTCCCGATGGTGATTTACACAAAGCCTTGCCACGACTTCGGTTGCGGCGAGGCTTTGTCGTTACGGAGGATTGCGAAAGGCGAAATAAACTCCGGTACGACCCGGGTACGTATGACACTCGATTTGGCGACTGCTTCCATCCGTCTTCCGTCGTGGCGGGCGTGACGTCACCGCCGCCTAGTTTTTAGTTTCAACCTGTTTGCAAATGGGGCGGGCCGTGCAATAAACTCTTTCGCGGTGCGTCCGAGCCTCACAGCGTCTGCGCAAGCGTTAACGCCTTAAATCCTGTTCAGCGTGAGCAGAGAGACACTTCATGACCCACCCGACGGACCCCAAGCCGGCCAGCGCGCACGCCAACGCCTCCCGTATGCGCATCACGATCGAGCATGAGGTGTTCGGAGATCCGGCCCACCCCGCCGTCTTGCTCGTCATGGGCTTCGGCACCCAACTGCTCGGATGGGACGTCGATTTCTGCCGCATGCTCGCGGCCCGCGGCCGCTACGTCATCCGGTATGACAACCGCGACTGCGGCCTCTCGACGAGACTGGATGAGCACCCGGTCCATCTCGGAGACTTCATCACCGCAATCACCTCCGGCGACTTCGACCGCGCGCTCGCCATGGCGCCGTACTCGCTGCGAGACATGGCCGGCGACGGGATGGATCTGCTGACGGACCTCGGCATCGAGCGGGCACACGTGCTCGGGTCCTCGATGGGCGGGATGATCGCCCAGAAGATGGCGATTGAGTTCCCCGACCGGGTGCTGTCATTGACGTCGATGATGTCGTCGACCGGCGAGCAGGAGTACGGCCAGTCCACGCCCGAGGCACAGCAGGTGCTGTTCTCCCCGCGC
>JBBQDB010000083.1:0-17250 GCA_038319245.1 Gemmatimonadales bacterium
TTGTGGGTGATGACGACATCAAAATCGAGGGGGCCACTGGGGCGAACGATCCAAAGGCCGGGGTCGACCTCACGATGCGACGCGCCGTCAGTGCCGAGGCGGTCGAGAAACGCTTCGACGTCTTCACGAGTAACCATGGGGCGATTCCTGTTGGGTTCAGTTATCCGACCATACGGCGGGATCGTCGACCACGTTTCATTCGGACACGCAGGCGATCGGAAAGTTACGCGCGTCGTTCGACGTCGGCCAGAATCAGGGCACCGCAGAAGGTTGCCCATCACGTGCACCAACGGCGCATGTCGCGGACGGACGCACGTGGAAAAGCGCGCGTCGTGACTGTGTACACCGAAACCGCTCGACTTGCTACGGACAACGCGCGGCGTATAGCGGCGACTGCGCGCCCTCGCTGTCGAAGAGGAGTCGACCATCGCGCATCCAAGTTACCCCCTCCCCTTGTCGCTGGTGGAGCACGTCAATGGCGCACACGTTGCGCAGCCCGCCCGGTCGACCTGTTCGGGCCTCGGTCGCAAAAACGAACACGCGTTGCTCGGTGCGCACCGCCAACAGTCGATTGCCTGACGAATCCGGCGTCGCCAGCGCGGCATCGGTAATCCAGCTTCGCGCGTCGGTGGCGCGTGGCACGATCGGCAGCGAATCCACGTGCTCCGCGACCTGCACCCCCGCCGCGTGCCAAGCCGAAGCGAGGACGCGGTACAACTGCGCTGGGCGCAACGCACCGCCGGGCGCAAATAGCGGTCGCTTGGAGAGCAGCCACACCGTGCTGTCCGCACTAACCCACATTGCTTCGACGTCGCGTGGCCCGTCGGGGTATTGGACGCGCACCGAATCGGTGATCGTGGTGACGGTGTCGCCAGCCCTCGGCTCCGGCACGCGATAGATCACCACGTTGGATCGCCGTGCGTGGTTGTCGCCAACATCGCCGATGTACAGACACGATCCGGTCGTGCACGGACCGAGCGCGATGGCTTCCCAGTCACGATTTGCGGCGCCGTTTACGCGCACTACGCCGAGCGATTTGCCTGTGCTGTCGAACGCAAACAGTTCGGGGTCATTACCGCTGTCGTTTTGCGCCCAGAACACGTTGGTCGATGTGGAGCTCGCGACGACGCCAGAGGCTTCGACCAACGTAGGCGCGGTAAACGCGCCCGTGCGCGAGATTCTCGTGAGCGACTGAACCGTAGCGGCCCCATTGGCGCCACTGGTTCGATCGTCAGTTGACCGACACGCCGAGATGACGAGCAGCAGCAACAACGTCTGCCACACGTGCGCTGATCGGACGAGCGACTGGATCGACACCGGGCCTCAACACGGTAAAAGCGAAACGCCCGACGCACAGGCATCGGGCGTTTCGTGAATCTAACCAACGCTTGCCAATCAGGCGTTCGTACGGCGACGACGCGAGACCGTAAAGAGTCCGGCAAGACCTGCGGCCATGAGCGCGTAGGTGCTCGGCTCCGGCACGACGTTCGTCGGCGGTTCGTTGCCCGGCAACGGGTTGCTCGCGGCGGTGCAGGCGGAGTTGGAGTAGCTACTTTCGCCGCGCTCGTCGTTGTCACCGCGCGACTGGGTCTTCTTCAGGCACTGAATGCTCCCAGTGATGTTCGCCGCGTTTACGAAGCGATTGTCGGTATCGTCGTTTGTCACTTTGAGACGGAAGAAATTGTTCGTCCCGTAGGAAAAGATCGCGCCGTTGGGGTCAAAATCCCATGTGATGTTGCCTTGGTCATCCTTGTTCACCTTACCGTCGATGTCGGCGGTGAAGGTGTACGGATTGGGCGACGTCGCGGCCGGTGCGCTGAACAGCACGCGCAGGCGGAACCCGACATTATTGAAGTTGAAGCTCGAGTTCGACGTGGTGTTGTTGAACGTCAATGCCCCAATTGTGAACGGCGAGAACAGACCCGCGCCGTTCGCATTGCCGTTGACGGAGAACCCGTCGTAGGTGATCTGAAAGCGGCTCCGGTTGTTGCTATTGGGATTCAGCGAGCCGCCATCGAGCGCAAAGGTGGACGGGTCCGAGAACACGGTGCAGCCGCCACTCCCGTAGTAGAAACAGCCAGTCGATGTGAAGGCAAAGTTCTGCGCGGCGGCCGGCTGGGCGAGCGCGGCGGCGGCAAGAAGTGCCAAGGCGGAGAGCTTGAACTTAGACATGTGGGGCGATTCCTATTCAAACGAGGGATGTGCTACCTGCTGAACCGATACCCACCGGAAAAGCAAAAACAGCACCGCCGAGCCCGTCCATACGTACTCCCTGTAAACCATTCTTCTGCAATGACTTAGCAATTTGTTACCTAATCGATCGCTTTTGGTAGATCTCGTTTTGCTGTGGTAGGGCAGCAACACGTTGCGGGCGCGCAACGCCCGCAACCGTCAACCGCCGTTGCGCTTGAGCTCGTACAACCGTTCTTTGGCGAGCCGCCGACCCGTGGGCGTCGCGGCCAGTCCACCGCCCGCCGTTTCGCGATACCGAATATCCATCGACTCACCGATTTCCCCCATGGTGTCGATCACTTCGTCGGCCGGAATGGCGAACTCGATGCCGGCCAAGGCCATTTCGATAGCGGCAAGGGCGATGGCCGCTCCGGTCGCGTTTCTGAAGACACAGGGCAATTCCACCAGTCCGCCGAGCGGGTCGCAGACGAGACCGAGCGTTCCTTGCTGTGCGAGTGCCGTGGCGTGGCCGACCATCCGCGGGGAGCCGCCGAGCATTTCGACGGCCGCGCCCGCTGCCATGCCGGCTGCCGCCCCAGTTTCCGCCTGGCAGCCACCTTCCGCCCCAGAGAGGGACGCACGCTCGGCGATGACGGCGCCGATCAGGCCCGCGGTTGCCAGCGCCGAGATCACCTGCTCGTCATCGATGCCTCGAGCGGCTGCGAGTCCGGTGAGCACAGCGGGGAGCACACCGGCACCGCCGGCGGTGGGAGCGGCGACAATCACGCCCATCGCGGCATTCACTTCCTGCACAGCCAGCGCGCGCGCGAGCACATCGCGAAACGGCGTACCAGCGAGCGGGCCGTCGGGACCGGTGCGAAGCTTTGCCGCATCACCACCAACGAGACCGGAACTTGAATACAGGTCACCGACCATGCCTCGCGCCACGGCCTCGCGCATGACGACGAGCGCGCGTCGCAGTGCATCGCGTATCTCGCTGACGGGCCGACCTTGATCGCGGGCTTCGGTTTCGAGCGCGACTGTCGAGAGAGAAACGCCGCGCGCTTCCGCGTCGGCGATAGCGGACGCGAGACTCTTATACATCAGGCACTCACCTTGTCGAGACGAAACGCCCACTTCACCCATGGCAACGCGCGGATCGCGTTGCGCAGTGGTTCGCCCGGCTGTTCGTCTACCTCAATGACCATGAACGCATCGCCGCCACGCTCCTTTCGCGAGAGCTTGAGCGTGGCGATGTTCAAATCGTTGTCGGCGAGCAAGCCGGCGATACGCGCGATCGATCCTTTTACGTCGCCGGCGACCAGGACAATGGTGTGCAAGTTGCCGCTGATATCCACCGGATAACCGTCGATTTCCGAGACACGCACGCGACCGGCCCCGAGCGATGCAGCAATCATTTGCGAATGGCGATCACCACGCTCGAGCGAGATGCGCACGCTGTTCGGATGCGCGCTGTCGCCCAGCGACGTCTTCTCGAAGGTGTAGTCGAGTCCCTCGTGCTCGGCGATCTCGAGCGCCGTGCGAAGACGCTCATCGTCGGGACGAAAGCCCATTAATCCGCCAACGATAGCTTTGTCGGTCCCGTGACCTTCACCGGTGCGTGCAAAGGATCCGTGGAGTTCGACGGTCGCGCGCTCTGGTGTGCCACCAACCAAGCAACGGGCGAGCAGTCCGATTCGGCAGGCGCCGGCGGTGTGACTGGAGCTTGGCCCAACCATCACCGGGCCAATGATATCAAGGAGGGAGACCATGCTGGAATCTACGCATGGTCTCCATCGGCGCGACCTACTTTCGCTTGAGCAGTGGTTTGAGGTAGTGCCCGGTATGACTCTCCTTCACCTTGGCCACTTGCTCAGGCGTGCCTTGCGCGACGATGGTGCCGCCGCGAATGCCACCTTCAGGACCCAGATCAAGAATCCAGTCGGCTGTCTTGATCACATCGAGGTTGTGTTCGATAACGAGCACAGTGTTGCCGCGATCAACCAGCTTGTGCAGCACGCCGAGCAAGACGCGCACATCTTCGAAATGCAAACCGGTTGTAGGCTCGTCGAGAATGTAGAGCGTGCGCCCAGTGTCACGCTTGGAGAGTTCGGTCGCGAGTTTGACGCGCTGTGCTTCGCCGCCCGAAAGCGTCGTGGCGCTCTGTCCAAGATGGATGTAGCCTAGTCCGACGTCACGCAGCGCTTCGAGCTTCTGTGCGATGCGCGGCTGATTCTCGAACACGCTGCACGCGTCTTCGACCGTGAGATCGAGCACTTCGGCGATACTCATGCCGCGGAAGCGCACTTCCATCGTTTCGCGATTGAAACGCTTGCCTTTGCACACATCGCAGGGCACGAAGACGTCGGGAAGAAAGTGCATCTCGATCTTGACCAAGCCGTCGCCTTGACACGCTTCGCAACGGCCGCCTTTCACGTTGAATGAAAAGCGTCCCGGACCGTACCCGCGGATCTTGGACTCCGGGAGTTCGGCGAAGAGTTCGCGCACTGGTGTGAAGACGCCGGTGTACGTCGCCGGGTTGGAGCGCGGCGTACGTCCAATCGGGCTCTGGTCGATGTCGATGAGCTTGTCGAGATGATCGAGGCCGCTGATACGATCGTGTACGCCGGGGATGACGCGTGCGCGGTAGAAGTAGCGGGAGAGCGAGCGCTGCAAAATGTCAGTGACCAGCGTCGACTTGCCAGAACCCGAAACGCCGGTCACCGCAACGAACAGCCCGAGCGGGATTTCTGCGTTGACGTCGCGCAGATTGTGCTCGCGCGCGCCTTCGATCTTGATCATGCGCGAGGGATCGACCGGGCGCCGTTTTTTCGGCACATCGACCTGCATGGTGCCGAGCAGATACGCGCCGGTGATCGAACCCGGCGTGTTCATGACATGTTCGACTGATCCTTGCGCGATTACTTCGCCGCCATGCTTTCCCGCGCCAGGCCCCAGATCGATCAGATAGTCGGCGTCACGAATCGTTTCTTCGTCATGTTCGACGACGATGACGGTATTTCCCAAATCGCGCAGCTTTTTGAGCGTATTGAGCAGCCGACCGTTGTCGCGCTGATGCAGCCCGATGCTGGGTTCGTCCAGGATGTACAGGACGCCGACCAACTGTGAGCCGATCTGCGTGGCGAGCCGGATGCGTTGCGCTTCGCCGCCGGAGAGTGACTCGGCGCTGCGATTCAGCGTTAGGTAGTCAAGACCTACGTCGATGAGAAAGCGCAATCGTTCGCGCACTTCCTTCAAGATAGGCGCGGCGATGCCCGCCTCGACGCCAGGATGTCCAGCCGAGCGAATGGGAACGCTGGTGAAGAACTCGTGCGCATCGACGATGCTCAGCTGCCCGACTTCGCCGATGTTGCGACCATGCATCGTCACTGCGAGGGACTCAGCACGAAGACGCTGTCCGTTGCATGTCGGGCAGGGCGCGGCCACCATATATGCTTCGAGGTCGAGACGGATCGGATCGGAGCTCGTTTCGTCGTAGCGACGCTGTACCTGCGCAATGATGCCTTCCCACCGACTGTCCGCGGGCGTCGTTTTGGTTGTCTTCGCCGCGGCTTTCGTCGCTTTCTTCACACCCTTTCGCGCGGGCGGCGGTGTGTCGCCCACACCGTGCATGAGCGCCTTGCGCGCGGCGACTGGGATCTTGCTCCATGGTGCCTTGATGTCGAAACCCAACTGCGCGGCCAGCCCAGGGAGAATCACCTTGCGCAAATAGCCGTCGGGTTCGCCCCACGGCAGCACGACGCCTTCGAGAATCGACAGGCTTGGATCACCGAGCACGAGGTCTTCGCTGACGCTGCGCGTGGTGCCGAGCCCACTGCACGACTCGCAGGCACCGAACGGCGAATTGAAGGAGAAGTGCCGTGGTTCGAGCTCTGGAAGCGAGATGCCGCACACTGGGCAGCCGTAGCGCTCGGAGAACATTTCGGTGACGGGTTCGACGCCGTCATAGCGCACCACCTCGACCAATCCTTCTGCGAGACGCAACGCCGTCTCGATGGAATCGGTGATGCGGCCGCGATCGTCCGCTCGTACGACCAGGCGATCGACAACGACGGAGATGGAGTGATTGACGCGTCGATTCAGCTTCGGCGGATCGGCGAGCTCGATCAAGTCGCCGTCGACGATCGCGCGTACAAACCCTTGCTTTCGCGCGCTTTCGAAGAGATCGCGGAATTCTCCTTTGCGTTCCTGCACGAGTGGGCTGCGAATCTCGAGCCGTGTGCCCTGAGGCCAGGCCAAGACGAGTTCAGCGATCTGTGCGGGACTCTGCCGTTGCACCGCACGACCACAGTTGGCGCAGTGCGGCGTCCCAACGCGCGCATACAGCAGGCGCAGGTAGTCGTAGATCTCCGTCACCGTGCCAACAGTCGAGCGCGGGTTGTGGCCGGCCGATTTTTGCTCGATCGAGATCGCGGGCGACAGCCCTTCAATCGCATCGACGTCGGGCTTCTCCATCAGCCCGAGGAACTGGCGCGCATAGGCCGACAGCGACTCGACGTATCGGCGTTGACCCTCTGCGTAGATCGTGTCGAACGCCAACGACGATTTTCCCGACCCCGACAATCCCGTGACGACGGTGAGTTTGTCGCGCGGTATCGTGACGCTGATGTTACGCAGATTGTGCTCGCGCGCGCCGCGGACGACGAGCACGTCGGAGGGCGCATTCATGGACGGCGTCGCCGTCTTCATCGGATCAGACATAGCAGACAAGTTGTGGATCCTTCGGTGTTTGTTCAACCCCCGGCGACGCGCGCTGTCACGCTCCCGGCATTCCGATGAACGTATCGTGACGGTCCAGTGGTGCTGAGTCGTCACGAGTACGACGGGGAGCGCAGTCCGCCCAGTCGCCGCACGATCTCGTGTTCTGACACTCTCGCCGGCCGCTCATGATCGAAATTTCGTCGCTCACCAAACGATACGGCTCGTTCACCGCCGTTCGTTCCCTCGACCTGATCGTGCCCGGTGGTGAACTGTTCGGGTTCCTTGGCCCCAACGGCGCCGGCAAGACCACGACGATGCGGATGATCGCCGGGATCCTGCAACCGACGGCCGGCGCCATCCGCATCGCTGGCCACGATATCCGCACTGATCCGATCGCCGCGAAGAAAGCACTGGGCTTCATCCCGGATCGCCCGTTCATCTACGAAAAGCTGACCGGCATGGAGTTGCTTCGCTTTGCCGCGGGGCTGTACGGCGAACATGGGGCTGAGGTCGATCGCCGTGGCATGGAGCTGCTCGCGCTCTTTGATCTGGATGGTTGGCGCGACGAATTGATCGAGAGCTACAGCCACGGCATGCGACAGAAGTTGATCATCGCGAGCGCCTTCGTTCATCGACCGGCCGTGATCGTGGTAGACGAGCCGATGGTTGGACTCGACCCGAAGTCGGCGAAGATTCTGAAAGACTTGTTTCGCGAGTATACGCGTCGAGGCCATACAGTGATGATGTCCACGCACACCCTCGAAATTGCGGAAAGTATGTGCGATCGCATCGGCATCATGCAGCGCGGGGAGCTCGTGGCGTGTGGCACGATGTCCGAGCTGCGTGGGGCGACGGGCAACGACGAGGCGTTGGAAGACATCTTCCTGCGTTTAACCGGAGATAACGTTGCGCGTGAGCTGATGGATGTGCTCGATGCCTAAGGTCGGGCAACTCGCGGGTCCGGTGGCGCTGCTCGCGCCCAAGTGGTGGATGGCGAAGCACCGGCTGCGGAAGCGGGAGCCGGGCGACGTGCGGCGCTCGCTTGTCGTTGGGGCGCTCGGCGCCGGCTTTTGGCTCGCGGTGTTCGTGATCGCGCTCAAACTCTTGCGATACTTTCGCGGCGCCGAAGACATCGGGAATTTGTTGGCGGCCAAGCTCTTCTCGATGATGCTGTTGTCGTTCGCGTCGATTCTGTTGTTATCGAATACGATTGCGGCGTTGTCGAACTTCTTCTTGGCGCGCGACCTCGATCAGCTCGCCGCTGCACCGGTTCGACCGTGGGCGCTCTATCGTGCGCGACTCGCCGAGACGGCACTGCACTCGAGTTGGATGGTGGCGCTGTTGCTCGTACCAATCATCGGCGCATACGCCGTGGCATACGGTGCTGGGCCGCTCTTCGCGCCATTCGCGCTCGTAGTCCTTGTCCCGTTTCTGAGTATCCCCGCCGCTGCGGGATCAGCGTTCACCCTGCTGCTGGTGAACGTGTTCCCCGCGCGGCGCACAAAAGATCTGCTGAGCGTGATCACCGCACTCGCGGTCTGCGCACTCGTAGTCCTCTTTCGCGCTGCGCGCCCGGAGCAGTTGGCGCGACCGGAAGGGTTTCAGAACTTCATGCAGTTCATCGCGGCGCTCGATGCGCCGTCGTCGCCGTGGTTGCCGAGTGAGTGGGTGAGCGAAGCGATTATGGGATGGTTGCGGGGGACATCGGTGTGGCTGCCGTTGTTGCGACTGTGGGGGATGGCGGCCGCGCTCGTACTCATCGGCGGCGCGTTGCACGCACGCGGCTGGTCGCGCGGATTCAGTCAGGCGCAGGAGGGCGCCAATTCTCGATCGCAAAAGGACGGGCATCGTCCATGGCTGGAACGCTTCTTTGCCGGCGTTGGTCCAACGCGACGCCAACTAGTTCTCAAGGAATTGCGGGTGTTTGCGCGCGACTCGACACAGTGGTCACAGTTAGTGCTGTTGGCAGTGCTCTTGGTGGTTTACGTCGCCAACGTACGCTATCTGCCGCTTTCGGGTGACGGGATGACGGCGCTGCTCCGCAACGTGATTCCGTTTCTCAATCTCGCGCTGGCGGGGTTTGTGCTTGCGTCGATCGCGGCACGCTTTGTCTTTCCGAGCGTGAGCCTCGAAGGGCGCGCGCTGTGGCTCTTGCGTTCGAGTCCGTTTTCGATGCGCGACCTCCTCTGGGCGAAGTTTTGGGTGGGCGCAGTTCCGCTGTTGGTCCTTGCGCTGATACTGGTCGGCGCGACCAACGCAATGCTTGGCGTGCGACTCTTTGTGCACGTGGTATCACTCGCATCGATCGTCGGGTTGGTATTTCCGTTGACGGCGCTGGCGCTGACCTTCGGTACATTCTATCCACAATTCGATTCCGAGAACGCCGCGCAAATTCCGACGTCGTTCGGCGGCTTGCTCTTCATGATGAGTGGTATCGTTCTCATCGGTGCCGTCGCCTTTCTGACCGGCCGCCCGTCAGCGAAATACCTGATTGCCGAACACTACGGCTGGGCGAAGGATCCGGTGGAGATGGTGCTGCCGTTTGTCGTGGCGGTGGTGCTCTGCGTCGCGAGCACGGTGGCGCCGTTGATGATGGCTCGGCGTCGGTTGGACGCGCTGGAGCGAGGTTAGACGAAGGCGTTGAGCGCGTCGCCGCAATCCACGCAAAACGCAGCGCTCCGCTCGGTGACGGGGGCATGGCAGTGTGTACATGCGCCGGGCAGGAACGTGCCGCAGTTCGAGCAATAGGTGGCGTCCGGTTCGATGCGCGGTCCGCAGTTAACGCACGATTGCTGTCGCGCGCGCGCCCGGCGAATGGCGGCTTCGACGGGATCAACGTCAGTCGAGAGCTCGATGCCAGTGGATGCTGGCGCTGATCCGCTGCGAGCTGCTCGCTCGGCGGGCGCGTCGGACTCCGACCCGTTGTTGAGTAGCGGCGCAAGCACAAAGGCGAGTGCTGCCAACGCCAGGAGCGTACCGACTGCAAGCGGAATCGCACCGGCAGGAATGGTGGCAAGGGTCATGGCGTACTCCGTCCGATACCCAAGACGATAACGCCACCAACGGCCATCACGATGCCACCAATCCAGACCCACGAGATGAGCGGATTGAAGTTGATCTGCACCGCTGTCGTCTCCGCGTCGACCTCTCCCGTAAAGCGCATGTAGACATCCTGCGCGAACGAGTGATGAATAGCGGCTTCGGTCGACGGCTCAAACGTTGGTTCACCGCTGCTGTCGATATACTGACGCTGTTCACTCGACAGCACGCCCATCTTCTGCCCGTCGCGCGTGACATCGAAGGTTAGCGCGAGCACTCGGCGGTTGAGCTGCTCAAAACGCGACAGCCCTAAGCTCTTGAACGCCCACCGATGACCGTAGGCGTCGGTGGCGTTAATCGTTTCACCCGTTTTTACGGCCGCCGAGAGACCTTTTGACAACATCTGCCCGGCAAAGGCGCAGCAGAGCAACGCGATTCCGAAGTACACGATGTAGCTGCCGTAACGCCGACGATTGCGTCCGATCAGCGGCAGCGACGACACATCCCGACTGCTCATGCTCGAGAGTTCCGCGTTCGACTGAAAGTCGTCGAGCCTTCTCGACACGACATACGCGACAAGCAACGTTGCGGCGAGGATTAAGCCCACCAACCAGATGCGGAGCGGCGAGCGTGCGAACGAATACACACTTTCATAAGGACCGCTGCGCGAGATGAGTGTTGCAGGAATGGCGAGCAAAAACGTGGCAACCACGAGTGACACGTTCCACTTGCGGAGCATACCGCGACTTTCATGAATCAGGAGACTGTTCAGGAACACGGATTCTGCCAGCCACGGCAGGAACGAGGCATGCTCGAATGCATCCCACGCCCAGGCGCCAGCCAGTCGGGGTTCCATGTATGACCACCACATGCCGAGCACGATGCCGATCGTGAGTAAGCCCCACGACAGTAGCGACCATCCCCGCACCGCGCTGAACCACTCCGCGTTGAGGCGTCGCGAGATCAACGCACCGATCGCAAACGCAAACGGAATCGCCGTCGCGATGAGCCCGAGGTAGAGCACCGGCGGATGCATCGCCATCCCTGGGTGCTGGAGCTGCGGATTCATCCCACGTCCGTCAGGTGGAATCCAATCGAGTCGCTCGTATGGATTATTGCCGAAGCACGTCGCTATCAACACGAACAACGCGATTGCGCCCAGCGTGCCGGTCACCCACGGCATTATCCGCCGATTGCTGCGCCGATGTGTGACAACGGCGATCGCTGAGTACAGTGTAAGAATCAGCGCAGAGAAAAGCAGCGAGCCCGCGGGTCCGGCCCAGATCGCAGTAAGGGTGTACAGCGACGGCAGGTTTGCGCTCGAGTATGACGCGACGAACTTGAGCGCGAAATCGTGCGAGAAAAGAGCCGCCCAAATGCCAAGTGACGCCAGCAGCGTGAACGCGAACGTCGCACAGAGCGCTCGTTCGCCGCTGCGCACCAGATCGGCGCGCCCGTGCGCGCCACCCGCGAACGAAACGATGGTCGTCCACGCCGCCATCAGCAGCGCGACCCAGAGCGACAGCTCTCCAACGAGACTCATGAATTCGTAAACATGGTAAACGGTGGCTCGACGAAACCGCGGTCGGTGAGATACCCCGATACCAGCGCACGCGGTGTGACGTCGAAGGCGGGATTCCAGACTGACACGCCATCCGGCAAGTCGCCCAGCTCGCTCGCATGCCGGTGCTCGATCTCGATTTCCGCTCCCGTCTTGGTGGCCGCGTCCACCGTGCTCCACGGTGCCGCGACATAGAACGGGATGTTGTGCGCGTGCGCCGCGAGTGCAACACCATAGGTCCCAATCTTGTTGGCGACATCACCGTTGGCCGCGATGCGATCGGCGCCGACGATCACAAGATCGATCATCCCAGTCCGCAGCAGTGACGCGGCGGCACCGTCCGGAAGCACCGTGACGTCGATGCCGGCGCGTCGCAGTTCCCACGCGGTGAGGCGCGCGCCCTGTCGCAACGGACGCGTCTCGTCGGCGTACACGTGCACACGGCGCCCGGCCGCGTGCGCCGCATGCACCGGCGCGAGCGCGGTGCCGATTCCAGCCGTCGCCAGCGCGCCCGCGTTACAGTGCGTGAGCAATCGAGTTCCATCCGGAATGAGCGACAATCCATGTGCGCCGATCGCGTCGCACATGGCGATGTCCTCACGCAATATCTGGTCGGCTTCGCTATAGAGCGCGGCCTGCAGCTCGTTGTCGGCGACGGTCGTCGCACGCATCGTCAAACGCGTGACGGCCCACGCAAGATTTACAGCGGTTGGGCGTGACGCAATCAGATCGCGCGCGAACGCTGGCAGCAGCGCGCGGCGCATCGAGGTTTGAATCGCCATGGCCTCGTTCGAGCTCACGTCCCCGGCCAGACCTGCCAGCGTCGATCGTTCGACGGCGTCGTCGAGCGCGACTGCGAGTCCGATCGCCGCGGCGACGCCAATTGCCGGCGCCCCACGAATGGCCAGCGTCCGGATCGCCTCGATCACGTCGGCGAGCACACGGACCTCACAGACACGCGCCTCGGACGGCAACAGTCGTTGATCGAGATAGCGCAGCGCGCGACGATCCGCGGACCACGAGACAGCAGGCACGGTGAGCATCCAGCGAACGTAATAGGCGATGGCGCGCGCGTCGACGATAAGGCGAGAGGTTAGATTTCATGGTGTGCGTTCCCTTTAGCCTCGACTGAGTACTGGCATGTCCTACCAATTCCTGACCTTCGCCGTCGCCGACCGTATCGCCACGATCACGGTGAATCGGCCGGACAAGCTGAATGCATTGAACGACGCGACGATTGCTGAGTTGGGAGTCGCGATCGATGAAGCGCGAAGCCGGACCGATGTCGGCGGTGTCATTCTGACCGGTGCGGGACGAGCGTTCATTGCGGGCGCCGATATCACCGAACTTGCCAACCAGACCCCGCTCGAAGCAGTGCATCGCGCGCGGGCTGGTCAGGTGATCTTTCGGCGCTTCGAAACGTCGCCCAAGCCCGTGCTCGCGATGATCAACGGGTTTGCACTTGGCGGCGGCTGCGAATTGGCGATGGCGTGTCACATGCGCATCGCCAGCGATGCAGCGAAGCTCGGGCAGCCCGAAGTCAAGTTGGGCATCGTCCCAGGCTACGGCGGCACGCAACGCCTACCGCGACTGATCGGGCGTGGCGCGGCAACGCGCTTGCTGCTCACCGGCGAGATGATCTCGGCGACCGAAGCCTTCCGGCTTGGCTTGGTTGATCAGGTGGTGGCAGCCGACGCGCTGCTGGAGACGACAACCGCGCTGCTCAAGGCCATGTTGGCCAATGCACCGTTGGCGCTTGCCGGATGCCTCGAAGCGATCGACCGCGGATTGCCGTTGTCCATCGACGAAGGGTGTCGAATCGAGTCGGACCAATTCGGCACGCTGTCCAGTTCAAGCGACATGCGTGAAGGGATGACGGCCTTCCTCGAAAAGCGTGCGCCGACGTTCACTGGCCGTTGAGCCGGTGACACGATGCGGTGTCGGCCTGACGCACGGCGAGTGATTCGACGCCTGTTCATGGTTACGGGTATCTGAGCGTGCTGGCGCGCCTCGTCGCTCGTGACTTTCGCAACTTCACGCAGCTTGATATCACGGTGCCGCCGACCGGTCTCGCCATCATCGGTGAAAATGGTCACGGTAAAACGAATCTGCTCGAAGCGGTCGCGTATCTGTCGCTGCTTCGCTCGTTGCGCGGTGCGCGCGACGCAGACATCGTGCGCTTTGGCGCAGCCGCGTTTCATATTCGCGCCGAGCTGTCGCGCGTGGTGCCGTCGCTCCAGGAAGCTCCGACTTCGGATGCGTCGCACGCGCCCGACGTGCGCACATCGTTTGATGGCATCGGCGTGGGCTACGAACGATCCAGCAAGCGAAAGCGCGCCACACTTGATGGCGTGGAACAGCCGCGACTCACCACGGCACTCGGCGCGTTACCCTCGGTGTGCTTCTCACCGGCCGACGTGTCGCTGGTAGCCGGCGGCCCCGGTGAACGTCGGCGGTTTCTCGACGTCGCGCTGGCGCTCTCGTCGAAGCGCTACTTGCTCGCGCTGCAACACTATCGTGCGGCTCTCCTGCGACGGAATGCCGTGCTGCGCGCAGTGCAGCGCGAAGGTGGGCGCCCGAGCGCGACCAGCATCGACAAAGTCAGCGTGTGGGAGCCCGCTCTCGCGCAGCATGGCGGCGTCGTTACCGCGCTACGGCACGAATTCGTCGCGCGTCACGCGCAGCAGTTTGCGGATATCGGTGCTGCGATTGGTGAACGCGCGGCGGTGAGCATGCGATATGTGCCAAGCAGCGGTAGGGCGAACGACGCGAGAGCCATTATTGCGCAGACGTTGAATGCGACCGCGATGGACGCGAGCGCAATGCCGACAGAAGCGACGGACGCAAGCGTATCGCCACACACCGTCGCCGAAGAGCCGAGTGGCAGAGCTGGTGCAGTACGCAGTGATGCACTGCACGTGCAGTCGGGCGTGGAGGCACGCGTACTCAGCGAGGCGTTCGCCCTGCAGCGTACCCAGGAACTTCGCCGAGGTATGACGCTTGTTGGACCGCACCGGGACGAATTGCAGCTTCTGCTTGGCGGACGCGAGTTGCGCACCTTCGGATCAGCCGGACAGCAGCGCAGTGCAGCCATCGCACTTCGGCTGCTGGAACTCGCGACGCTACGCGACGCGATAGGCGCGACCCCGTTGTTGCTGCTGGACGATCCGTTCGCCGAACTCGACGCAGGACGTGCCGCTCGTGTGCTGTCGCTTCTCGAGGCGACCGGAGTTGGCCAAGTGCTGCTTGCCGTCCCCAGAATCGAAGACATCCCTGCCGCATTCACGCGTCTCACGCGTCGCACAATGCGTGATGGAACGCTGACATGACGCTGCGCGGCAACTCGCATAGAATCATTTCATGAGCTATCGACGCGGTCCAGATGACAAGAAACGCGCGTTCGCCCCGGTCGGCGACGTCTTGGCGTCGGTGCTGAAGCAGGCTGGTCTTACCGACCGCGTGGCGCAGGCGTCGGTAATTCCGGAATGGCCGATGCTGGTCGGATCGCAGATCGCGACGGTCACCGAGCCCGTGTCGCTGCAGCAGGACGGCACGCTGGTGGTGATGGTGCGCACGAATGCGTGGATGAACGAACTCTCCTTGCTCGAGCCCGAACTGCTCAAATCGCTGAACCGGGATGCAGCCCGCCCTCCGGTGGTGAGATTACGCTGGATGCTACGCCGGTCTGATTGACGTAAGTCGTTGCCCGGAAAGTACTTACGAAATGGCACTAGAGTTGCGCTCGCGGCTCCCGTGGGGTAAGTTTCGGGGTTGTGTTTGCGACGCATTTCACCGGTAACAACCCGTCCATGTCCAATACCAACGACACGCCCGAGAACAGCTACGGCGCCGACAGCATCACAGCCCTCAAAGGGCTTGAAGCGGTCCGCAAGCGCCCCGGCATGTACATCGGCTCGACGTCCGCGCGCGGTCTGCACCATCTCGTCTACGAGGTCGTCGACAATTCCATCGACGAGGCGCTCGCGGGCTTCGCGACGCGCGTCGACGTCATCATTCATCTCGACGACTCCATTTCGGTAGAGGACGACGGACGCGGTATTCCGGTCGACATCAACAAATCCGAAGGGATGCCCGGCGTCGAAATGGCAATGACGATGCTGCACGCCGGCGGCAAGTTCGACAAGAATACGTACAAAGTCTCCGGTGGTTTGCACGGCGTTGGCGTCTCGGTGGTGAATGCGCTGTCCACCGAACTCAAAGTGTGGATCAAGCTCGACGGCAAGCAGCACTACATGGATTTCCGTCGCGGTGTGACCCACACGAAACTCAAGGTCCTTGGCACCGCGAACGCGAAGGAGACCGGCACAAAAGTCTGGTTCAAGCCCGACCCGGACATCTTCACGGAAACGGTGCGCTACGATTGGTCCACACTCGCAAACCGTCTGCGAGAACTGGCATTCCTGAATAAAGGAATTCAGATCACACTCAAGGACGAGCGCGAAGGCGAGCAGCGCGAAGAGACGTTTATCGCGCGCGGCGGTCTGCGAGAGTTCGTGACATACTTGCTCGGCAACAAGAAGCCTGTGCACGCCGAGGTGATCTACATCGACACCATGCGCGAGGACATCGGCATCGAAGTCGCGCTGCAATACAACGAGAGCTACGCGGACAACGTCTTCTCCTTCGTCAACAACATCAACACGCACGAAGGCGGCACGCATCTCACCGGCTTCAAGAGCGCGTTGACGTCAGTCATCAACAAGTACATCGAGAAGTCGAGCAACCTCGCCAAGAAGGACAAAGATATTCGCCTCACGGGCGACGACGTGCGCGAAGGGCTCACGGCGGTCATTTCGGTGAAGGTGCTCGAGCCGCAGTTCGAAGGGCAGACGAAGACGAAGCTTGGCAACTCCGAAGTCGAAGGCGCCGTGCGCAGCGTCGTCAACGAATTGCTGTCGCAGTATCTCGAAGAGCATCCGAAGACGGCGAACTTCATCATCGACAAGGCGATGTCGGCGGCGCGTGCGCGTGAAGCGGCGCGTAAAGCGCGAGACCTGACGCGCAAAAAATCAGCGCTCGATGTCGCGAACCTGCCGGGTAAGCTCGCGGACTGTTCGCTCTCCGACCCTGCGCTCTGCGAAGTCTATCTTGTCGAAGGCGACTCGGCCGGCGGCTCGGCCAAGCAAGGACGCAAGCGCGACTTCCAGGCGATTTTGCCGCTGCGCGGTAAGATCATCAACGTAGAGAAAGCACGCATCGACAAGGTGCTGTCCAACGAAGAAATCCGGACCATCATCACGGCGATCGGTACAGGCATTCGCGACGAGTTCGACATCACGAAGGCGCGTTACCACAAGATCATCATCATGACGGACGCCGACGTCGACGGCGCGCATATTCGCACGCTGTTGTTGACGTTCTTCTTCCGGCAGATGCCAGAGCTGATCGACGCGGGCTATATGTACATCGCGCAGCCGCCGCTGTACCGCGTGGCCAAGGGCAAGGAAGAATTCTACGCGTACACCGAGAAGGAACGCGACGGCTATCAGGAACGACTCGGTGGCGGTGGCTCGTCGAACATCTCGATTCAGCGCTACAAGGGACTCGGCGAAATGAATCCTGATCAGCTCTGGAAGACGACGATGGATCCGGTCACGCGTACGATGTTGCAGGTGACGATGGAAGACGCGGTGCTGGCCGACCAGACGTTCCAAACGCTGATGGGCGACGATGTCGAGCCGCGCCGTGCGTTCATCGAATCGAATGCGAAGTTTGTCACGAACTTGAGCATCTAA
>JBBQDB010000084.1:0-17013 GCA_038319245.1 Gemmatimonadales bacterium
CGCGGTGACCATCGCACGTACGGTCGCGTCGCGTTCCGCGTCATCGCCAATCATCAGTGCCGCGATGAGCGCGCGCTCGCCTTCGAGCGACTCCGCGTGCGCACCGTGTTGCGCGAGCAGCGCCGTCATCTCCGTGAAACCAGACAGACGCGCGAGCGTGTGAACCGGTTGCTTCGTGTAGCCGTGCACCGTGGTGGCGCTAGCGCCGTGTGCAAGTAACCACTCTGCGCGAGCGCGATGGTTGTTCGCGACGGCATTACCGAGCAGATAGTTGAGCGTACCAACCTTGATCGGCCCGTTGAGCGCCGGGCCGTCAATCGCCGACCAAAGTGCTGTGCGCCCCTGCCGCTCGCACTCGTCCCAAAGCAGTGCCGTCCAGGCGATGTCGTCGCGCACGATCGATGTGTTGTACAGCGCTTGTGTGTCGAACGGATCAGCTCCACGTGCGATGAGCAATGCGACGAGGGCATGCGCGTGCGGATGCGACGGTCGCGCGCCCTCGCCCAGCCGAATTGCACCGGTGAGCACAGTGAACGGACTTCCCCAGCCGTCGTCGAATCGCGCATTGGGATCTGCACCAGCGTCCAGCAATAGCTGGGCGATGGTGACGGCGTGCGCAGCATCGAGGCGACTGTACGTGACGTAGTGCAATGCGGTCCACGCCCGCGGCTTATGTGTCGCTCGTGCGAGTTCCGGGCTCGCGGAAAGCAGACGCGAGGCCGTCTCTAGGTCGCCACACGCAGCCGCGGTGAACAGGCTGTCGCGGCATACGTCCGGAAACCGTGCGGCAATGCGGCGAGCGACAACCACGTCGCCATCCCATCCGTGTCGCAGCACCGCGTCCACGCGCTCAGTGTGCGATTGCCGGTCGAGCGCCAGATCGTCGAGCGCGGCCCGCAGTGCACGCCAGTCGATGAGTCCATACTCGCGTGCCAGCGCGTGCTGCACATCGCGCAGTGTAGGCTCATTGGGTGCGGCGGGCCACGCGGCCGCGAGACGGCGACGAGACTCTGCGATGATCGATGCGTCGCTGGCGTTGAGCCCGTTGAACCAACGCTTGGCGTCCTGCTTGAGGACGTCGATAGTGCTTTTGTTCGAGAGCGAGCGAGTCATACAACACCTTCCTTCCGTGGCGGCCAGCTGTCCGCTTACGAATGGCCTGGAAGAAGGGCTCGTAAGTGCTGCACGCTATCTGGGTGGGAGCGAGCTCTCTTGCCGCGGACAGGAGGCGCCCCAGCGGCGCGCTGAGGGGATATTCGCGACGCGATGGCCAATGGTCAAGCGGAAGCGGTGGTCTTGGCCAAACGTTGGACAATCGGTCACAATAACGATGGAACTGTCACGCTCCGTCGGAGGGACTGCGATGGGTGATTACTCCCCGCCGCGCAGCACACTGAACTCCCGGAACATTCCGATCGGCAACGCCACCCCGAGCGTCCACCGTACGCTCATGGGCCGATCTCCGGTCACGTCCGCCGCGTTCGCAATCGAGACGGGCCCACACGCTACATAGGCGGCCTCAGAATTCTCGCGCACGAACAGTTGAAACGTCCACCCGTTCGTCGCGCTTTCGAGATACCGTCGCCCACCCGGTGTATCAGGGCCGGCCGAGTTTTGCGTTTGCCAGTGAAAGATCGTAGGACTGACCGCATAGTCGTGATATGCAATGCGATCATGGTAGCCAGCGCTCTTGTCCAAGGTCACGAACAATAGCTCGGTGCTCCGATGTTGCAGCGGCAACACGCCCGCTTGAAACGGCGTACGTCGGCTTGCCGTCAGCCATCCGACCGCCGTCAGGATTTCACGAATGCGATAGTGTCCATGCAGCTGCAACGGAATGTCCTCGAAGCCGGGTATCGGGCGTCGAATAACGCGACTCCGCGCCGCCAGTACATCGCGAACCTCACCTAGCTCGGCGAGGCAATACGGATGTTCGGCCATGGTCGCCACGAACTGCGCAAACGACTGCACGGTGCGGTCATCCAGCTGATACGCCAGCATCTGCGCACGAAGCGCCTCGGAAACACTGTCCGCGCGATATGCAGCGCCGCGTTCAGCGACACGCTGCATCACCCGCAGCTGTTCGGGATCATCAAGGTGCAACACGCGACCGATTGATCGCGAGATGCGTCGCTCGGTATCGGCGACATCTGCAGACCCCAGTACACCGGCATCACGACGCAGGGTCGTCCAGCCGCTTCGTTCCCCCTGCCGATAAATCTCACTCAGCTCGATCTGTTGATCAGCCACGAACTCGCCCAACGAGAATTCGTTGTGTCCGCGAAGCGTTGCGTATGTCAGGACCTCGGCTTTCAACCGGCGCCAATTCTGCTGCACCAGTGTTCGCAGGCTACGTATCACCTGCTCGCGCGTACGTTGTTGGAGGTGAATAACGCAGCCGCTCGGCAACGTAGAAAACCCCGACTCGACGCCCGCCAATAGCTCACGACGGTTGAGGCCCGTGATACTCGACAGCAATCGATCAAACCGAAAATCGGCGCGATGTTGCCCTACGAAATCCAGTACCAAACAACTCGACTTGCCGTCGTGTAACCGCAGCCCGCGTCCCAATTGCTGCTGAAAGAGCACCGGGCTTTGCGTCGGACGCAGAAACAGCAGCGTATCCGCCTCGGGAATATCGACGCCTTCGTTGTACAGATCGACCGTGACGATGGCACAGATTTCACCACGCGCCAGTTGCTGCGGTGCACGTCGCCGTTCACCGGGGTCAGTCTCGCCGGTTACACACTGGACGAGCAGACCTGCTCGCGTAAACTGCTCCGTCATGAACTGCGCGTGCGCGACCGACACGCAGAATACCAATGCTTTGGTACGCGATGGGTCACCAGACAATCGCGTCCACTCATCGATCACGCGACGGGCGCGTACCTGATCACCGGTCACGACGCGATCGATCGCCTGACGCTCGCCGTTCTGCCCCCACGGCACGTCGGCGAAATCCGTATCATCGTCGCAGCCGAAGTATTCGAACGGTGCCAAGAGTTGTAGGTCTAACGCGTCCCACAAACGCAGCTCCGCGGCCGGTGACCCGTCAGCGCGTTGCGAAAAGTACGGCGCCAACGATTGTCCGTCGGACCGCTCGGGGGTGGCGGTAAGCCCCAGCAAAAAGTGCGGCTGGATGGCGCGCGAGAAGGCATCGAAGCGCGGTGCTGCCAGCCGATGGCACTCGTCAATCACGACGGTATGCCAATAGTCGGCACCGAAGTCGGCCACCAGATTGCGCGAGTCCACGCTGTCGATCGTGGCAAATAAATGCGCATGCTGCGCCGGTTGCACACCGCCGGCCAACAGCGTTCCGAACTCGTGATCGCGTAGCACCTCGCGGTACGTACGCAACGCCTGCGTCAGGATCTGTTCGCGGTGCGCCACGAACAGTAATCGCGGACGACTTCCGCCCAACTCGGCGACGATGCGCTTGTAGTCGAGCGCGGCAACGACCGTCTTGCCGGTACCGGTCGCCGCAACCAACAGGTTTCGACGCCGTCCTTGGGCGCGTTCATTTGCGAGCGCGTCCAGCATTTCCTGTTGATAGCGCTTTGGCCGAATCTCGAAGAAGGTGAGATGTTCGGGTTCGGCAAATCCGGATTCGCGACGTAGCGCCGCCTCAAGCGCCGCTCGACATTCGGCGTCGTTCGGATCGTATTGCTGGAACTCGTCGTCTTCCCACAGTGTGTCGAAGTGCGCTCGAGCGCGTGCAAATAACGCGTCTTGGCCGCGCTCGGTAAATTTGACGGTCCACTCCAACCCGCCCATCAGTGCTGCGGCTGACAAGTTCGCACTGCCGACATACGCCGAACCAAAGCCCGTCTGTCGCTGGAAGATCCACGCCTTCGCATGCAACCGAGTGCGTCGTCCATCGAGTGATACTTTCACCGCGCATCCGGTCAGTCGCGCCAGCGTATCGAGCGCGTTGATGTCAGTCGCCCCGGTATACGTGGTAGTCAGGACACGAATGCGCGTGCGTCCACGCCCCGTTGCATCCGGCGCGGTCGCTGTTCGCAGTACGTCGATCAGCTTCCGCACGCCCGACACAGTGATGAAGCTGACCAAAATATCGATCTGATCGCAGGCAGTCGCCTCACGCCTGAGCTCCTCGTACAGCGACGGTGATGACTTGGACGCGGTAAACAGCCAGGGCTGCGCGAGCCCGGTGTCAGGCAGCAGCGGCGCAGACGTGCCTCGTGTGTGAATCGCCCGTAAGCGCCGAGGCGGCGCAGCAATGCATTCGTCACCGTGTGGTGCCGGCGTGGGTTCGGTCTGCGCGGTGCGCGCCCGAATGCTGCGCAGCAGATCATTCACCATCGTAAGCTGCGCCGTTAGTCGGTCGGTCGCGCTTCCGGAGAGCTCGTCAAGGATGTTCGCGAGTGTCCGCGAAAGCGCATCGACCAGAAGACCAGTCGCCTCGCCGTCATGGAGGTCGTCAACCTGCGCGGCGAGGCCGGATACCGACTCAATCTGGCGCGCCAGTGCCTCAGTGACGATCTGGTCGTAGAGCCCGAGCGGGAGTGTCACGGGGCTGTTGGGCGCCGCACATCGTGTGGGGTACGATTCGCTTCGCGAGTGGGAGCAGTCATTGCGACGAAGCTGGCGGAGGAGCGCGAGTCGCGCCAGGGATAGAGAAGTCCGGCTGCGGATCTCCGTCGGATTCATTCGTCGGTTCGTGCCCATCGCCGAGCACCTGAGCCAAGGCGGTGAGCACGACCCTCGCCAGAATCTCGACTCGACTGTACTCTCGGTCATGACATACGCCTCCGTGCGCCACACAACTTTTCGCGTTGCGACTGCGCTCCTCGTGCTCGCGGCCACCGCCTGCCGTGCCGGCGAGCCTGCAGCTGCTCCGACGAGCGCGACGACGCCGCAGATCGACACCGACCTCCTCGACGTCACCGTCCCCCGTTTGCAGGAGCTGTACGCGCAGAAGAAGTACACCGTGCGACAGGTGGTCGAATGGCACCTCGCGCGCATCGATCGCTACAACGGGGTGTACGGCGCCATCGAAACCATCCTGCGTGATCAGGCACTCGCCGAGGCGGCGCGACTCGATTTGCTCGCCGCGTCAGGCACCGTAACACGCGGCCCATTGTGGGGCGTGCCGATCGTCGTGAAGGCGAACACCAGCGTCGCGGGGCAAATCACCACTGCAGGCTGGGCCGGCTTCGCCACGCCGGGACATGAGCTCGTCGCGCCACGCGATGCCACCATCGTCGGAAAATTCCGCGCATCGGGCGCGATCATCGTCGGCATCGCCAACATGCCTGATCTCGCCAATAGCGACACCAATCGTAGCAGCTCGTTCGGACGCACCGGGAACGCGTACGACGTACGGTTCTCTCCAGGTGGTTCGTCGGGCGGCATCGTCACCGCGATCGCCACCAACATGGCCGTCCTCGGCAACGGCACCGACACCGGAAACTCGATTCGTATGCCCGCAGCGACGAGCGCACTGGTCGGCGTGTTTCCGACGCGCGGTCTCGTGAGCATTGCCGGCATCTCACCACTCGATTGGCTGCTCGACAACACGGGCCCCATTGCGCGCACCGTCGGCGACGCCGCGATTGCGTTGCAAGTGATGGCCGGCGCCGACTCACTCGATGCGCCAACGTTGGCTGCACCGGATTCCGCGCGTCGGTTGCCTAACGCGCCATCGCTGTCTACGGCATCGCTCAAAGGCAAGCGCTTTGGCGTTCCCGCGTTCATCATGGCCGGGAGCGGTGTGCCCTTTCACGGCATACCCGCTGGCATGAGCGAACACGCGGCGGATTCTGTTCGCCATGCCGCCGACATGTCGCTTCGGCCGGAAACGCGCGCGGCGTTTCTCAAAGCCGTTGATGCGCTGCGCGCGGCGGGCGCTGAAGTAATCATGAACGACAGCATCCTCGGCCCTGACTTCGCCAAGCTCGCAAGCACCGTATCGACGTACGCGTATATGCAGGACGGCACCGATCGGTTTTTGGCGACGTTTGGTCCGGCGGAGTACCACTCGAGCGCCGAGTATTTGCAGAAGGTCGGCAAGCCGCTGTACGTGTCGTCCATCGGAATCGAAGACAACTTCCGCAAATTTCCCGGTCTGCAACTCGAGCAACGCAACGTCGATACCGATGCCGACGCGGAACGCAACTTTCGTGCGCCTCGACGCGACGTGTTAAGGGCTTACGTTGCCGCGCTCGAAAAATTCAAGCTGGACGGCTTCGTGTATCCCGCGATTCAGATGCCACCGCCGGACGAATCCATGCCGCAAGACGGACGCGTCAGCGAAGGACCACACTCGGCGACAAGTTGGATCAACATGATCGGCGTGCCGGCGATTGTCGTACCTGCCGGATTCTACGAGAGCGGCTTGCCGTTCGGTCTCGAGTTTTCGGCGCGTCCGTGGCAGGATGGAGCGCTGCTCGGTGTTGCTGCGGCGTGGGAGCGCGCGACGCATTGGCGGAAGGCGCCAGTATTGGTGGAGCGCGGATTGCTACAGGTGTACAGTGCACGGACGGGTCAACGTTGATCGCCTGATGTCATGATGCGCCGTCTTAATTTTCAGCCAGCGTACCGTCCGTTTCGCTTACTCTCGCCGCTTTTCGTCACTCCGATGCGACCGATCTCAGACTTCAAGAATCGCCCGCTGCGCGCCCGTCTCGTGGTCGCGCTCCACGGCATCGCCGCAGCATTTGGGCGTGAGCGGAGTTTTCGCACGCAGGTCGGGGCGGCGGCGGCGGCCCTGCTCGCGCTGATCATCCTCCGACCGGCCTTGATCTGGTGGGCCGTCGTGGCGATCTCCTGTGCGCTAGTGCTCGGCCTTGAGCTGATGAATTCGGCGCTCGAGGCGCTGGTCGATCATCTACGCCCGGAGGAGCATCCCGACATCCGACTCGTCAAAGACATGGCGGCAGGCGGCGTGCTCATTGCAAGCATCGGGTCGCTGGTCTGCGGGGTCTTGCTCGTGCTATCGCGGTGGGTACGATAAGCGAGCAAAGCGTGGCGCGCAGCGTGCGCTCATTGCGATGCAATGCATCACCGCGAGTCGTCCGGGCCAACGTCGCACCCAACGTCGCGCTCGACGCGCATGAGCGGGCAGCGATCAAGACTGATGCATGGCGCCGTCGTCCCGCCCTGCCCTCCTACAGCGAATCCAGCGCGATTGCCTCAGACAGGTATGGGCGTTGCGACAACACGCCACACGTGCGGTGCTGTGAGCCGTAGGACGCCCGCATTGACATACGCGTCGAGCGCGAAGTGTGGGGATCAAGCAGGCTTACGTTGGCACTACCGCGCGACCCAAGTGGATTGGACCGTGAGTCCGAACCCGCGCGCCCAGTCTGTCTCCATTTGCGTTGATACTGTACTTCCGCTCTCGCGGGACCGATACTCTCGCTGATAGATGAGATTGTCGTGACTCTGAGCGCATGATCGATGATGCGAATGGTGCACAGGTAAACGATCTCGGCGCCTGCTGGGTAAACCCGAAGGAGCGCGTGGAGCCATACAGCAAGGCAGCGGCGGACAACGCGGCATCATCGCAACGCGACACATCGCAACGCGACACATCGCCGTCGGACCCGGCGATCGGTACGCAGATGGCGATGTTAAATGCGCTGCCGGCGCGAATTGCCTTGCTCGATGGTGGAGGCGTGGTTGTAGCGGTCAACGAC
This sequence comes from Gemmatimonadales bacterium, assembly GCA_038319245.1. Lineage (GTDB taxonomy): Bacteria > Gemmatimonadota > Gemmatimonadetes > Gemmatimonadales > Gemmatimonadaceae > Gemmatimonas. Next base: position 7,662 of record JBBQDB010000084.1, read on the forward strand.
ACTTGGCGCCGCTTCGGTGAGGCAAATGCCTCGCACAGTCAGGATTGCTCCGTCGGCCAGAACTATATCGAGCACTGTGAGCGCGCGAGTGGCGATTGCTCGGAGCATGCCCACGGTGTTGCGACTGGTATTCGACGTGTGCTCCACGGTCAGATCAACGAGTTCGCCGTCGAGTATTCGTGTAATTCGCCCGGCGAGGAGCAGTGGTATCGGCTGACGGTGACCCCCCTGCCTGTCCTGCAGACGAACGGCGCGGTGGTCATGCACGTCGGTATCACTGGGCGTACGCAAGACGAAGCCGCCATTCGACGCGCCGAGCAACTCGCGCGCGACAGTGAACTACGACTGGGGTTCGCGCTCGGCGCCGCAGAGATCGGCGATTGGGACATGGATCTTCGCACCAACGTCGCACGTCGCTCGTTGCGCCACGATCAGTGTTTTGGTTATTCCGAGGCGGTGCCGGAGTGGGGCTACGACACGTTTCTGGCGCACGTGCACCTGGATGATCGCGATCGCGTCGATCACGTCTTTCAATCCGCCATGGCAGGCGCCGGCGATTACGACGTCGAGTTTCGTACGACGTGGCGCGATGGGTCCGAGCATTGGCTCTGGTCCAAAGGGCGCTTCTACTTCGACGTCGATGGAGCGCCGTACCGCGTCGCCGGCATACAAGTCGATGTGACCGCGCGCAAACACGCGGACCAACAGCTGCGGCGAAACAAGGCGAGCTTGTTGGCGTCCCAGCGCATCGCGCATCTGGGCAGCTGGGAGCTTGACCTGATCAATGTTGGCGATCTGTCGGAGGGGTCGCTGCGCTGGTCGGACGAGGTTTTTCGCATCTGGGGATACGAGCCGCACGAGATCGCGGTCACCTACGACAACTTCCTGGCCGCGGTACACCCCAACGACCGACACCTTATCGCGGATGCCGTCGCGACCGCTCTTCGCGAGCAACGCGCGTACGATGTGATTCACCGCATCGTGCGGCCCGACGGAACGGAGCGCGTGGTTCGTGAGCAGGCAGAATTCTTGTTCGACGCGCAGACAGGACACGCGGTTCGCATGATCGGTACGGTCCTCGATATCACCGAGCAGCGCGACAACGAACATGCGATGAGGCGTTTGCTGGATCGCCTGCAGAACGCGCAGCGCATCGGCGAGATTGGCGACTGGGACTGGGATGTCGACACCGGGGCGATCAGCTGGTCGCCTCAGCTCTTCGAAGTGACGCAGCGTGATCCGTCCCTAGGCCCGCCGAAAGACTACGCCGAACTGGAGCTGCTTTTTGACGCAAGGAGCCGCGACGTCATGCAGCAAAACATCACGCGTGCACTGCACACCGGCGAAGCTCAGCGCTACGAACTCATCGCCGTTCGGCCAGACGGCGAGCGCATTGCGGTCGAGGCCTACGCGGTACCCGAGCGTGACACGTCAGGCGTGGTCCGACACCTCCGCGGTACGATGCAAAACGTCACCGCCCGCAAACGCGTCGAAGCCGTACTGGCGGCTAGCGAGCAGCGGCTCGAACTGGCGACGCAGTCCGCCGGTATCGGCATCTGGGACTTCGGCATCGTCGATGGTGCGCTCGCGTGGGACCAGCGCACGTACGAACTCCACGGCGTCACGAAGCAGAATTTCAGCGGGTCGTTCGAAGACTGGCAACGCCGCGTTCATCCGGACGACTGGCAGCGCGTGTTGGACACCTACGCGGACGCGCTGAGCGGCAAACGCAACTACGACATCACCTTTCGTATTGTTTGGCCGTCGGGAGAAGTACGCCACGTCGAGGCGCACGCCATCGTGCAACGCGACGCCAACGGCGCCCCGCTGCGCATGATCGGCGCGAACTGGGACGTCACCGATCGCAAGCGTGAAGAGGCAGCGTTGTTACAGCTCGCGGATATCGTCGCGTCGTCCGACGATGCCATCATCGGGGAAAACCTCAACGGATTGGTGACGAGTTGGAACCGCGCTGCTGAGCGTATCCTCGGTTTCTCAGCAACCGAGATGATCGGAACCTCATTTGTGCAACTCATTCCAGACGAGCAACTCGAGGAGGCGGTCAAGATCAGAGTGCGCGTACTCAACGGAGAGAGTGTCGAGCATTTCGAAACGGTGCGACGCACGCGGTCAGGCCGGTTAATCGAAGTGTCTGTCACAGCGTCTCCGATCCGAGACGCGCTCGGCGGCATCGTTGGCATCTCCGTCGTCGCGCGCGACGTTTCTGAGCGAAAGAAGCTCGAGCGCCAGTTCTATCGCGCCCAACGCATGGAGAGTATCGGTACGCTGGTCAGTGGCATCGCGCACGACCTCAACAACGCGCTGAGCCCGATCCTCCTGTCGGTCGACCTGCTACAATCGTCGATCCTCGATACCGAGAGCCAGGAACTGCTGACGGCGGTCGGTGCTAGCGCCGAGCATGGCGCGGACATGGTGCGGCAGCTGCTGTTGTTTGCACGAGGTGTGGAGGGGAAGCGATTGGAGGTCGACCTGCAGCTGCTCGTCCGAGATGTCGAGAAGATCTGTCGTGACACCTTTCCCAAGCACATCACGATCTCGACGCGCGTCGCTCCCGATCTGCATTCGGCGCTCGGCGATCGCACGCAACTCCAGCAAGTACTCGTGAACCTGTGCGTGAATGCGCGCGACGCCATGCCCAACGGTGGCCGCTTAGCGATCATCGCCCACAATGTGCGATTTGATGCGCAGCAGGATCGGATTCCTGACGGGCTGACGGCGGGTGGTTATGTGTGTCTGCGCGTTGAGGATGCCGGTGAGGGAATGTCGTCCGACGTCATCGAACGCATCTTCGAGCCGTTTTTCACCACGAAGGATGTTGGCAAAGGCACGGGACTTGGCCTATCGACCTCCTTGGCGATCGTTGAGAGCCATGGCGGCACCATGAGTGTGTACAGTGAGCGGGCGCGTGGCACCACATTCACGCTCTACGTGCCCGCACACGTCGATCCCTCGGCGGTCTCTCCAGCAATTGCCGTGGCCGTACCGCGCGGCAACGGAGAGCTAATTCTCGTGGTCGATGATGCGCCGACCGTTCGAGTGATCACGAAGAAAATTCTTGAGGCCTACGGATATCGCGTCCTTGTCGCGTCGGATGGCGTGGGCGCGCTGGCGCTCTTCGAAGCCCATCGCGCCGAAATCGCTGTGGTGCTGACGGATATGATGATGCCCGTGATGGATGGGCCGACGATGATCCGTAAACTTCGTGAGCGACATCCTGCGGTGCGGATCATCGGAACCAGCGGACTGTCTTCGCACGAGTACGACGAATCGTCGCCGTCCGGGCTGCGGTACTTCGTGCCGAAACCGTGTACGGCGGACACGCTCTTGCGCGCGGTGCACGCGATTTTGGCAGATGTGACGTAGACGAACTCCGGCGAACGCGCCCTTGATACGCGCGCCGAAGAATCGACTGCTCGACCCGACGTTGCGTCGGTTCGTCGTCAATACGTCGTCTGCGGGTCGATCACGTGGCGGAGTGCCTGCCCCGCGCGAAATCGCTCAAGGTTTTCCGCGTACAGCGCCGACACGTAGTCCCAATGCTTCGCGTTGAACCCTGAGGCATGCGGCGTAATCAGCACGTTCGCCATGCCCCAGTACGGATGCGCCGGGTCGAGCGGCTCGTGCATGAACACGTCGAGCACCGCCCCGCCCAGTGCCCCGCGTTCGAGCGCGTCGATCAGCGCCGTTTCGTCCACGATCGAGGCGCGCGCCACGTTCACGACCACCGCGCCGGGATTGAGCATCGCCAGTTCGCTCGCGCCGATCATTCGCTCGGTCGCACTCCCGCTCGGCGCCGCAATCACCAGCACGTCCGCGCCGGCAATGGCGTCGTGCACCTGATCCACCGCGTACACGTGCGAGACGGTGGACGGCGTTTGCTGGTTAGGGTTCCGTCGCACGCCCACGACCGTCATATCGAACGCGTGCGCCCGCTTTGCGATTTCGAGACCGATGCCGCCGAGTCCGATAATCGCCATGCGCTTACCACTCAGCGTCGTGAGCGACTCGTCGAAGAGCGCGTTTTGGATCCACTGGCGCTCGCGCTGCGCCGCGAGCATGCGATCGAAGCGCCGCCCCAGCACCAGTAGTCCACCCATCACCGTCTCAGCGATCGGCACCCCCTGAATGCCTCGTGAGTTGCTCACCACGATACCCCGCGCGGCCAGCTCGCCCGTGGGCAACAGTCCGACCACGTTGACGGCCGTTGAATGCACCCATCGCAGTCGCGGGGCCGCAGCGACCATCTCCGGCGTGAGCCGAGCCGCCAGCGCAGCGTCCGCATCGACGATCCGCTCGAGCGCCTCTTCAGGCGTGTGCGCTTGTACGAATTCGATGTCCGGGAAGCGCGCGCGCAGCGCCGCAACCGACGCGTCGGGGATGCTCCAGAATTTCACCGGCCAGGTGGCGAATACGAGGATCTTCATCGAGAGCGATCGGCGAGCGTGATGGCAAGTGGGTTGCGCAGAGCGCCGCAATATACGCCGGGGTTTCCTCGCCCACGTGGCCGGTGCTTGGGCACGAAGGCAGCGCCTCCCCGCCCTCACGCGCGATTGTTCGACCATGAGCGGTGTCGACGCATCACGATGTTGGGCCGCGGTGTGGGGCCGCGGTGTGGGGCCGCGGTGTGGGGCCGCGGTGTGGGGCCGCGGCGTCAGTCAAAGAGGTCGGCGAGCTCGATGCGCAACTCGGGGAGCACGTCTTCGCCGCGGACTGATTCGTGTGCATGCAGCATCGATTCGCTCCCGTCCGCGCGATACACGCATGCGACACGGCGCGACGGATCGACGATCCATACCAGCCTCGTTCCGGCCGTGAGCCAATCCGCGATTTTCGACAGGACGTCTCCCGCGCGGTCGGACGGCGAGAGCACTTCGACCACCTGATCCGGCGCGAACTCCGCGAATCCCGTCGTGTGCAGAATGGGAGCGACGATCTTCGAACGTGATGTCGTTGGCGAGCGCGGGCATGCAGATGGAGTGCGGATCGGCCGTTGCCCAGGTACTCGACCGCGACACCGCGAGAGAGCGTAAGCGTGCCCTAGGTGGACAGAGCATTCGAGAGACTCCGGGCTTAAGCGCTGCGCGGGTATTCTTGCCTGCACCACTGTGGCGCTGCCGACCTATTCCGCAGTCGAGAGCGGTCGGTCGAGCGGGTCGACGTCGTCGATGTAGTCGAAGCACGAGGCATGAAGCACTAGGGCGTCAGAGCTACCGAGCCAAATTTCTCGGACTTGCTACCGCAAATCAAAGGGGCGGCGCCGGAGTGGCACCGCCCCTCAATTTCTGTTCCGCCGACGAACTGTCGACCCAGCGTGAGAAAATGACGAAAGAGTGTGCGAAGTATTGTCGAGAGAGCGTGAGAGCTTACAGAGCGTACATGACGCCCACCCCCTACTTCACCGCATTCACCATGTCGAAGATCGGCAGATACATCGCCACCACCATGCCACCGACCACCACGCCCAAAAACACGATCATGATCGGTTCCAACAGCGACAGCAACGCGCTCACCGCCGCATCCACCTCGTCGTCGTAGAAATCCGCGATCTTGGTCAGCATTTCGTCTAGACCACCCGTCTGCTCACCGACCGCGATCATGCTGATCACCATCGGCGGGAAGACGTTGCTCTTCTGCAACGGGCCGGCAATCGTTTCACCGCCCGCGATGCTTGCTCGGCTCTGCATGATCGCGTCCTGCACTACCCGATTTCCCGACGTACGCGCGGTGATTTCGAGACCATCAAGAATGCTGACGCCGGATGAAATCAGCGTGCCCAGCGTCCGCGTGAACCGCGACACCGCGCTCTTGCGCAGCACGTCACCCAACACCGGCACGTGCAGCAGGAATCGATCGATCACCAATTGCCCGTTTGGCGTCGAATAGTACTTCTTGATCGCGAAGCTGATCCCTGCCGCGCCACCGATCAGCGCCCACCAATACATGTTCAGGAAGTTCGATGCCGAGATTACGATCTTGGTCGGCAATGGCAATTCCATCCCAACGCTGCCGAACATGTTCGCGAACACCGGAATGACCTTCCAGAGCAGAATCACGACGCACAAGCCGGCCACACTCATGATGACCGTCGGATAGATCATCGCGCCCTTCACCTTCCGTACCAGCGCGTCGTTCTTTTCCATGAACACGGCGAGCCGGTTCAGGATCGTGTCCAGAATACCGCCGGCTTCACCGGCCGCGACCATGTTCGTATACAGATCCGAGAACGCCTTCGGATGCTTGCGTAATGCATCCGCAACCGTGTTACCCGACTCGACGTCGAAGACCACGTCGCGGACAACTGCAGACAGCGACTTGTTCTCGCTCTGCTTCGACAAAATGTCGAGCGCCTGCACGAGCGGCAGGCCGGCGTTGATCATCGTCGAGAACTGACGCGTGAAGATGACGACGTCGCGCATCTTGATTCGGCCGCGGCGCTTCTTCTTCTGCTCCTCATCGACTTTGACCACGACGAGCTTCTGCCGACGCAGCTGGGCGACCACCTCATCTCGGGTGGCGGCCTCCATCGTCGACGTCTTGAGCTCGCCACTCAGCGTGCGTGCCGTATAGGCGTACGTGGGCATTACTTGAAACTCCCTGAAAGAACTGACTGCATGAAGGACTATTCGCGCCGCTCGATGGTCACCAGCGCGCAGCGCGGGTCAACCGTTAGCGCCGCCCCGCCTGGACGGGCCTGTCGCTCTGCGACGAGTTGCGCTCCTTTTTGGCGCCGATGTCGTCATCGGTCATCGGCGGCTCGCCGATCATGCGCAGGAACTCGTTCGGATCGCCGGAAACGCGCAGACACTCGTCGAGCGCGACGGTGCGCGCGACGTATAACTGATACAGCGCGTCGTTCAGCGTCTGCATCCCGAACTTCTTGCCCGACTGCATGGCCGAGTAGATCTGATGGACCTTGTCGTCGCGCACCAGGGCGCGAACGGCTGGCGTCACGACCAGAATCTCCGCCGCCATCGCTCGGCCGCGGCCGCGAGCCTTGGGCAGCAGCGTCTGCGTGACGATCCCCTCGAGCACGAACGCCAGCTGCGCGCGCACCTGCGGCTGCTGGTGCGCCGGGAAGACGTCGACGATGCGGTTGATCGCTTCGGCGGCCGAGTTGGTGTGGAGCGTCGCCAGGCACAGATGGCCCGTCTCGGCGATGGTGAGCGCGGCCTGAATCGTCTCGAGATCGCGCATTTCGCCGATCAGAATGACGTCGGGATCCTCGCGCAGCGCGTACTTGAGCGCCGTCGAGAAGCTCTTGGTGTCCGTTCCGACCTCGCGCTGGTTGACGATGCAGCCCTGATGCCGATGGATGAACTCGATCGGATCTTCGACCGTGATGATGTGCCCTTTGCGCTCGCGATTGATCTTGTCGATCATCGCGGCGAGCGTGGTCGACTTGCCCGAACCCGTCGGCCCGGTGACGAGCACCAGTCCGCGCGGCCGCTCCGCCATCTTCGCGATCGACTGCGGGAGACTCAGCTCCTCGAACGAACGGATCGTGAAGGGGATCTGCCGGATGACCATCGACACGCAGCCGCGCTGCTTGAAGCAGTTCCCGCGGAATCGCGCCAGGTTCTGGATGCCGAAGCTGAAGTCGAGCTCATCCTCCGTCTCGAAGCGCTTCTTCTGATTCTCGGTGAGAATGGAATAGGCGAGCTGCAGCGTGTCCTTGGGCGTCAAGACGAAGTCCGTCGTCGAATCGCAGATCAGACCATCGACGCGCAGTTTCGGCCGGTCACCAGCCGTAATGTGCAAGTCGGACGCATCGCGCTCGATCATTTCCTCGAGCAGCACGCGAAGATTTATCTGTTGTGTTGCGGGAGCGGCCATTTAGAAGCAGGGGTTGGGGGCTAGGTGCCAGCTGTTAGGGTGTATGGAGACTTCGGGGATTCGACCGCACCCCGTTCCCTGCTCCCCGCACCCCGCGTTAAGACGCCGTTTCGCGAATCACTTGCTCGAGGGTCGTTATGCCCTTGATGACCTTTAGAATGCCATCCATGCGGAGCGTCAGCATACCGCCGTCGATCGCGGCATCCTTGATATATTCGGCACCTGTCCGCTCGAGGATCAGTTTGCGGAGCTTGGGGGTCATCGCCATGACCTCGTAAAGACCCTGGCGCCCTTTGAGTCCTGTGCCCTGGCAATCGTCGCAGCCCTTGCCGCGAAAGAAGGGGAGGTCCTTGATCTTGCTGTCCAGCGTGATGAGGTCGAGCAATGGCTTCGCGTGTGAGGTCGCCCGCTTCTTGGCGTCGGAGAGCGACTCCTCGGTGAAGCGGAACGAGCGCAGCGTGTCGTCGGGGCCGGCTTTCAGCACGCGCAGCTCGGTGGCGTCGGGCTCGTAGATCGTCCGGCAGCGATTGCAGACGCGACGGACGAGTCGCTGGGCGATCACGAGGTTGAGCGCGCTCGCTACGTTGAACGGCTCGAGCCCCATGTCCAACAGACGCGTGACGGTCTCGGCCGCCGAGTTCGTGTGCAGCGTCGAGAGCACCAAGTGGCCCGTGAGCGCGGCCTTGATCGCGATGCCGCCCGTTTCCAGGTCGCGGACCTCTCCGACCATGATGATGTTCGGATCCTGACGCAAAAACGCGCGCAGCGCGGCGGCGAACGACATGCCGATGTCGGCGCGCACCTGCACCTGGTTGATGCCGTACAGGTTGTACTCGACCGGATCTTCGCACGTCATGATGTTGACGTCGAAGGTGTTCACCTTGCTGAGCGCGGAATACAGCGTGGTCGTCTTGCCCGAGCCCGTCGGGCCCGTGACGAGCACCATGCCGTACGGATTCATCACCGCGTCCATGAGCTCGCGCTCCGCGCGCGGCTCGAGGCCGAACTTCTCGAGGTCGAAGCTCAGATTTCCCTTGTCGAGAATTCGCAGCACGATCTTCTCGCCGAACAGCACCGGCAGCGTCGACACGCGGAAGTCGATGACCTTTTTGCCGATCTTGAGCTTGATGCGGCCGTCCTGCGGCACGCGGCGCTCGGCGATGTTGAGCTGCGCCATGATCTTGAAGCGGGAGATGAGCGCGGCGCGCAGCTTCATCGGCGGCTTCATCACTTCCTGGAGCGCGCCGTCGACGCGATAGCGCACTCGCATCTCGTGCTCGTAACACTCGAAGTGGATGTCCGACGCGCCCTTCTTCACGGCGTCGGTGAGGATGCCGTTGATCAGCTTGACGACCGGCGCCTCGTCGACCGCCGCGGCGAGGAGGGCAGCCGCGTCCTCGTCGCGATCCTCGAGCACCTCGACATCGCCGTCGTCCTCGATGTCGGCGAGCAGCGCCGACAGCGTCTCCTCGTCGGTGTTCTGCTCGTAGTGCTTCTC
>JBBQDB010000085.1:0-16824 GCA_038319245.1 Gemmatimonadales bacterium
TCAACTCGAAGCGACATGTCTTTGTGTTCACGCGCAGTGGCGAGCGTTCGACCGTGCATGGTGCGAGCGCGTCGCAGTTGTTCGAGTTCGATGCGTTGGGCAACTACGTGCGGGAGATCGGCAAAGATCTCTACGGCTTTGCCTTCGCGCACACGGTGCGCGTCGACAAGGATGACAGCATCTGGGCGACGGACGAGGGGACGAACATGATTATCAAGTTCAACCCCGCGGGTCGCGTGACGATGGTGTTGGGCCGTCGCGAAGAATCCGTCGAAGCCGCCGCGCCGTTACCACCCGGAACGGAGCCGCGCGCCGGCTGGGGCACCTTTAATCGGCCGGCCGACGTGGCTTGGGATCTCGCGGGCAACATCTTCGTTGCCGATGGCTACGGCAATTCACGCGTCGTAAAAATCGACAAGGATGGACGTTGGCTCAAGACGTGGGGCGCACGCGGCAGCGCACCGGGTCAATTCAACATCCTCCATTCAATCGCCAACGACGCGAAGGGCAATATCTACGTCGGCGATCGGACAAACCGCCGCATTCAGGTCTTCGATCCTGATGGTAGCCCCGTGCGTATCATCACGATCGACGTGCCGTACGCGAAAGAGCCGAACATCATGATTGGCGCTGCACCGGGTACGACGGCGAACGCGCTCGCCGTGTCGGGTGCGCCATGGGCGGTGTGCATCACGCCGGGGCCGACGCAATTTCTCTATGTCGCTGACGCAGTACCTGGCCGCATCTACAAACTCTCGCTCGACGGGAAAGTGCTGGGCGTCTTTGGCGACGCGGGTAAACAAGCGAAACAGTTCGGCTGGATTCACGAGATCGCCTGCCCCTCGGAGAACGAATTGTGGGTGGCCGAGATCCTCAACTGGCGCGTGCAGAAGCTCACACTACATCCATGAACATCGTGGTTGTCGATGTTTGGCCGACAGCCCGAGGATTGGGCATCGGCCGCGCGTTGCTTGATCGCGTGATCACCGAAGCGCGCACTCTCACGTACCGCGAGCTAATTCTCGATACGTTACCGACGATTAGCGAAGCACAGGAGCTGTACCGAGCGAGCGGCTTCGTAGCGATCGCGCCATACGCCACGCATCCAGTGGCCGGAACTCTGTGCCACGGCAAACTGCTCGTCTAACACACGATTGCCGCGGCTGTCGACACGTCGAGTACTGGGGCTACGGCGATCGGGCGCACCGAAAGCCGATGTCTCCACCGCGCGTTTCCGGCGCTGCATGATACCGTTTCGTTGACAACATGCGATCCGCTGGCTCGTACCGGCCCCCACCGCGAATCACGCGACCGTTGCCGCTCGCTGGTCCTTTGGGATTGCGCACGTCACTCGTCGGAAAGCTTTCGGAAAACCAGTCGGCGGTCCATTCATTCGCGTTGCCGGCGAGATCCTGCACGCCAAACGGACTCTGCCCGTCCGGATGCGTCCCGACATCGGTCAGGCCACCGTCGTACGGTTCGGGGGCAGCGTTTTCGAAGTTGGCGCGTGCGACGTTGGGTGTTTCGTTCCCCCACGGATATTTGCGTTCGTCCGTGCCGCGCGCCGCCTTCTCCCACTCGGCGTCAGTAGGCAATCGTCGACCGACCCACGCGCAGTACGCGGATGCGTCATTCCAATCCACACCGACCACCGGCAGGTTCATGCCTTTCGGAAGCTTGAGTGCGTCCCAGTCCTCGGGCGGTCGCACGGAACCCGTCGCGGCAAGGAATTTGGCGTAGCGGCCGGTCGTCACTTCGACCCGATCGATATCGAACGCGTCGAGATACACTTCGCGTTTCGGCGATTCTTCATCATCGCCCATGATGAACGTGCCAGCAGGTACGAGCACTTGCTCGGCGCCATCGGTACCAACGGTTGGCGCGCCCGTCGTATCACCACTCGTGCTCGACTTGGTGCCGGCGATGCCGGTGCTGCCCGCCGCGGAGGTAGACGTCGACGATGACGTCGGTACTGGTGTGAAATGCTTCGCCTTTTCGCGCACGGCCCACACGGCGCCGCCCAGTACCAGACACAACGTAAGGGCGCTACCGATCGTGGTGAGCAATGCGCGCTGCCGACGCTGCGCAATCTTGTAGACCGCGTCGGCTGTAGCCGCGGTGATGTTGCCCGGGGACTCGAGTAAGGTCACCGTTTTCGCGAACGTCGGCACTTTGTCGAGCGGAATGGGGCGCAGCATGACGGGCAGCAGGCGACCCGAGACTTGCTTGATGCACCCTTCGGCGATGTCGAGCTCGTTCAGCGTGTAGCTACCGGGATCGATCGCGTACTCGCTGATGAGAAACACAAACAGTTCGGCGCGCGTGATGGCTGCGCGGATCGTGTTGTGATACTCTTCGCCCGGTGAGAGATCATCGCGGTCAAAGAAGACATCGTGTCCCTGATCGAGCAGCGCATGGTTAATGCTGTCCGCGATCGCGCGATCCTGCGAGGCGTAACTCAGAAAGATCTTCATTTCGTCTTGCTGGGAGCGCTGGTCGGAGGTATTCAGTCACCCGGACAGATCGTGCACCCGGTGTTGCGGATACGCAATCAACCAACTCGCAGATGACCGACGAATCGCATACCACATCTTACGATGCGGCATACGCCGCTGCCCAGTCCGATCCTTCGGCCTTTTGGGGAGCGGCCGCGGAGGCGTTGCATTGGGACACGCCGTGGGAGCGTGTGCTCGATGACTCCGAGGCGCCGCTCTATCGCTGGTTCACCGGCGGCATGCTCAATACCTGCTACAACGCGATTGATCGACACGTGCTGAATGGTCGTGCAGATCAGGCCGCTGTCATCTACGACAGCCCGGTCACGAGTACCAAGCGCACGATCAGCTACCGCGAGTTGCAGCACGATGTGGCGCACTTTGCGGGCGTGTTGCAGTCACTCGGGGTCGGGCGCGGTGATCGCGTGGTCATCTATATGCCGATGACGCCGGAGACACTGATTGGGATGTACGCGTGCGCGCGCATCGGGGCAGTGCATTCGGTTGTTTTTGGCGGCTTTGCTCCACATGAGTTGGCTGTGCGCATCGACGATGCACAACCCAAGGTGATCTTGACGGCAAGCTGTGGTGTCGAAGTACAACGCGTCGTCCCGTACAAGCCGTTGCTCGATCAGGCGCTCGCGCTTGCGACACATCAGCCGGCACACTGCGTTGTGTTGCAGCGTGACATTCATCGTTGTGAGCTTACGACGGATCGCGATCTCGATTGGCAGGACGTTGCGTCGCGCGCGACGCCGGTACCGTGCGTGCCGGTGCGTGCGACCGACCCACTCTACATCCTCTACACATCGGGCACGACGGGTCAGCCGAAAGGTGTGGTGCGCGATCACGGCGGACACGCGGTGGCGCTGCTCTGGAGCATGAAGCACGTGTACGGTGTGGAGGCGGGCGAGGTATTCTGGGCTGCATCGGATTTCGGGTGGGCCGTTGGGCATTCGTACATCGTGTATGCGCCACTGCTTGCTGGTTGCACGACGATTGTACACGAGGGTAAGCCAGTGGGTACGCCAGATGCGGGCGAGTTCTGGCGCGTCATCGAGGAGCACGATGTTCGCGTACTCTTTACGGCACCAACGGCGTTTCGTGCGATCAAACGCGAAGATCCCAACGGTACCTTTTTCGCGAAGTATGATCTGTCGCGATTTCGTACCCTCTTTCTCGCGGGTGAGCGTCTCGATCCGGACACGTACCATTGGGCGCGCGCGTTGCTGCAAAAGCCGGTGATCGATCATTGGTGGCAGACGGAAACTGGATGGGCCGTCGCGGCCAATTGTCTCGGACTCACACCGTTTGTCGTGAAGCCCGGTTCGCCCACAAAGGCCGTGCCCGGCTATACGGTGGAGATTCTTGACGACGATGGCAACGCGCTGCCGCCCAACAAAGAAGGCGCTGTCGTCATTCGACTGCCGTTGCCGCCCGGTACACTCGCCACGCTGTGGCAAGATGACGCGCGCTACATCAGCACCTACCTCACGAGATATCCGGGCTACTATCTCACCGGCGACGGCGGATACATCGATGAAGATGGCTATCTCTTCATCATGGGGCGTGTCGACGACATCATCATCGTCGCAGGTCACAACCTTTCGACGGGTAGTATGGAACAGGCGCTCGCGAGTCATCCGGACATCGCTGAATGTGCCGTGGTTGGCGTACGCGACGCACTCAAGACGCAACTGCCGGTTGGACTTGTTGTGCTCAAAGCTGGTGTCGATCGATTAGAGATCGATCTCGCGCGCGAGCTGATTGACTGCGTGCGCAGTCAGGTGGGACCGGTGGCCAATTTCAAGCAGGTCGTTGTCGTTGGACGCCTGCCCAAGACACGCTCGGGGAAAGTACTGCGCAAAACAATGCGCGCGATTGCGGATGGTGATGCGTGGACGATGCCGCCAACGATCGACGATCCGTCCACGCTGGTTGAAATCGCGCTGGCGTTCAAGCGCTTGGGACTCGCGCGCGGACCGGGATCGCCAATCGGCGGTTAGCGCACTACGCGGTATACAACGTCTCGTCGCGGTTGCTAGCGCGTGACGCTGAACTGAAACGACTGCTGGACCAGTTGCCGCACCTTACGTCCACCGGCTTCGGCTGGGAAGAAGCGCATGCGAGCGAGCGCGGTCCGCACCGCTTCGGCAAACTGTGGCTGATCGCTTTTCACGGCGACGAAACTGGCTAGCTCGGCGCGACCGAGTGTGTCGACGATGAACTGCGCGAGAACTGCACCTTCGATGCCCGCCGCGCGCAACGGCTCAGGGTACAATGGACCCTGCGTGCCCGGCGTGACCGCAACCGGTCGATCCACCTGCAGTTCGCTGTACACACCATTGAGCGCGGTCGGTACTCCTCGCCCACCTATCCGGCCGATGCTCGTGCCGCCCGGATCGCCGCGTACCAAGAAGTCATCACCACGTGTCAACGCGATCGATAAGTCGACGCTCGGCAGTATCGAGGGAATGTCGATGGATGGCACTTCTAGGCTGAACCCCCGAACGGCTGGAGCGCTGCTGGACGCCGACGCTGGTGATGATGTCTGCGGCAGCACCGGAGCTGGCGGATCGACCTTGGTGAAGTGGAGCACGTCAAGTGGCGCGGCCGCGTCGCGAACCTGAGCGGCGTTTGCGGTCGCCAGTACCAGCGCACCGATGATGCCGACATGCAACAGCGCCGAGGCAACCGAGCCCCCGGTACGTCGAGCGGTGACGGCGCGAGATTCGAGCAGAGTGCGAAACATCGTAGACCTCCGAAGGTGTCGGGCCGAACCCCGCGTCCGGCCTGACTCCATGGTGTGACCCGTATGTGAGCGCTCCATGATACGCGCATTACGCAACCATTAGCCCACAGTGAGCTGATGGTGAGCGGCGCATGACGGAATGGTGAAAGCGCCGATAGGGCGCTAGGCGGTCATCTGTTCAATTCCCGTCGCGCATCCCATCATACGCATTCGCGATCTACTGTCGTTGCCCTGAGCGAAGCCCACGTGCCCGCACTTCTTCTTCCCCTACTGCTCGCGGTATCGCGCTCTGTAGCGACGGCCGATACCAGCGACTGCGTGGCAGGCGCCGCATTTCTACGCGATACGCAGCATATGGTGGCTATCGTGGAGCGCGATACCATCGATGATTGGCGAACGAAACAACGCGTAAGCGGGTGTCGCATCACTGCCGCAGGTGCGACTGACCTCACCGTGCAACGCGAGGCGGTCCGACTCTATGAGCGATTGCGCGAGCTAGGCTGGACGCGCACACCGGATCCGCGCGATGCCCCTAACGAAGCATCGCTGCGCTTTCGTATGAGACAGTCGGACTGCCTCTTTAACGTCAATGCAGAAGCAATGCTCGGCACCCGCGCGGAATCTCAGGCCAATCGCGCGCTCAAACTCACTACGAGCGAACGGCGCTATCAGGTACTCGTCCTTTGCATGCCGGCGATGCCTGCCAAGTAGATGGCGCGTGAATCACAGCAGCGACGATACGACGTCGGTACGGGAACTCGGCGGCTCCAGTGAGTAGCCGCATCTTCGTAATCATGGGCGTCGCAGGCTCTGGAAAGAGCGTGGTTGGTGCGGCATTCGCTGCGGCAATTCGCGCGACGTTCGTCGACGGCGACGATTTTCATTCGGCTGAGAATCGGTCGCGGATGGCCGCGGGTGTTCCACTCACGGATGCGCTCCGCTATGACTGGCTGCAGGCGCTAAGTCAGCGTTTGGCGCTGGCGGCTACGACTGACGAATCCGTGGTACTCGCTTGCTCGGCACTCAAGCAATCATATCGTGATCAGCTCCGTGTGGGGGCGCCGTCGCTGCAGCTGATCTACCTGAAAGGTTCGCAGGAGCTGTTAGCGGTGCGGCTCCGAAATCGACACGGGCACTTCATGCCGCCGTCCATGCTGGCCAGTCAACTGTCGACACTCGAACCGCCGACGTCACCCGAAGGATCGTGGGTGTGCGATATCAGTGAGACCCCGGAGACGATCGTTGCTGCGATCATCGCACGGCTCGCGCAGGCGCGCGCTGGCAGTCACCGATGACGCCTGATACTCGGCTGCTGCTGTACGCGCTACTCGCGGTCATCGCGCTGGTCGTACTGATCACGCGCTTCCGATGGCATCCGTTCATTGTCCTCATCACGGTTTCGCTTGGTCTCGGTGCCGCGACGGGGTTATCGCTCGCGACTACGGTCAAGGTATTTCAGGATGGTGTTGGCGGCGCACTCGGCTTCATAGCCGTCGTTGTCGGTCTTGGCACGATGCTCGGCAAGATCATGGCCGAGTCGGGTGGCGCGGAGCGTATCGCGAGCACACTGATTGCGCGCTTTGGCGAACGAAGGATTCACTGGGCGATGATGATTGTGGCATTCATCGTTGGTATTCCCGTGTTCTTCCAGGTCGGATTCGTGCTACTTATGCCGCTGGTGTTCAGTATCGCCAAGCGCACCGGAATGCCGCTGATTAAGGTCGCGCTGCCGTTGCTGGCCGGACTGTCAGTGGTGCACGGGCTCGTACCCCCTCATCCCGCGGCAATGCTCGCTGTCAGCGCGTATAAAGCGGATATCGGCAAGACGATTTTGTACGCACTCGTTATCGGGTTGCCGACTGCAGCGTTGGCTGGCCCGCTCTATGCGCCGTGGATTGCGCGGCGTGTGGTGCTGGGGCCAAATCCGATGGCCGAGCAGCTGCAAGGGCGAGCGCACACGACGCTACCAGAGTTCGGCATTACGCTATTTACGATATTGATTCCCGTGGTGCTGATGCTCGTTGCGAGTGCTGCTGACGTCACGCTCGATACAAACAGCATGTGGCGACGCGCAGGCGATTTCGTCGGTAGTCCAGTCGTCGCGCTCCTCATTGCATTGCTCGTGTCCTTCGTGACACTCGGTCGTGCAGCGGGATTCACGCGCGAACAGTTGCAGGACTTCACGAACGCGTGCCTCGCACCAACGGCGACGATCATCCTGATCATCGGCGCTGGTGGCGGGTTCAATCGTGTGCTCATCGAGAGCGGCGTCGGTCGCGCCATCGCGAATCTCGCACTTGGCACGCACGCATCACCCATTGTGATGGCCTGGGTGGTGGCGGCACTGATTCGCATCTCCACCGGATCGGCGACCGTGGCCATGACGACGGCCGCTGGTATTGTTGCGCCGATTGCCGCGGCGATGCCTAGCTCTAACGCTGAACTGCTGGTGATCGCGACTGGAGCCGGCGCGCTGATCCTTTCACACGTCAATGATTCGGGCTTCTGGCTGGTCAAGGAATATCTGAATCTCACCGTCGCTCAGACGTTGCGTACCTGGACTGTCACGTCAACGATCATCGGTGTGGCGGGACTACTGCTCACGCTCGGATTGGGGCTGCTGCTCTAGTCAGTTCGGAGACAGACCGACCGCACTCGCGACTGTATGAATGCGCATGCGGCGCGAGCAGTCGTCGCTCAGAGCCAGCGCCGCGTGTGCGCCGAGTACTCTTGGTAGGCTGTGCCGAATTTGCTTCGCATGACACGTTCTTCTGGTACGATCTGAAAGCGCGTGATGTACAGGACGAAAGCGACGGGCCCTATAAAGACGACCCAGGCCGCGAGGTAAATGCCCCACGACGTGAGCAACGCCGTGAGGGCCACGTACATCGGATTCCGCGTTACGCTGAACACGCCGCGGGTAACGAGCGCCGACGCGCGATCAATGTTGATTGGATCGATCGTGGTATTGGCGCGACGAAAGGCACCGAATGCGGAAAACCCGAAGACGGCGGCTGCAAGCGCGAACACAACGGACACCGATACGCGCGTCGCCGTGGCCAGTGTGAACGTTGGCCCCGCATGCGCACCGCCCCACATGAGGAAGCCGACGATCAGCGCCACGATTGGCGGAGGAACCCGGCTGTCCAACGGGTGAGTAGCGGTCGGCTCGGTGGCGTTGATCATGGCGCTACTTCTCGTCGCGCGCAGTCGGCGCATTGTTGGAGTCGCTTGGTGGCACGGCAGGCGCGTTGAGCAGTAAGGCAAGCGGTGACAGCGGCCCTAGTGGAATCAGGTCGAATTCCATCAAATGCGCTACGCCAAGGGGCAACGCGTCCAGTAAATCCTTTGCCTCCCGCACTGTGGTCGCATTCATCAAAAATACGACGCCGGGCTGATCCTGTCGGACGAACCAATGACTGATCTCGCCGCTAAGGTACAAACGGACAGTTTCGCGCACCTCGTGCGCCATCACGGCGGCGCGCGTGCTCGGTGTCCACTTGTCCGTCAGGTGGCCGATGTCGCCCGCGCCTGTAACGAAAATACAGCAGCCGACGTAATATCCGCTGCGCGCGATGCACTGCCGGCTACGCCGCGTCGAGCTTGTAACGGAGTGCGCGGACGAGCACCAACCCTTGAGCCGGAGAGTTCACGACATGCAACGGTGTATTGCACGTAGGGTCTCGCGCAGCATGGTGCTCACGCTGGTGGTATCGACAGTCGCCCTTGCACAGACCAAGCCGCGCGAATCCGATCTCAAACTTCCCATCGGCGGAACTCCAGGAAAACTCGATGCCATCACCGACGTCGCAGGCGTCGAAGTGGGATATGCAACCATGATCACCGGCAATGGGCCGTTAATCGTCGGACAAGGTCCGGTCCGCACCGGCGTGACGGTTGTTCACCCGCGCGGTAACGACAACGCCGATCCGGTGTTCGCGTCCTGGTTCACGCTCAACGGCAACGTGGAGATGACGGGAACCACGTGGGTGCAGGAGAGCGGCTACCTCGAAGGTCCGATCGGCATAACGAATATGCACAGCGTGGGCGTAGTACGCGATGCGATCATCAGGTGGGAGGTCACGCGGAAAAATGTGTCGCAACCGACGCGCCGCTCCTGCCGCATCAACTCAAACGTATTGCGACCCGCGTCTCGCTCGGCATCGGCCGACAGGGCGGATTCGGGGGCAACAGCTCCGGCGACATCTTCGTCGCGTTCTCCACGACCAATCCGAAGTCCTGGTCTTCCGACAGCGTGACAGCGCTCACGATGCTCACTAACGATCGTATCTCGCCGCTCTTCAAGGCCACCGCGCAGGCGACGGAGGCGGCCATCACGACCGCGTTGCTGGCGGCGGAGACTACCACCGGTGCGAACGACCTACGCGTCTTCGAGATGCCGGTGGACCGCATGCTCTCGGCGATGCGCAAGTACGGTCGTATGCCGTAGCGCTGCCTCGCAGTGGCGGGCCGTAACGCTTGACTTCACGCGTTCCCGCGCGCCTCCTCTCTCGTGGATGCATGTGCGCACAATGCGTTCACGCTGCGCATCCCGTACACGATTCTCCTGACTTCGATCGCCCATGACGCGTCCTACGTATCGTACCGCCACTATGTCCTCGTTTGCGCTTGTCCTGCTCTTCGCCTGCAACAACGGTGCGCCCGCTGGGACATCAACCAACGCATCGGCGACCCCGGCCAGCGCTGGATCGACTGCGACCGCGTCCCCATGGCTCGACGCGACTGCCACGCTCGACCCGCTGACCACGCCGGTGTACGAAGGCGACGCGCCGATGAAATTCGAGTTTCTAAAGGACATGCGCAAAGGCGATGCGCTGAGTCTATCCATGTATACAATGGGCGCGCACAGTGGCACGCACGTTGATGCACCGATGCACTTCGTGAAGGGCGGTGCGTCGATCGATCAGGTGCCGCTCACCACCTTGATCGGACCCGCGCGCGTCATCGAAATCGCCGACAGTGTGCAGGCGATCGATGCGGCAGAGCTGGAGCGACATGATTGGAAGGGCGCCGAACGGTTGATCTTCCGCACGCGAAGCACGCGCCGCGGATGGATGGACTCGTCGACGTTCCATCGCGACTTTACGTATGTGGCGCCCGGCGCGGCACAGCTCATGGCCGATGCTGGCGTCAAGCTCGTTGGTATCGACTATATATCCGCCGAACAATTCGGAGTTCCCGTGGCTCGCACGCATCAGATTCTGCTCGGCAAAGGCATCCCTGTCGTCGAAGGGCTGCAGCTAACGAACATTCCTGCCGGGAACTACGAGCTCATGGTGTTGCCGATCAAAGTGGCTGGGCACGATGCCTCGCCGGCTCGCGCGGTCATGCGAAAGGTTACGCCATGAGCGCGCGAGATTTTGTCATCAAAGACCTCACGACGCAGGCTGATCGCGTCGTTCGCCGCAGCGTCTTCCGCACAGGCGTCACGCTTATCTGTCTCATCGCTGCGCACGCGGCAAAAGCACATGCGCAGACAGCGGCCGACATCACGAAGCTCGCACCGGTCGCGCGGCGCATCGCGGCGGCGGCACGATCGGACTCAGGGCCGTATCGGCGACTCGGCAACTTGGTGGACGGGTTTGGGAATCGCTTGAGCGGGTCTGCGTCACTCGAAAAGGCCATCGACTGGATCCTCGCCGAAATGCAGCGCGACGGGCTGGCGAATGTACGCGGTGAGCCGGTCATGGTGCCGCACTGGGTGCGTGGCGCCGAGTCCGCAACATTGCTCGCACCCCGCGAAACGCCGCTGCATATGCTCGGACTCGGCGGTAGTATTGGCACCGTCGCCGACGGCATCACGGCGGAGGTGCTCGTCGTGCGTTCGTTCGATGAACTCGCGCGCCGCAAAAGCGAAGCGGTCGGAAAGATCGTTCTCTTTAACTTCCCGTTTCCGAAGGACTCGACGCCATTCGCTGGGTATGATGTGGCGGTGCAGTATCGCGGCGCCGGAGCGACTGTGGCCGCCAAGGTGGGCGCCGTCGCCATGCTCCTGCGCTCCGTCGCGACATTTTCCATTCAATCGCCTCACACCGGTGGCATGCGCTACGACTCCGTCACGCAGAAAATCCCTGCGGCGGCGTTGAGCGTTGAAGATGCCGACATGCTGGATCGCATGCAGACGCGCGGCGAACAGGTGCGGGTAAAACTCATCATGAGTGCACGGACACTTCCTGACGCGCCTTCGCGCAACGCGGTGGCGGAGCTGCGCGGACGCGAGTTACCCGACGAAGTCGTGGTGGTTGGCAGACACATCGACTCGTGGGATGTTGGGCAGGGCGCGATGGACGACGGCGGTGGCAGCGTGGCTGCGTGGGAGGCCGTGAAGTTGCTTAAGACACTTGGGCTGACGCCGAGACGCACGGTACGGATCGTGCTCTGGACGAACGAAGAAAACGGTGGCCGAGGCGGCGCGGGCTATCGCGAGGCGCACAAAGGTGAACTCGCGAAACACTTCGCCGCGATCGAAAGCGACAACGGCATCTTCGCACCCACCGGATTTCGGTTTCAAGGCACGCCTGCCGCAGCAAAACGCGCGGCCCTGCTGCAGCAACTCACGGCGTTGGCTGGGGCGAAGCGCATCGTTCCCGGGGATGGTGAAGCCGATGTCGAGCCAATCCTGCGCGACGGTGTACCGGGTTTCGCGCTCGACGTCGATGCCTCGCGATATTTCTGGTATCATCATACGCAGGCGGACATGTTGAACGTCGTCAGTGACGCCGATTTGCGCCGGTGTGTCGCCGCGATGGCCATTCTCGTCTACGCGCTGGCCGAAATGCCCGGCACGTTGCGCTGATCGGATGCACCACGTGCGTGCGACACGATGGATTGCGATGCTGTCGACGACATCGTTGATGCTCCTACTCTTCGTCGGCTGTGCGTCCAGCACGGGGTCAGCTGCCGAGCTGACGGGTGGGACAGCTGTCAGTGGCGCTTCGGTTGCATCACGAGGTGACGAGCAGCTCAGTGTCACCGACACGCGGATCGGTACGGGCAACGTCGCTCGCGCGCACCAGTGTCTGTACGTGCACTATGTCGGAATGCTTGCGGACGGTCGTAAATTCGACTCGACGCGTGATCCGTTGCCGAACGGTCGGATGATGCCGCCCGTCGCGTTCGAACTCTCTACTGGAGCCGTCATGTCGGGATGGGAGAAAGGGCTGGTCGATATGCGTGTCGGCGGTGTGCGACGCCTGTGGATTCCGTATCGCCTCGCGTACGGCGCGAGTGGACAACCGCCAGCGATTCCACCGCGTACGGATCTTGTGTTTGATATCGAACTCATGGCAGTGGTCGAACCGCTGACGTCGTCGAGCAATGCGATGCGCGCCGATGGGGCGAAGCAATGCGCCGCGTGGGAGACCGTGAGTCGGTCGCGCTAACTCGCGTCTCGCATAGCGAAAAGACTCGCCGCATCGATCGTGATCGTACCGAAGCGCGCAATGAGATGCAGATGCGGCCCTGTGACGCGCCCCGTCGCACCGACGCGTCCAATGATGTCACCGCGCTGTACAGTGTCACCGACCTGCACGAGTTGACGACTCAGATGCAGATACGCCGTCACGATCCCTTCGCCGTGATCGAGGTAAATGACATTCCCGCCGAGATAGAACGCACCGATCAGTCGTACGACACCGCGATTCACTGCGCGCACCGGATCGCCGACACCGCCTGCGTAATCCGTTCCCATATGTCGACTTTCTATCGCGCCGTTGAACGTGCGTCCTCCGCCAAATCCACTTGTGATGCGAGAAGTGCGAGGGGCAAGGAATGGTGTGCCCCAGAGTCGTGGCGTGTCGTGCGCTCTATGCGAAACCGCCGCTGCCTGCTCCGCCTCTATGCGCAAACGCGCGGCAAGCGCGGAGTCGGGTCGTGCCGCGAACTTGGGCGCGACACGTAACCGCTCGAGCGTGTAGTTACCGGCGATGGACGGAACGCGCACCAATGTTGGCGGGCCATTCGCGCATCGTACGTCGAGCGTCACCCCACTCGCAGAATCGATCGGTACGGCGCCCCATGCGACAACGTCGCGAGCGGCAGCGCGAAAGTGCAACGGCTCTCCCGCCAACGTCGCACCAACTCCAGCGGCGTCGGGGCCTGACGAGATGTACACGCGAAACAGTGAGCCGGCACGCGGAGTCGCGGGCGCCCAGTGCACCGTCAACTCGCGTGACCGACTCGAACGTTCAGTGGCGGCGTCGCTGCCTT
The DNA here is from genome assembly GCA_038319245.1 of Gemmatimonadales bacterium. Taxonomy (GTDB): domain Bacteria; phylum Gemmatimonadota; class Gemmatimonadetes; order Gemmatimonadales; family Gemmatimonadaceae; genus Gemmatimonas. The sequence continues at coordinate 13,477 of JBBQDB010000085.1, forward strand.
GACACACACGAACGTGCGCGAAGTCGCGAGACGCTCGCGATGCGGGTTGCGCATGCATCGACGACGCGAGTATGTGAAGGAGTGCGGCGATGGCCACGACTACGCGCATGGGTGCTTTTGCTCCGACGATGTCAGTCGAGCCGCAGCGCGTCCATGATACGCGCGACGTCCGACTCCTCGCGCAACCCGACCAGCGCCAGCGCGAGTGTCGCCAACAGTGCAGGATTCGCGATCGGCAGGCCAAGTCCCGCGACCACTACGTCGAGCGCCTGCTGCTGCTCACTGCGGGACGCGCTATCGCCGCGCATCAAATCTGACGCGCTGTCCCACGCGAGCTTGCGCGCCGCTTCGATGCCAAAGCCGCAGAGCACGCGATTGGTGCGATGCCCGACTAGGTCGAGCAAATGGAGCCACGGCGAGACACGATTCAGATGCAGTTGCATCTCGTCGATCATCTCGAGCAGCAACGTCGTGATCTCTTGGTAATCGCGCTGCAACGACGTGAGCGAGTCGGGAGTGCTCATCGCCACGACCGCGAGGCCGAGATCGAGATTGATGTGCGCGTTCACGCCCAGCAGCAGATGCTGCAGAATGATCGGGCGTCGTCGCGCTGCCGCATCGAACGCAAGCTTCCACGCGAGGCTCACGGGCTGCTCGGCGCGCCACGCCTCCAATGCATCGAGATAACGAGAGGCGAACACGACGTCCAAGCGCTCCATGCGTGGTCCGTCTTCGAACCGACCGCTGGCAATCGCGCGCTTCACACGCACGGTGACGTTGCGGTACATCACGGCAAAGAAGCCTAGTCGACTCCGTTCGGCGCGTGCGCGCGCAATGATCACATCGAGTGCGGCGATGACATCGTCGATCGTGCGTGGTTCAAGCGGTGCGTCGTGACGGTGCGCGAGGTTCGTCATGTGAACCCAAAGATGCAGCCTACCGACGCGCTCCGCACGAGTCGCGCACGACGAGATCGCAGCGCAGCCGGGTATCGCGCGCCGGCAGATCACGTTGGGCGACGCGTGCCAGCATCACCGAGAGGGCGACGGCGCCCAGCTGATGCGTAGGCTGTCGCAGCGTGGTGAGCGGCACGGGCAGGAGCGTTGCATAGTCCACGTCGTCGATCCCGACGAGTCGGATGTCGTCCGGCACTTTGACGCCAATACGTAGCAATGTCTGCATCAGCCGACCAGCGGTTCGGTCATTGGCGCAGACAATCGCGTCGGGAGCGCGCTCGCGAAGCAGTGTCTCGACCTGCGCACGGTTGTCCGGATCAAGGCGCACGCTGTCCATCGCGTCGAGCGACGTGTCGTGGGCCAAGTGGCTCGAATACATGACTTCGCGATAACCCGCTTCTCGGGCATCGACCGTCGGGGCGCTGTTCGGCAGCCGTACAAACACCACGCGTCGCGCGCCGAGCTGCAGGAGATGCTCCGTCATGACGTAACCGGCACGTCGATTGTCGATGCCGACGAGATCGTGGCTGCCTGGGTCGGGATACGGTGTCACGGTACGGTCCAGCAATACGACCGGAATGCCAGCCTCGTCGAGAGCGCGGACGATGCGATGATTCACATCGTCGGCCACCGGCGTCATTTCGACGGGTGCGAAGAAAATGCCATCGACGCGCCGCTCCACGAACTGCCGACAGAGCCGCCAGGCACGCTCGGCGCGGGCGTCGATATCGCCCGGCGTCCCTTCAATGCCAGCGCTGCCCCAGACGAGCGCGTGATCGCGTGCGAGTGGCGAGGCCATCATGCCGCGGCAGATCGGTTCGAAAATATCCGTCTCCCCCAGATCGGCGATCAGCAAGCCGAACGAGTAGCGCACCGCTTCGCGTGGACGGCTGACGAAACTGCCAGCGCCGGCGCGGCGGCTGATGAGACCGGCTGCCTGTAAATCGCGAAGGGCGCGACCGACCGTAATACGGGAATGCCCAAAGCGCTCGACCAGCTGCGCTTCACTTGGGAGGCGTTCGCCTTCTTTCCATCGCCCGTCCTGGATTTCCCGCAGGAGGGTCGCAAAAACCTGATGATGTTTACTGGCGGGAACGCGGACGGAAGCGCGGGACATCGGATGGGCCGGCCAACTCGGAGAAAAAAGGGCGGGGCATGGGGAGGGACGAGGAAAGTAGCACCGCGCCCCGCCCATGACCCGACTTTTCATCCGCGATCCCAACGCGACCAACCCCGGCGGACAGGGCTGGTCGGCGCGGGACTGACTCGCTTACCGCTTGACGCGGCCGCGCAGCGTGCCTTCGACGTTGCCGAGGATCCAACGGCCGCTTGAGACCCGCGTCGAATCGCCTTCGTTTTGGCGGCCGAGGACGAGCGTCAGCACGCCGCTGTTGGTCTGGCCCTGGAGGACGAGATCGGAGTCGAGGATCATGACCGTGAGCGGGATGTCGCGGCGTTCACCGGCGAAGGCAGCTTTGGCGACGATGGTGCCGGCGGAATCGGTGACGGTGACGAGGCTCGGGAGGGCGCTATCGCGCTGGGAATTTTTGAAATCATAGGTCGCGACGATCCGCGACGAAACGGCGTTCACCGGGGTCATCTGCTGCGCGGCCATCGGGGCTGCAGCGGCGAGGGAGGCAACGGTGGCGACGGTTGAGAACAGTGTGGTGGTGCGCATGGTGTGGCTCCTGACGAAAAGGTAAAGGCGTAGTTGTCATAACAGCATGACGTGTTCGCGCGGGTCACAAGTCATAATCTGGACGAGGTACGCGGCGGGACGCAACTGGCAGAAGGCAAGAAATTTCATAAAACGTGAATGAGACGTCGAAAAGGTGGTAAATCGACCGTCACGGAGCTGGTCGAAATGTCCCGCGGTTCGAGAGAATTAGTTGTTATAGCAATTATGTCGTTCGAACTACAATCCCGTCACCTCGCGTCGGTACTCCATGTATTTCGCGGTGTCTTCGGCGATCGGCATGCCGTGGAGGATGTCGACGACGGAGAGCGCCATATCGAGGCCGGCGGAGATACCGGCGGAGGTGATGATGGTGTCGTGGACCAGCCGAGCGCCGCGTTTCACCCTGATGGTCGGATCGATGTCTTCGAGGGCGTCGTAGGCGCCCCAGTGCGTCGTGGCGCGCCGTCCTTGCAGGAGTCCGGCCTTGGCGAGCAGCAGAGCACCGGTGCACACCGAGCAAGTGACGATGGCGGTCGACGCGGTGCGTTTGATCCAGTGGATGACGGTGGGCTGATCGAGCAGGGCGCGGGAGCCCCAGCCGCCGGGGACGACGAGCACGTTGATCGGGGGCGCCGTGGCGAAATCGAACTTGGGCATGATCTCCATGCCCCCGATGGTCACGACCGGTTCGCGCTGTTCGGCAATGAGGAAGAC
>JBBQDB010000086.1:0-16552 GCA_038319245.1 Gemmatimonadales bacterium
AGCACCGTGGAGTCGGCGGCCTAGTGAGGCGCCCGTCGGTGTGACCCACCGATGCGGGGGAGATTGGTATGGACGGAGGCGCATGCGTAGCTTTCGCTGCATGCGCCTTTTGCTTGCTGAAGATGACCGCCCGCTCCGCACGTCGATTGTTCGCGGACTCAAAGAGGCGGCGTACGACGTGGAACCCGCCGCGACCGGCACCACCGCGCTCGCCCTCGCCGAAGCAGGCCCGTTCGATGCGGTCATTCTTGATGTGCTGCTGCCTGGTCTGAGTGGTATCGAGGTGTGCCGAGCCATTCGTATGCGCGGCGATCGCGTACCGATCCTGATGCTGACCGCGCTCGACGCTGTCGAACATCGTATTGCCGGCCTCGACGCCGGAGCTGACGACTACCTCACCAAGCCGTTCGATTTCGGCGAGCTACTCGCACGCTTGCGCGCGCTCACGCGTCGAAGTGCGGATGCACTGACCACGCAGCTCGTGATCGGCGACTTGGAGATCGACACGGCACGCCATATCGTGCGGCGCGGAGAGCGCGACATCTCGCTGACGGCCAAAGAGTTCGCGTTGCTCGTACATCTGGCACGGCATGCCGGTCGTGTCGTGAGTCGCGCCGATCTGATGGAGCACGTCTGGGATGACAGCCGCACGACGTACTCCAACATTATCGACGTATATGCGAGCCGTCTACGTCGTAAGATCGACGAGGGCGAGTCGGTGACGATGTTCACCACGTTGCGTGGCACGGGATTCATGCTGCAGGTACCCTCAACAAATGCTCCTGCGGCACCCACGCGCGCGGCCCCCCCCCGACCGCCACGCAAGCGCGCTGCTCCACGCGTCGAGTAGCCGTATGCGACAGTGGCCGTCATCGCTGCGGTCGCGGCTCACGCTCTGGTACACGATCCTGCTCGGCGTGCCGCTCGTGCTCTTCGCCGTCGTGTGTTTTGTGGTCGTGTCGCGCACGCTGGAGCGCCGCACCGATGTGTTCATTGGCGATGCGCTGACCACCTTTTCGCGTGAACTCGTCGCCGAACGTCGTGCCGCGTTGACGGTGGTTGATGCGATGCATACCACCGTCGAGGAAGTCCGATTTCGCGAACTACATATCGCGATTCTCGATAGCGCTGGGCGACTGGTCGCCATGAATGCGTTGGCCGAGGTAGACCAGGACGCGAGTTCAACACGTCGGCCGTCGCAGGATGTGCAGAACCAGTTGCTCGCGGCGGTCCGTTCACGCAATAGCAGCAGCGCCGTCGCCCTCACCTTGCCCAGCGCCCGCGGAAATTTTCGCGTGTTGTCACAACCGCTCGAGACCGATCGCCAGCACTTCACGCTCACGGGCGTGTACTCGATGCGCGATATCGACGAAGTGCTCTCTCGGGTGCGCGAAATATTTCTGATCGCGATTCCGTTGCTGCTTATCGTGGCGTCGCTCGGCGGCTACGCGTTGGCAAGGCGTAGTCTCGCGCCAGTTGCCGCCATGTCAGCGCGAGCCGCAGCGATTGGTGCGCGCAACATGCATGAACGGTTACCCGTTGGTGGCGGTGAGGAACTCGTCGGGCTCGCGACGATGGTGAATGGCGTGCTTGATCGACTGGAGTCATCGTTCGAGCAGCAGCGCCGCTTCATTACCGATGCGTCGCACGAACTGCGGACTCCGACCGCCGTGGTGCGCACCGAGGCTGACATCACACTGGCTCGCGAACATCGCGACGAGCCGGAGTATCGCGCCTCGATCACCGTGATGCAGGATGCGTCGCGTCGGCTCACACGCATCGTTGACGATTTATTCCTGCTCTCGCGCGCCGATTCGGGGCACTTGGTCATGCGCGACGAAGCGCTGTACCTCGAAGAACTCGTGGACGACGCAACACGCGCAGTCCGATCGGTCGCGCATCAGCGCGGGGTAGAAATCGATGTGCGCGAGATCGTTGCAGCGCCGAGTCGTGGCGATGCCGACTTACTCGGCCGACTGCTACTCAATCTGCTCGACAACGCGATCAAGTATTCGCCGTCAGGTGGACACGTGGTGGTCACGATGACAACCGTCGCTGGCAGTTGTGCAATCAGCGTAAGCGACGAAGGCGTGGGCATCCCTACCGAGATGCAGTCGCGTGTGTTCGAGCGGTTTTTTCGTGTCGACTCGGCGCGGTCGCGAGCCGAAACCTCAGCCACGAGTGGCGCGGGACTCGGTCTCGCTATCGCGCAGCGGATTGCCGAAATGCATGCCGGTCGTGTTGAGCTGGCGGAGTCGCGACCGGGGCGTACCGAATTCGTGGTGACGCTTCCGGTGGGATAAACTGCGGGCGTCGCATGAGGCCAATTTCGCGATTTATAACTGTGGGCCGCTGATCGCGCGGATACGAACTGCCCTCAGTGACTATTGGAGCATGGAGACGATACGTTCTGAGGGCACATTGTAGCTTCGCGGTTGTGTCATTCGTGCCATCCGCGAACGGTGGCGCCGCCGAACACGGCGTGCTGGCGCATGGGTTGAACGAAGAGCGTGTAGAGCATGCGCCGCTCACCGACGCTCACCGCGTCGAGTTGTGCCTCATGCTGGGCGGATAAGCGGAGTTCGAGTGCAGCAACGTTGTCCACGACTTGCTCAGCCCGACTTACTCCCATCAGCGTCGTCGCTACGCCGGGGCGACTAACAACCCACTGCAGCGCGACGCGCGCCAGGCTCTCGCCCATCTCGGTGGCTACCCCGCGCAACACCTCAACGATGCGCCAATTGCGATCGGTGAACAAGGTATCGCCGAATGGATTCGCGCCGTCGAGCCGCTGATCGTTCGCGGGGCGCGCCTCTCCAGCCATCGCCGCCTCGCGCGGCAGCCCGCCCGCGCGCGGCGCCGCGGCTTCGACCACCGCGCGATCATACTTGCCAGTCAGCAATCCGTACGCGAGCGGGCTCCACGGCATGATGCCCATGCCAACATCGGCGGCAAGCGGCATGTGTTCGTCTTCGATGTCGCGATTGACGAGCGAGTAGAAGTACTGCAGGACGATCGGGCACGGTAGACCGCGTACCGTCGCAAGTGTCGCGAGCTGTGCGACGTACCAAGCCGGCGCGTTGGACATCCCCCAATAGCGAATCTTGCCGGCGCGTACGAGGGCGGCCATCGTCTCGAGTAGTTCGTCCGCGGGCGTCACGGCATCCCACACGTGCACAATGAACAGATCGACGTAACTCGTGTGCAGTCGACGCAGCGAGCCGTCGAGTGCCGCGTGCACATGCTTCGCGCCGTTGCCGCCCACATGCACGCCGCGCCCCGCCGCGAATCCTGCCTTCGTAGCGATGACAATCTGGTCGCGCAGTCCGCGCTCTCCGATGAACTTGCCCAGCATCTCCTCACTGCGACCGCCCGCATACACATCGGCCGTGTCGACCAAATTTCCGCCGGCATCCACGTAGGCGTTGAACACGGCGCGCGAGCCGTCCTCGCCCGAACCCCAACGCGCCGTGCCGAACGTCATGGTGCCAAGGGCGAGGGGGCTGACGACAAGTCCGGAGCGGCCGAGCGTGCGGTAGTCGGTAAGCGGCACAGAAGTCCCAGTTAAGGTAGTATTCCGTAGTGATTGATACACAAAATAATCTTACCGCTTGCTAGTAAGAGTCAATACTTTCATAGTAAGTGATATGAATAAAGACATTCGTGTGCCTCGCCGGCGACAGGGGCGCCCACTCTCCTTTGATCGAGATGCCGCGCTTCATCAGGCGATGCTGCTTTTTTGGCGGCACGGTTACGAGTCCACCTCATTGACCGATCTGACCACCGCACTCGGCGTCACGCCACCGAGCATCTACGCCGCGTTCGGTGACAAGAAGCGACTCTTTCTGGAAGCGGTCGGGCGCTACGTCGGCAGTCCGATGACGTCGTCCTCGATCATTGCCAACGCCAAGACCGCGCGCGATGCAGCCGTTGCGCTCCTCACCGCGTCTGCAATCGGCTTTACCGGAGTCGACTCACCGCCCGGTTGTCTGCTGGCCAGTGCGGCAATCAGCTGTTCGCCCGACGCAGCAGACGTGCAACGCGAACTGACGACGATTCGTCGCAGCATTGAGCACGAACTCACCTCGCGCATTGCGCAGGATGTCGAGTCTGGCGTATTGCCCCGAGGCGTGCACAGCGAGACGCTTAGCGCGCACGTGATGGCCGTGATTCAGGGGATGTCGACGTTGGCACGAGACGGAGCGGCACGAGCGAAGCTGTTGCGTGTGTGCGAGACGGCGATGCTCGCGTGGCCGTCATAGACGACTTTCCGACGCGTGATTCACACGTCGCCCGGTGCACACGCGATATACGCGAGCTTCGAGTGCGACCGCCGCCTACACCGCCGGTGACGGCAACGTGCCGTTAATCGTAAATCGGTCTCGTTCGAATAGATGCGTTTCGCGCGTACGCCGTAGATCACCGCGTGCGAATTCAACGGTGTCGTGCGTGGCCGAGCAATGCCAGTGCTGGAACTGTTGCGGCGCGGCATGATGAAAGACCGCCGGTGTGAACGCGCCGACGTTCGTTCCGCCCTCCGCGTCGCGTGCGGAGGGGAACCGGAAGAGCTCCACTCCCGCGTCGCGCATGTCGCGTCCGAGCGATTGCGATGCGTCGTACGAAACAGGAGACGCGATGGCGTCTCGATGTGTCTCGAACGGCGGAGCCGCGAGATCGATGCCACGGTCGCTGCGCATTCGTACGGTGAATGCCGTAAGCGCCGTGGTGAGTAGGCCGAGCGTGGCGTCGGTGCCGGCGAGAAAAAGCAAGCGATAGTAGGCGACTTCCGCGAAGCAGGTGCGCTGGTGCTCGGCGCCGTACCAAATACCGCGTTCCTGTCGAGTGCCGAAGCGGGAGCCGTAGCGTAGCGGTGGATAGCGGAACGGCGTGAAGAGGAGATAGTGCAACTTCTGACCGCTCGTGATCGGTGGCTTTACGCCGTCGATGAGCTCTTCGAGCAATTCCTGCTCAGCCGCCGACTGCACGAGCTTACGCGTGGAGACTTCGTGTTGCGACTCTACAACGCGCCACGGCATCAACCGCAGCGGTTTCAGCTCAGAGGCGCCCGCGCATTGCATCCAGATATTGGACGACATCGACCAACCCCTCAACGGTTCGGATGCGTTCGGCCGGCACGCCGCCTACGTGATGATTCATCGCCTGCAGCCACTCGCGCGCCTTCGCATCGTCGCCACCCACCAGCGCGTCGAGCGACCGGTAGAGCCGCAGCAGCATTAAGGCCAGCTCGCCTTCTTTGCTCGCCGGATCGACGCCGCGCCCCCGCTGCAACCGTGACACGGACGCCTCACTGAGCCCGATGATCGCGGCCAGCTGCCGGTTGGTCAGGCCCCAGCGTTCGGCGGCGGAAAGCACCGCCTTGGCGACGACGGCCGCTGGATCGGGCGCGCCGCGTACTTCAGGGAGCATCTGCATGGAATGAAAGTATATGTCAACAATATTTCATTTGCAATATTGACGGCCAACCAACGGCGCCAGGCCGCTTCTCTCGCGGCCCGGCGCGCCCCTGCCTCAATACTTGAATACCACGCCAGCCTGGATCGTGCGCGCGGTCATGCGATAGTACTGTGCGTCGCCGAATTCGCTTTCCGAAATGGGATCACGCCGGTTGCCGAGGTTGCGACCGTCGATGCGGAGTTCGGCGTTGCCGAAGCGAAAGCCAGCGCCTGCGTCGAAGGTGGTGTATGCCGGGGCGAGCGCGGTGTTGCGCTTGTTGAGATAGCGATCGCCGCTGTAGTTGAGACTTGCATGCGCAATGAACCCTTGGTCGGGCGACAGCGCGATGCCGGCGGATGCGAGCGACTTGGCAGACATTTCGAAACGCTTGCCACCGAGCTGCGTTGGGACGCCATCGAACGCGGTGACGTAGTCCACAAACGTGCCGTCGTGATAGCTGTAGCTCGCGCGTGCCGAGAGCGCGTGCGGGAGCCGCAAGTCGGTCGCGAGCTCGACACCCTGAAAGCGCGTCTGTCCCGCGTTAACGAGCGCCGGCAAGTTGTTGATGACGGTGGATGTCACGAGGTTCGTGAAGTCCATGCGAAACGCGCTCGCTTCGATGTCGATCAGTCCATCGAGTGCGCGCAGCTTGAGTCCACCTTCGTAGCTGCTGGACGTCTCCGGATTGAGCACGCCTTCGTTTTCGGCAAGGCTGAAGTCGAATGCCGCGGGCTTGAACGTGTTGCGGTAGTTGGCGAAGACACGCACATGATCAACACCCGCATCCCACAGACTGTACAGTACACCGACGCTGCCGCTTGGTCGCGTGTGCGAGACTTCCGCGCCCTCACCACGACTCTCGATCGTCGCGTTTAACCGTAGCCCACCCGACAGCGTCAATCGTGTGATCGGACGCCACTCGGCGGACGCGTATCCGCCAAAGAACTTGCGATCGTTGCCCGCATCTTTATCGAGCACCGTGGGCTCAGCGACGTTGGTTTTCGTCGCACCGCTGAGAGGCACGGTGTAGTTAAACGTCGCGCCTTTCGCTTCACCGCCCGCCGCGAGCAGATCAGCGCCGACCATGAACTTCACGTTTGACTTCGTAGGGAAGATGAGATGCGAGTCGGCGTAGAAGTCGTTGATGTCGATATTCTCTTTGAATCCGGATGCGTTGTTGGCTGTATTGGAGACGTCGGTGAGAAAACCGCGAAAGACACGCTGCGCCGAGTGCGCGTACGATGCCGTGGTGCCCCACGTCGCGCCGTGCAGAACCGTACGCTCGAAGCCCGCGCCGATCTGGATGCGATCTTCGTTGAGGTAGGCACCTCCCGGGTTGTAGTTCGCATCGAGTGGCGTTGCGGTAGAGAGCGATTGGCCCTCGCGAACGTGTGGCGTGGCCGGGTCTTGCCGCAGGATGTTGAGGTCCGCCGAGAGCCACGTCTTGGCGTTGGCTTCGATCTTGGAGAGGCGAAAGAGACCATGCCCGCGCGCGAATGCCGTCCGCGCATCCTGAAAGCCGACCTTGTCACCATCGATCGTACCGCGCGCTTTCCACAGCCCTGTTGTCGGGATCACGAAGTCGATCGCCCCACCGCCAGTCCCGAACGAACCACCGTGCGCTTCGAGATACGTCGCGTTGGCCGCCGCCGCTTTGTGCACGACGTGAATGACGCCGACGAACGAAGTCGCGCCGTATGTCACCGGCGCGGAGCCACGCAGAATCTCGATACGTTCGACGTCCCGCAGACTCAGCGAAGCCACCGCGGGATTGAGCGCCCCACCCCACGGAATGTCGTCCACGACTAGCAGGAACGCGTCGAACTCGCGTAGTCCCCACATTTCGGGAATCGCACTCGCTGGCCCCGCATCACCGCCGGGCGCGATGCTGATTCCTGTCGCCAGCGAGAGTGCATCGCGCAGCGAACGCACGCCGCGTGTACGCAGATCCGTTCCGCTGATGACTTCGATCGACGCCGCCACATCGTGCGGCGCCTCTGGGATTCGCGTGGCAACCACTTCGACTTGAGAAATCGGCGTGGGCGGCTTTTGCGAGGACGCCTGGGCCTCAACCCGCGCGGCCGTGACGATCAGCCCTGCTACGCCAAGCAGCCGAGTGGCGAGCAACATCCGACACTGAGTCATACTCCAGATCCTTGCGGAAGCCGCAGTCGAGCAACGATGAATCGTAAATGAATATTTCATGAACGTTCATAGTAGGTCCCACCGAAGACTGTCGCAACCAGCTCGGCATACAGTCTTGCAACTCGCGGTGGCGGTTGCACTCCCGCCGTGCGCTCCCGAGCGTGTGACGCGGGTACCCGCTAATGCTTGTCGAACGGGATCGTGCCTGCACCGCGCGCGGGCAACGCCCCGTAGCTGCCGATCGTTTCGTAGACGCGCACGTAGTCGACCACGAGTTCGGCGGGAAAGACCGTCGTGCCGTCGGGGCTGCCAAGAAAGTTGCCGCCGACCGCGAGATTCATCACGAGATAAAAGGGCTGATCGAATGGTGCTGGCCATACATTGAGATCGGACTCGCGCGTTGGCTTCACACCTTGGCCATTCAGCTGCGCACTACTGCTCCACCAGAACGTCTGTGTTTGATATGTCACTCCATCAACAGACCAACTGATACGACCCGGCGCCCAGTCCACGGCGTACACGTGAAAATCGCCGATGCTGCCACTGCGCGGCAGGATGTAATCGCTGCCGGTGTATGTGTTCGCAGGCCATCGCGCTCCGTAGTGCAACGTACCGAGCACCGTGCTGATTGTCTGCCCGCGCGCCTCCATGATGTCGATCTCACCTGAAGCAGCCCACGTGCCGTATCGATCCGCGAGTGGGAGCATCCACAGCGCCGGCCACAATCCTTGGCCGACGGGCAACTTGGCGCGGAATTCGATGCGACCGTATCGCGTGGCAAATAGCGCATGGCCGTCAGACGCGCGCGTTTTCAGACGCGCGGACTGGTACGGACAGGCGTCGGTGCGAGCGCGCGTTGCACGCAGATGCAGCAGGCCGTCGCGCGCGAAGACGTTCGTACTGTCACGTGTGTAACATTGCAGTTCGTTGTTGCCCCAGCCGGGTACCACCGTCCTGCCGGAGTCGGAGATGATGCTGTTACCGAGGTCGAACGCCCAGTGCGTCGTGTCGATGACGGTGGTCGCGAATTCATCATGCCAGACGAGTCGCCAGCCAGCAGGCGCACGCGGTACAGTGCGCTGCGCCGCGTGCGGACCGGCGTGCTGTGCCTGCGCGCTGGTCACGCTGCAAAGCAGTGTTAGGGCACGGAGGGCGCGCACGCGCCGGACGAACGAACTCCGCACGTGCGCCAGACTAGCCACGGGCACTACGCACGCGACCTATGTATGGTACGGTCCGCGATATTCGCAGCCCGACGTACACGTCTCGCGCACGACGATGCGCGACAAACCAGGCAGCGCATCGATCAGCCGATCCCAGATCCAGCGCGCGAGATGTTCGCTGGTCGGATTCTCGAGACCCGGGACATCGTTGAGATAGTGATGATCGAGTTGCGCATCAATCGGCGCGAACGCGGCCTTCAGATCTGCGAAGTCGAGCACCCAGCCGCTATCGGCGCCCAATGGACCGGCGACGTAGACGGCGATGCGAAACGAATGACCGTGCAAGCGGGCACACTTATGCCCCGGCGGCACATTCGGGAGGCGGTGGGCAGCCTCGAAGGTGAATTCCTTGAAGATCTCCATGTCGGTCAATTTAGCGCAATCGGAGGATTCGCCACGAGGGTTGCCACGCTTCTGCGCTCCACCTTCATTGCAGAAGCGGGTAAACGTGTTGAGGCAAACGCCGATGCTCGTTATACCTGTTCGGTGGTCCGAGGCAATCTCTCAGCACATGCGATGCACACGATCCGCTTGATCTATTCCAGTGACGCGCGCGAAGGTCTGCGCTATCGCGACTTTTTGACGATGATGGAGAAGGCCGCCGCAAAGAACAGCGAGCACTCGATCACGGGCATGCTCTGCCACGGCGGCGGCAAGTTTCTGCAGGCGCTCGAGGGTGAGCGCGTCGCCGTAAACGCGTTGTACCATTACATCGCGACGGACCTGCGGCATTCGCGTTGCCGCCTCATCAGCGTCGAGGAGATCGGCAGGCGCGATTTCGCCGAATGGTCGATGAAGATCATCGACTGGACAGACGCCGCTAGCGTCAAAGCGAGCTCACGGACGGCGATGCTCGAGAAGTCCGGGTCGAGTTCGTTCGACCCGGATGCGATGACCGCCGAGCAGGCGGGCACGTTTCTGCGGACGTTGGCAGAAGCGGAACGCGCGCTGCTCGAGTAAGTCACAGCGCGCGAAACGCCTTACTTCTTGCTGCTGGGCGGCACCTTCCCCTGCATGCGCATGTAGGTGACGATGTTGCCGTAGTGCTCACCGTCATGCACTGCATTGAGCGTCAATGCACCGAACTTGGTGCTCTTGTCGCCAAACATGTCGATCATCGCGCCCAGCTGTGACGCGGGAATCGCGTAGGCCTTATCGCAATGTGCGGTCGACGCTTTGAGTGCGGCAACCAGCGCGGCCTTGGTCTTCGCCGACTTCTCGATCGCATCTTCGGCGGGCTGCTTCTCACCAAGTACTGCCGCACAAATCATGTCCTGCGTACCAGCGACATGACCGACGAGGTCACCGAATGATCGCACGGTCTTCACCGGCTTGTACGCATACTCGGCGTCGGTGAGTTCTTCGGCTGCCTTCGTAATGTTGACGATCTGTGACTTCCACTGCGCACGCGCTTCGGCGAGTGCGTCCACGGTTTGCGCCGAAGACGTGTGAGCAACGATGGAGAGCGCGACAAGCGCAGGAATGAGACGAACGATGAGTAAACGACGCACGTGAACCTCGAAGGGGAGTGGGGATACGTCCGGATAACGTGGCATCTCCGGGCTCGTCCGTCCACCCATGCGCGGCGCGCGCTGGCTTACACAGCCGCGTACGCCGTTCGTCAGCTCTTGAGGAAATCGAGCAGAATGGCGTTGAGCTGCGCGGGATGCGTCGCGGCGAAGCCGTGCGGTGCGCCCGCGAGCACTTCAAAGCGACTGCCTTCGATGGCGGCGGCGGACATCCGGCCGGAGATATCGATCGGCACGATCCGATCGGCATCGCCATGCACGACGAGCGTCGGGATGTTGAACTTGGACAGATCGTCGCGGAAGTCAGTGGTCCCGAACGCCGTGATACACTGTTGCGTAGCGAGTGGCATTGCGGGCCACGCCAGCGACTTGCTGTAGGGCACCAGATCGGCGGCAACACCGTCAAACTTGGTGTCGGTGTTGAAGAAGTTCGTCAGGAACGCGTCGAGAAATGCGATGCGATCGTGCTTCACGCCGGCAATCATCCCGTCGAAGAGCTCCTGTGGCGCGCCGTGTGGATTGTCTTCGCTCTTGAGCAGGAACGGCGGTACGGCGCCGAGCAACGCCGCCTTCACGACGCGTTCGGTGCCATAGGTACCGATGTAGCGCGCGACTTCACCGCCGCCCATCGAGAACCCAACGAGCACGACGTCGTTCAGGTCGAGTGCGAGAATCAGGTCGTTGAGGTCGGAGGCAAACGTGTCGTAGTCGTAGCCACCCGACGGTTTCCCCGAATCGCCGAAGCCACGTCGATCATACGCGATGCAGCGAAAGCCCGCGTCCACCAGCGCATTGATCTGGCTCTCCCACATGCGATGACTCAGCGGCCAGCCATGAATCAGGACCACCGGCTGTCCTTCGCCGACGTCCATGTAGTACAACTCAGTCTCCGGCTCCGCATCCACATTTACGTACGTCATGATTCGTGCTCCCAAGGCTCTGTGTTCGAGGAGGCAGGCATCGGCGCCTGACTCGTGACCAGCGAAAGCAAACATTGGGCCGCTGCATCGCGCGAGGGGGCATCGTGTCAACGATAGGGACCAAGTGACGCGTGAGCAGCACTGGTGGCGAACAATGGGCTGTGGCACTCGCGACCGGGCTGTACTGTTGACCGACCATTAGTGTTGTGCTGTTTGCTGTTCGCCCTGTCTCTGCCGCAGACTGTGTCGATGCCTGTGATCACGCTTAACTCCCCGTCTATGCTCAAGTTGTCTATCCGCCGCCGTGCAGACAGCCTCGCCACCCGTGCTGGGCGTGCGTTGCTCGCCACCCAGCTTCTGGGTATGCCGCTGCTGGGTGCGTCACTGATCGGCACGTCGCTGCGCGCACAGACGGCGCCTGCTGCTGCCAAGACGGCGACCAAGGGCGCGACCAAGAACGCGGACTGGCCGATGTATCACGGCGGGGACGATCACACGCACTACTCGACGCTGGGCCAGATCACACCGGCCAACGTGAAGCGCTTGAAGGTGGCGTGGACGTACGAGACGCACGACGAATTTCCGGGGAGCGAGATGCAGGCGAACCCGGTGGTGATCGATGGTGTGTTGTACGCGACGACGCCCAAGCTGCAGGTGTTCGCGCTCGATGCGGCGAGCGGGAAGCAGCTCTGGCGTTTCGATCCACAAAACGGCGCACCAACGTTGTCGCGCTTTCGTCATCGTGGTGTCGTGGTGACGGGCGATCGCGTGATCTTCAACTATCGCAATCGACTGTACGCGCTCGATCGCAAAACGGGACGTCCAATTCCGACGTTTGGTGACAGTGGCTGGGTGGACTTACGCGCGGGACTCGGTCGCCCCATGGAAGGATTGTCGGTGAGTGCGAGCACACCTGGGGTCGTGTTCGAAGACATGCTGATCATCGGCAGCACGGTGCCCGAAGCGTTGCCGAGTGCGCCTGGAGATATTCGCGCGTATGACCTCAAGAGTGGCGCGTTGCGGTGGACGTTTCACACCATTCCACATCCGGGCGAGTTTGGTTACGAGACGTGGCCCGCGGATGCGTGGAAGATTTCCGGTGGAACAAACGCGTGGGCTGGTGTCACCATCGACCCAAAGCGTGCGATGGTATTCGCCGCGACGGGTTCAGCGTCCTATGATTTTTATGGCGCCAATCGGACGGGCGATAATCTGTTCGCGAATACCGTGCTGGCGCTTGACGCACGTACGGGCAAACGCCTCTGGCACTTTCAGGGATTACATCACGACTTGTGGGATCGCGACTTTCCGGCGGCGCCTGCGTTGGTCACGGTGACGCGCAATGGTAAGCCCGTGGATGCGGTCGCACAAATCACGAAGACGGGGCACGTGTACCTGTTCGATCGCGACAGCGGGACACCACTGTTCCCTATCGAAGAGCGCGCGGTGCCGGTGTCGACACTCGACGGAGAGGTCACGTCAAAGACGCAGCCGTTTCCCGTGTTGCCGCCACCGTTCGCGCGCCAACGTCTCACCGAAAGTGAACTGACGAATCGCACGCCCGAAGCGCATGCGGCCGCGCTCAAGACGTTCAACGAATACAAAACCGACGACCCGTTTCAACCGCCCAATCTCAAGGGCACGATCATCTTTCCGGGTGTCGATGGTGGCGGTGAATGGGGCGGCCCGGCGTTCGATCCAAAAACGGGATTACTCTATGTGAATTCGAACGAGATGGCATGGTTGCTCAAGCTCGTGCCGCGGAGCGACGAGTCGTTGTATGCGGCCACCTGCGCCGGGTGTCACGGCGATCAGCGTCAGGGCACAGCGATCGGTCCCTCGCTGGTGAATGTGATCGAGCGTCGTTCACGCGAGCAGCTGATCAAGATCATTCGCGAAGGTGCAGGGCGCATGCCGGCATTTGCGGCGGCCATGGAAGGTCCGGCGATTACCGATATCGTGAACTATCTCGCGACCGGAAAGGACGCGTCGATTGCGAAGGTGGGTACGAGTCCGTTCACGTTGCCGTATCGCACCGCGTACTTCGACATCTTCACCGACAATGAAGGGTATCCGGGAATCAAGCCACCGTGGGGCACGCTGAGCGCGATCGACCTCAACGCCGGGAAGATTCGCTGGACGATTCCCTTTGGTGAGTATCCGAAGCTTGCGGCCGAAGGCGTGAAAAACACCGGCACCGATAATTACGGCGGCGCGATCGTCACCGAAAACGGGTTGCTGCTGATTGGTGCGACGACGTACGACAACAAGTTCCGCGCGTTTGATAAGGCGACGGGGAAACTGCTCTGGCAGACCACATTGCCAGCCGCCGGGAACGCGACGCCGTCCACGTACATCGTGAACGGCAAGCAGTATATCGTGATTGCGTGCGGCGGTGGAAAGAACGGCGCGGCGAGTGGCGGCACGTACGTGGCGTTCGCGTTGCCGTAACGGGCGACGCCTATCGGCCGGCTTACGCGGGCGCCGTCTCGCTCATCGCCATGATCAGGTCCCATTCGCCTGTCGTCACCGGTACGACCGACAGGCGACTGACCTTGATCAACGCCATCTCGGCGAGCGCACTCGTAGCCTTGATCTCCGGTAGCGCCACGGGACGCACGAGTTTCGCAACAGCCTTCACGTCCACCATGAACCACATCGGCGCTGCAGGATCTGAGTCGGCATCGTAGTACGCGTGCGTTGGATCGAACGCCGTGACATCCGGATAGCCTTCGCGCACCACTTCAGCGATGCCGACAATCGCGGACGGTTCGGCGTTTGAGTGATAGTAGAAGGCGAGATCGCCGATCTTGATCGCGTCACGCAGAAAGTTGCGTGCACCCGTATTGCGAATGCTGTCCCAGCAGGTCGTCTGCTGCGGTGCGGCCAACAGGTCGTCAAACGAGAATACGTCGGGCTCTGACTTGATGAGCCAGTAGCGACGCTCGCCAGCGGGGCGCGCGTAGACATGCGCCCACTTGCCCTGCTCATACGGCATCGACTGCGGTGCCTTCTTTGTCGGCGCTGGGATCGGCGTGCCCTTTGTGGTCGGCGTTTTCTTGGCCGGTGCTTTCATGGCCGGTGCCTGCTTGGCGGCCTTCTTCGCTGCAGTTCCCTTCTTTGCCGGCATTACCGTTGCGCCTCGCGATGGCCTGTGGGACAATGAATCGTTGTCATGATGCTCGCGTGCGTGAGCGGCGCATGTACCACGCACCCACGGCACCTGCGCCTGCCGCGATGATCACAGTCGACACGGCGCCCACGATCGCGCCCCACGTTTGCGCGCGCGCGAGGTTTTCGGCGGTTTGGCTGATCCCAGTCGGGAGCGTGATGCGGGCGGGGTCAGGCGGTGCCGCGATGAAGTACGCGATCGTGTGGCCAACCAGCGCGTCCACGAGACCGGCAAAGACACCGGCGCGCCAGCCATCGGCACCCAGTCGAGCGGCCAAGGCGCCCGCGGTCGCGTAGAACAGCGCGGTGAGCGCCAAGTGCGCCACGGCTGTCACGCTTTCGAGGGTAGGCGACGTGCGGATGACGATCGCGGCGAGCACCGAGACCACGGCAGCCACGGCGCCGGCGTAGGCCGCGGGGCGCAGCGCCGTCGCGGAACCGTTGCGTGCAGAGACTTTGCGATTCGACATAGGAGCGACAGTTTAGCAGACTTAGCGACGAAAGGGGCAAGTTCGGTTCACGAGTCAGGAGCAAGATGGTCGGCGAACGCAGATGGACGCGATGGATGTTGGGGACGCTTGGCGTAGCCATCGGGGGCGCGCTGGCGGTCGCCGGTCCTGTCGCGGCGCAGGCGGCGGCGAAACTGGCGGCGACGCAGGCAGGCACACCGACCGTATCGAGCGATGCGGTGAGCTGGGGGCAGTGGCTGCAGAACGTCGTCAACCTTTCAAAAGTGGTCGAGTTGGGGGCGTTCGTCTTCAGCGCGTACCAATTCTGGGCGGGACGACGCGAGCGCATCGTTGCGGATGCCGCGGCCGCACAACGCGCCGTTATCGATTCCAATTATCAAGCGTGGCAGGTCATCAACAGCGCCCAAGGTAAGGGCGGCAGCGGTGGTCGCGTGGAAGCGCTGGCGGACCTACTCAAGAACGGTGTGTCGCTGGCCGGTATCACCCTCGACGACGCGTGGCTCGAAGATGTGCAGTTGCCTCGCGCCACACTCGTGCGCGGCAGCCTGCAGCGCGCCAACCTCACGCGCGCGAATCTCGCAGGCGCGAACCTCGAAGGTGCGGACTTCACGGACGCCGATCTCGTCGCGGCGAATCTCGCCGGTGCGTATCTCAAAAATGCGAATCTCACACGGGCTCGACTCTCGGCTGCCACGCTCGATGGGGCTGATCTCACCGATGTTATTGGGTGGCGCGACGTACGAACGGTGAGCCACGCGAGCATAGATGCGCTGCGCAACGCACCGTCGGGCTTCGTAGCGTTTGCGCGAGAACTTGGCGCCGTCGATGCCGTCACGCGCGCCGAGCCGGATGACGAGATGGATGGCCACTCACGGGCGTTCCGGGCGATCTGATTGACCTGGATCGCCGTGCGATGAGGATGCAAACGCCGTAGGCCGAGTGTGCCGCGTCGTCCGGCGGGTCCCGAGTTGCGCCCTTTGGGCCCGGACGCGTTAGCATTGTTGGAGCTCTGACCGTCTCCTCCTTCGCCGAGGTCTGCATGCGTCCGCGCCCTGCCGTTGTTTCCGCCGTGCTCTGCGTCGTTGCCAGTAGTGCGATGCTCGCCCCCAGTCTCGTTCGCGCCCAATTCAGTGGCAGCACAGCGACGCACACGAGTTTCGGCATTTTGATCGGCACGAATCTCTCCTCAATTTCAGACGCCGACCGCGGCGTTCGAGAGGTGTTGGGCGCCGCCTACGATACCAAACGTCGCGTCGGTCTGAACGCCGGCCTCTACGCCAGCTTTCCGATTGCCGGAGCGTTTTCGTTGCAGCCGGAAGCGCACTACTCGCAGCAGGGCGTGACTTATGAGTCCACGCTCAGCGGCAACGCAGCGAAAATCGGCCTCAAAGTGGACTACGTACAAATCCCCGTGCTGCTGCGTGTTGACGTCGGTAAGGCGTCGCACCTGCATCCCGTTCTGCTGATCGGCGCGAGTGGTGCATTTCGTATTTCGTGCAGCACGGCTGCGACGTCCGGCAGCTCCACCTTTTCGCAGCAGTGCAGCGAGAATACGACATCGACCAGCCCGGACCCGATCAAGAAATACGATGTCACCGCGGTTGGCGGCGCAGGGCTGTCGCTCAGCGCGCTGGGCCGGA
>JBBQDB010000087.1:0-16165 GCA_038319245.1 Gemmatimonadales bacterium
ACACGGAGGGTTATACACTCGCTGGACACCTGCACCCGAATGTTGTGCTGCGCGGACGTGGCCAGCAGCGGTTGCGGTTACCGTGCTTTGTGTTCGGTACGTCGGTCGGCATTCTTCCGGCGTTTTCGTCGTTTACCGGGAGTGGTGCGTACGAATTTGCCGCCGGTGACGCGCTGTACGCGGTGGTTGACGATCAGGTGTTGCCCGTCGGTGCGTGAGTGACTCCGTCGGCACGTTGGGTATCGGTACCCGATGCGCGATATTCAGCCGGCGTGACACCAAACTGCGCATGAAAGCACCGGAAGAAATGCGAGACGCTCCGAAAGCCAACGGAGAACGCGACATCTGCCACTGATCCTGACCGTTCACGCAACAGACGAGCGGCCTCTTCGACCCGCAGGTGTCGTATGAGGTCCGAGGGCGATTGACCGACGACCTGACGTACGCGACGGAAGAGATGCGAGCGATCTTGGAACACGGCATCGGCCAACTCCGCCACGCCGAACTCCGCATCGCCGAGATGCGCTGCGATCGTGGCCAACACGCGATCACGATACGCCATGTCGTCTGCGGAGAGCATAGACCGATGGTCGCTTTCGATCCCGGATACTGGCGCATCGGTCGGCGAACGCACAGACGTCGACAACGAGTATGGCAACGAAATCGGCAACAACGGCCTTGCGGCATACTTGGTGCGGAGTCGCTTGCGCGCGGCGATCAGATTTCGGACTCGTACATCGAGCTCGCGCATTTCGAACGGTTTGACGATGTAGTCATCGGCTCCGCCTTCGAGGCCTGAAATTCGCTGATCGTCCTCTGCCTGTGCCGTGAGCAACACGATCGCGAGATATTCCGTCTCTGCGCTGTCGCGGAGCGCGCGGACCATCGCGCGACCATCGAGTACCGGCATCATCACGTCAGACACGATCACATCGGGGAGTCGAGTGCGCGCGATGGCCAGTCCCTCCGCGCCATTACCCGCTTCGAGTACGCGAAAGCGATCTTCGAAGTGGACACGAATGAACGTGCGCATGTCCTCACTGTCGTCAACGACCAGCAGCGTGGGGACGTCGTCTTCCACGGCGTCGTTCACGACGGATGTTTCGGTCGATGGCTGCGATGATGTCTCATGAGGTTTGAGATCCGGTACGTCCACGATCTGGTCTTCCTCAACGGGCAGCTCCACGGTAAACGTCGTTGCCTCGTCGGTGCTCATCGCTTGCACTGCACCACGCTGCAACTCCACGAGCTCCTTGACCAACGACAGACCGATGCCCGTTCCCGGTTGAATTGTGGTACTCGATTCATCCACCTGGTAAAAGCGTTCGAACAGCAGCGGTAACTGGTCGGACGGGATGGCCGGCCCGGTGTTCACCACCGCCATCGTGACAGTCGAGCGCGTACGTTGCAGACGAAGCGTGATACGTCCGTCCGGCGGAGTGAACTTGATGGCATTCGACAACAAGTTCGTGATGATCTTTTCGGTCGCGTCTGGATCGAGCGTGACGTGACACGCGTCGGGGAGGTCGAGCGTCAATCGTAGATTCTTACGCTCAGCTGTGAGCCGAAAGCTGTCTAACGTGCCGCGCAGCAAGCCGCTCAGTTCAATTCGGCGTGGCGCAAGATGCAATGCACCCGCCTCCAGCTTCGCGACGTCGAGGATCTGGTTGACCAGTTCGAGCAATCGTCGTGCGTTGCGTTGCGCCAGATCCAGCCATAGTCGGCTTTGATCGTCCGTCGGCTTTCGCTCGCGTAGTCGCTCGAGCGGCGCAATCATGAGCGTTAGTGGCGTGCGAAGTTCGTGCGACACATTTGCGAAGAATCGGCTGCGCGCGTGATCAAGTTGCTGCAGGGCGCCGGTCTGTACTTCCAATTGCCGGTTCTGCGTTTCGAGCTGCTGCTCACGTTCGCGGAGTGCGGTGGTCCGTTCGGCCACCACGTGCTCGAGTTCTCGCGACCGGCGTCGTGCGTCGCGCGTACGGCGCTGCAGTTCGCCAACCAGCAGCACGGTCATTACGGCAGCGACGGCCATGCGGAACCATGTCGTTTCGTAGAATCGCGGTACCACCGTGATCGTGACCGATGCGCCAGGTTCGTGCCAGTCACTGGCACCGGTCGTCGCCTGCACACGAAAGGTGTAGCGACCTGGCGGCAGCTTGGTAAAGAACGCATCGCGCCGCTTATCGCTATCGACCCAATCGTCGTTGTAATCATCGAGGCGATAGCGGAAGCGCACATTGCGAGGCTCGAGAAAGGTGAGCGCCGTAAAGTCGATGCGAATGTCACGTTGCGTCGGCGATAATCGGACACCCTGTGCGTCGACCAACAGCGCACTATCACCAGAGACGATCTGTTCAATCACAACCGACGGCGTCACGGTATCGCTCACAATCGTGCGTGGATCAATCACCACCACGCCGTCTGCGGTCGGGAACCACAGTCGCCCGTCCAACCCCTTCGCGCCGGAGGGTTGCACACCGCCGTTGGATTCACGATTGCGCATGCCCTCGCGCTCGGTGTATCCGGTCGAATGCACGCGCGACAATCGACCGTCCGCTACGGCATTCGCCTCCTGGCGCGTGACCCAGAAGATGCCACGATTGGAGCTGATCCACAGTCGACCTGCATCGTCTTCGAGGATCTGTTGCGTGGCGTCATCGAAGAGCCCTTCGCGCGACGAAATGTTTGCGATACGCCGATGCGTCGAGGTATCTGTACGTGATGCCCAAGCGCGCGGATCGAGTCGCGCAATCCCTTGCCCTTCCGTACCGATCCAAAGCCAGCCATCCTGATCGACATGCAACGCGCGGATAAGGTTGCTGGGCAACCCATCCTTCGTCGTGATCGTGGTGAACACGCCTTCCTGATAGCGAACGATTCCGCCGCCGTTGGTACCCATCCAGATGGCGCCATCACGTGACGTGGCAAACGCGCGAACAGGCACCTTCGGCGCGCCGGCCAACGTGTCGAGTTGCATCAGTCGCTCGCGATCACGTCGGAACGCGCCGGTCACTGCCCCCACCCAGAGCCGTCCGTCCGCATCCTCATCGATCGCGAGAACGCCTCGCAAACGACCGGTGACCGGGCGTTCCTCGATGCACGACAGCGTCGCGCGACGCGTGCATCGATACAGTGAGGTGTCATTGATGCTACGGCCCATCCAGAACGTCCCATCGCGAGCTTCGAAGAATACATTCCCAGCCCGCGGCGACTGCGTCTCAGACCCGAAGCTCTGCACACGTCCCGACGTGGGATCGATCCGGGAGACTCCATCCGCCCATGTTCCGACCCAGACCGCACCGCTGCGATCGACGTACGTACCCGTCTCGTTCCGAGTCGGAAGCCCTTCGGGTTCACTGATCGTGCGCACCAACGCAGGCTTGATGCGATGCAATCCGGCGAGGTAGGTTCCTAACCAAACACTTCCTTCGCGATCAACGAGTGTCGTTTCGATCTCGAACGGTACAGAATCGCGCCCGACGCGGCCGCCAAGCGTGATGAGCGGTACGTTATTTCGATACAGTGTTGCGCCCGCGCCGTACCAGATCGCCGACGCAGTATTCAACAAGTGCGAGGGTGGGGGGCCGGCGTTGTTCACGTGACGCGGCGTGACCACGCGGCCGTCCGAGGTCGCGATTACACGGAGCGGCGCCAGCGTCCGATCGGGCAGCAGACCCATTTGCTGCGCCATAATCACCACCCCGCTGTTGTCTGGCGTGCCGACGATCGTGTTGACAACAACAAAGTCCGGCCCGGTCGCCATCGGTAATCGTTGCCACGTCGCGTCTCCGGTCCACACACCATCCCGAGATCCGAGCCAAATCGTCGCATCAGGCGCCTCGAAGATCGCCGTGATCCGTACGTGCGCGAGCGCCGTATCCGCCGCAGCCTTTACCTGTGTCTCGTTCCCCCGCCGGTCGATGCGCAACCGGAGGAGCGCGCCACGCGCGGATCCCGCAAGCAGGGTACCGTCTCGACGGACAAGTAGTGCCACCACCGTGTCGCGCACGAGGTCGCGCCGCACGGGAAGCAGCGAATCACCGTCGACGCGTGCCAATCCATTCACGGTCCCGACCCATGTCGTACCGTCCGCCGTGGTGAGAATCGGGTAGCTCTGATCCGTCAACACCTTTTGATCCGCGACAACGGTAAAGCGTCCCATTCGCCGTCGGACCAGATGCCCCTGCGCCGTGATCATCCAAAGGTCACCGTTCGCGCCTTCATGGAGACGCAGGATACTGCTGCTGCGGAGACCGGGACTGTTGGCGCTGTTGAAGACGGTGAACTTCACTCCGTTAAATCGGACGAGACCATCGTAGGTCGCGGCCCACACGTACCCGTCACGTGTCTGCAGCAAATGATTGACGGAGTTGAGCGGCAGTCCCTCATTCATCCCCCACGACTCGGCGACAACGCCGTTGCTCGCGGGTGCAGGCACGAGCGGGCGTGTTACACGCTGCGCGGCCAGGGGTGCAGCTGCGCCGAGCAGCGCGGTGGCGTAAAACACGATCTGCCGCATTCGAAAACAGGTCACGCCTTCAGGAGTGAGAGAGCATCGCCGTGTGTCCACGCCATGCGCGATATAGTAACGTCGGTGCCATACTTACGATGCGCCGCGAACGCTTCCGACAGCTAACCAATATCGTGACGTTGCGCGAAGCAGGTCATACCGTGCTCGCACGGCCTCAAGCTGTGCCTGCACCGCATTGTCTTCCGTCTGTAATAGACGAAACGAATCGCCCAGTCCCAGCTCGAGCCGACGGCGCTCGGCGGTCAACTGCTCCCACGCCAACGATGCTGCAACAGCGGCCCGGTCCAACCGCTCACTGCCGATGCGTAGCGCACGGACCGCTGCACGCACATCACGAACAACCTGTGCTTCGGCGCGACGTACGCGAAGACTCTCCATCTCCAACTGCACCGCCGCCAACATCTCGAGACCACGATCGCCGCGGTTGAGCAGCGGCGCGCTGATCGACATGCCTAATCGCCACGCTGATGCTGTACCGCCCGCAGGCGGGAGTACATCGCTCGAGCCACGAAGTGACGTCCATCCGCCAGTGACGGCAACTGTGGGCAGCACACCGTTCCGCGCCTGAGCAAAACGCACCTGTGCTGCATCGCGTCCTACACGCACGGCGCGCAGATCTACGCGCTGCACCAGCGAGATCCGAATCGCGTCGTCGAGCATAGGCGCCGTAGCACGCGAGGTCGTGTCATCGATCGCAATCACTGGGAGCGTATCAGCGTCGACGATCTGCGCCGCTGCAGCACCGTACGCGCCAAACACCAGTGCATCGGAAAGATCTCGGCGCGAGAGTCGTGCTTGCGCCTGCAACGATTCCCGAAATGCGACGCCACTTTGCACCGTCAGGACATCGACGCTCGCAATCAGATCGCGCGAGGCGAGTTCGGCGTTGCGACGCAGAATATCCTTGGCAAGGTCGACGGAACGGCCGTACACCGCTTCAACAGCCTGCGCTTCTGCAAGCGTCCAGTACTGAAGCTCGATATCAGTTGCAATCTCCTGCCGTGTACGTCCAATCAGAATCGTCGCCGCCGAACGATCCAACTGTGCGGCGCGCAATCCGGCGGTGCGTTGATTCACACCATCGAGCAACGGCTGTGACACGCCAATCGACAGTCGATTCTGTTCGCTGGTGCCGGCAAAACGAGCGACACCCAGCGTACCGGTACGTCCGTAGTCGGCATTCAGCACTGTGCCCCAGGGCAACGCGGCCTGCATACCAGCGGTGGTGCCTTGATTTGCTGCCAGTGCCGCGGCGTTCGTGAGAGGAGTGCCAGCAACATCGCTACTCAGGTGCAATTCCGGATCGATCGCGCGCCCTTCATATAATGCGTTCGCTTCGGCGCGACGTCGGTTCATCAGCGCGAGCTGCACATCGAATCCCTCACGCAACGCCGCATCCACAAAGGTTGACAGCGACACGGGACGTCCAGGTAGTCGCGCCACGAGTGAGTCCACCGCCTGCGCACTCGCACGATCCCGACGTGCCTGCGCCTGTACCGTCAGACACGGTACGGTACACAGCACCATCACGAGTACACGCTGCACCGTGTGCATCGGCGACCTGCGCATCATGCCTCCTGCCGGCTAGCCATACGCGCGAACAATCCACCGTGCGCCATCAGTTCGTCGTAGCTGCCGCTCTCCACAATGCGTCCTTGATCAAGCACCACGATTCGATCGGCGTGTCGTACGGTGCTTAGTCGATGTGCTACAACCACGCGCGTCGCATGCAACTGCTCCACACTCTCGCTGACGATGCGTTGCGTACGATTGTCGAGCGCACTCGTCGCTTCGTCAAAAAACAAGAGTCGCGGGCGGCTAACGAGCGCTCGTGCGATGAGCAGCCGTTGCCGTTGGCCGCCTGACAACGCGCCACCACCTTCGGACACGAGGGTATGCATTCCCATCGGCATGGCGAGCAAGTCGTCTTCCATTCCGGCCATGCGCGCCGCGTCCCACGCCGCCTCTAATCCTAGCGCCGTCGCGCCCACGATGTTACTCAGGATATCGCCGGGGCTCAGCGACGCACTTTGCAGCACGACGCCGATCTGTCGACGAATGGCGGAGACATCAACGGTCGAGAGTTCGTGTCCATCAAATCGAATGGAACCGCTCTGCGCCGTCTCGAAGCCGAGCAATAAACGAAGCAGCGTCGACTTACCCGATCCGGACGGTCCGACCAGCGCAACAAACGATCCGGATGGAATATCGAGTGACACGTCATGCAGAATCGCGGGGCCATCGGCGCTGTAGGCGAACCGCACCTGTTGCACTTCAATGCGGCCGGCGAGCGTTCCTGGATCGGGCTTGTAAAAGCTGACCTCAGGCGTCGCATCGAGCAGCGGCTTGCCGCGCTCCCACGTCGGCAACAGTTCGAGCAACGAAATGGCGGTGCGAAACACCGCGAACCCGGCCGCCACAAACATTCCTTCGGCTGCGGAGAACGCGAGAAACTGTCCTGTACTCATGTGATGCGCGGCTCGCGTGGCCAACCAGGCATACATGCCGTACGTCGCAATAGTTGTCGTCAGTTCAAGCACATTGTAAAACGCATCGAGATTGAGCGCGAAGAGCCCGGCATTGAACGTCACCTCCTGCTGCCGTCGAAAGCCATCGGACCATCGTGCAAACGCGCGTGGCTCCGCGGCCGCTACGCGCAGTTTCGCGATACCATGCAGCAACTCGAGCAGCAATCCACTCAGACGTCCCTCCGCATCCAGTTGCGCGCGCAAGGAGCGCAACGAGTACCGCGACACGACCGTGGACACGACAACGTTGAGCGCCAGAATACCGACGCAAAGCAACGCCAGCGGGACGCTGTAAAACATCAGCAGAATGCCGGCGCCGGCCGCGGTGATGCCGCCAAGTAGCGTGGACAGCGTTGCACCACCCAGCGCCTCACCAATGGCATGAATACCCATCGCACGCTGCCCGAGATCACCAGCGGAATAGCCACGAAAGAAGGTAGCCGGCAAACGGATCAGTCGATCGAGGATCGCGAGCTGTAGCGACGTCGTGAGGCGCGTGTGCAATCGCAATGTCGCGATGGCGCGCGTCATCTCGAAGAGCACCCCCGATGCACTCGCGACAACCAACGCCGCGAATACCGTAACGAGCGCGCTGCGATCTGCCGCTGGAATCACGTCGTCAAATAAATAGCCGCTCAGCAATGGCATAACGAGCCCGAGCAGCGCGCCGAGTAGTGCGACGATAAGCAATGCGTTCAGATCACTACGCGCTCCTGTCGTCGCGAAACGCCACAGGTCGTTGACCCTGACGGGCGTGGCTGGCAGACCGCGATAGAATTGCACAGCGAATCGTGCGAGATGCCGAGTCAGCTCGGAGCTGACCACCGTCCGCGAACCTGTTTCCGGATTGACCATTTCGTACAGCCCCGTTCCCGTGGGCAGCAGCGCAACCGGTACACGTTCGATCTCACCCGTGAGTTCGGGAGACGTCGTGGTCGGCATTTGCCGCAGCTCAAGGAATCCGAGCAAGGGGCCGACATCTCGTGTCCACCACCCTGGCTCAAGTGCGGCCTGTCGAAATCCAACCGATGATGTTTGTGCGACCGCGCACGCACTCACGTATGCATCGACGACGCGCATCTGTTGGGTGGGCGCGCGAAAGCGTATGCCTTGCACGCTTCCTACCATTTCCATCGCGGCCAACAGTGGAATGCCCCG
Source organism: Gemmatimonadales bacterium (assembly GCA_038319245.1). Lineage (GTDB taxonomy): Bacteria > Gemmatimonadota > Gemmatimonadetes > Gemmatimonadales > Gemmatimonadaceae > Gemmatimonas. The sequence continues at coordinate 8,218 of JBBQDB010000087.1, forward strand.
ACGGCGATCACTCGGCGTAACCTTCCCCGACATCACAGACGCCATCGCCGTGATGGCATCTTCGCGCGAGCCCGCATCGGCCGCGATACGCGCCTGTAGTTGCTTGACGCGCGCGTCCTCGTCGCGCACTCGTGCGCCAGACGCCCACGCAAGCGTGAACGCGTGAAACGCCGTCAGCGCGTCAGGAAGCGTCCCACGCTCGATCAGCGCCCGACTGGTACTCCGCTCGATCGGCACAACGCCACCCTCTTCATCGGCGGAGGCCCAGAGTCCCGGCGCGATTGGAAAAGGCGGCGTTGCTACCGAGACCGTTGTGCGCGCATCACCAAACACATCGAGTACGCGTCGCGCGACCGACAGCCACACAACATCACGGCGCGCGCCGACCGTTGCACCGGGCAGTATCTCATGCGCCTCGGGCGCATCGGCAATGACATCGAGACGTCGAGCATCACGCTGCACGTCGCCCAATCCAGACGCAACCGCGTGGATATACCGATCGATCAGCGCGGCCCCGCGCGCCGGATGTGCGCGTAGGTGCTCGTGCAGCGCGTCGAGCGATACGCGGGAGACCGTCGCGTCCGCGCCGCCAACGGCGAGGAACGTCATGCGGCGTCTGTCGTCATAGCCAACGCCAAAGAGCAGCGCCCCCGCTTCGGCCCGAAACAGAAAGGACCGTGGTCCATCGATCTCACCACGGCGCATCGGTACCGCAAAAACGTCAAGCTCTCCGCTGATCACCAGCCACGAATCTGCCGTGTCGTCCAGCCACACCGGTGCATTGTTACCCGCGGCGCGTGGTGCGTCGGGGGTGAGCGTACTGCTCGACGCGCTGTTCGGCGTACTGCTCGACGCGGTCAACACCGGGCTATGCAACATCGGCGTGCTGGCGAAGTTCCAACAACTGCGCATAGAGCCCATCAGCGTCCTGCGTCAGCATGTCGTGCGTGCCGCGCTGCACCACAACACCGCGATCGAGCACGATGATTTCATCGCAGTCACGCACCGTGCTCAGTCGATGCGCCACAATGAGACACGTACATCCACGACGCCGGATATTGCGATCAATGATCGCTTCTGTCACCGTATCAAGCGCACTCGTCGCTTCGTCGAGTATCAGGAATCGCGGATTGATGCAGAGGGCGCGTGCGAGTTCGAGACGCTGGCGCTGACCACCACTGAGATTGGCCCCACCTTCCTGCAACAGACTGTCGTAGCCGCCCGGCCGTGTCGTGATGACATCGTGAATGAGTGCATCGCGTGCCGCCTGCATCATATGCCACTCGGGGATGGTGTCATCCCAAAGCGTGAGCGCTTCGCGGAACGTGCCCGAGAACATGGTGAGGTCCTGATCGACCAACGCGACCGAGGCACTCAACAGCTCGCGGTCGATGTCGCGAAGCGGTGTTCCGTCGAGAAAGATTTCACCACTCCAAGGCTGATAGAGTCCGCACGCTAGTTTGCTCACCGTCGATTTTCCGCACCCGGATGCGCCCACCAACGCGACGCGTGAGCCAGGCAACAGAGTCAGACTGAAATCTCGTAACATCGGTGGCGCAAGACGCGAGTAGCCAAAAGTGACGTTGTCGATTTCCACGCGACCACTGAGCATTGGGCGCGAGCCCGCGATGTGCAGTTGCGTATCGCGCACGTTCATTACACGCAGATCGACGCGCGTGCCTGCTGGTGCCACCTCCGATCGTGTTTGCGCATCGATCGGATATCGCAGCACGTCGTCGATCCGCCCTATTTCGCCAACCACTTCCTGCAATCGAGAGCCGAGCGAGAGCAGGCTGTGGACGGGTCCGAAGAAGCCGGCCTGCAACGATTGAAACGCGACGAGCATCCCGAGCGTCAGTGTCCCTTGCATCACGTGATACCCGCCGACGGCAAGCACCAGCGCGCCACCAACGCCAGTCAGCGCACTGGGTACCAGGTCAAGCACCAGCGATTGCCGCGCGAGCTCCTGCGACGCGTTGCTGAGTGTGGCCTGTTGACCGGCGAGCTTGGCGAACAGCTGCGTCTCGCCACTGGTTGCCTTCAGAGTTTCTATGTTGCCCAGGCCACCCATCAACGTGCCGGCAAACTTTCCCTCTTCCTGCAGCAATCGACGGTTACCATCGACGCGCTGCGCCGACACGAGCTGCATCAGCCACAGGTTTGCCCCGACAATCGCAATCGAAATGAGCGCCAGTTGCCAATCGTACAGCAGCATTAACGCCGCGTAAAACACGATCAGCACCACATCAATCACCGTCGCAGCGACGCGTCCGGCGAGCATTTGTGAGACTGCACTATTGAGCGCGACGCGCGAGCTGATGTCACCGGCCGATCGTTGCGCAAAGAACTCGACCGGGAGTCGCAGCACATGCCACAGGAATCGACTCGATTCCACAATCGACAGACGGGTGCTGAGCCGCAGCAGCACATAGCTACGGACCCACACCAACGCGCCGCGCACAAGTGCCGTAACGGTCATGCCAAGCAGCAATGGTCCCACCCAGCCAGTGAGCCCCTGCACCAAAATCTGATCGACAAAAATGCGCGCGAACGCCGGGACGACCAGCCCGGGTATCACTAGCGCCAGCCCGGCGAGCATCGCGTAGGTGACTGGCCCTTCACTGCCGCGCACCCGGTCTCGGATCGCCGCACGCAACGACGGTTCCGCGCCTTCACGCACGAATTCCGCCGTTGGTGCCATGCACAGCACCACACCGGTGTACGCCTCGTCCAACTCTGCCTGCGTAACCGTGCGAGGGCCAGTCGCCGGATCATTCAGATAGGCAATGTCGTCGACAAAGCCTTCGAGCACGAGAAAGTGATTGAAGTTCCAGAAGAGGATGCACGGCATCGGGGTCGTGCGCAGCGCATCGAGGTCACGCTTAAAGCCATTGGCTTCAAGTCCGTAGGTACGCGCTGCGCGCAGCACATGCTTGGCTGTCACACCGTCGCGCGACACTCCGCAGGCCACTCGCAACTCCTCGAGCGAGACGTAGCGTCCGTAGTATCCCAGAATCGAGCTCAGTGCCGCCGCACCACATTCCACCGCTTCCATTTGCAAAACGGTGCGGGTGCGCGACGGGCGATACCGCCACCGGCGCCAAAGATTCCGACTGGACGACCAGATACGCCGCCAGCCAGACGGCGGCGTTCGCAAATGCAGCATCGGAGCGTTAGGGATAGTAATTTTGGGAGACCGTTACGCACTCAAGCCAAACGTTGCTCGCAAAAACGGTAACAGCAGCGTGATCGGACGTCGTCGCGCCACGACCACCGACACCGCGATACTCGTCCCGCTCCCAACCTGCGCCGGTGGCCCTTGTCGCGTTGACCAGCGAAATCCGCTCGCGGTACTGCTATCGCGCTGCAACGTGACTTCGACCAAAAACGACGCACCGCGTGCCGCCAATTGCTGCACCAACAGATCATTGCCCAACGTTCGCGTCATTCCCGCCAGCGTCATCGGCTGCGCGGAGACGGTCTGAACGCGTCCGACCATAAACCCAAATTCTTCCTGTTGCACGGTCGCGGGCGAGACGCGCGCTTCCATGCCGGGCGTGATGCGCTTGCCATCATTGGAGACGAAGAGCAACCCCTGCAGCGGAACACCCGCCAACTCAATGGAAACGAGCGCTTGCCCGGCGTTGACTAACTGTCCAATGCTGGAGCGTATTTCTCGCACGTATCCGCGATACGGACTGGTGACTTGCCCCGCCTGCGCGAGCGCGAGCCGCTGTGCCGATAAATCTCGCTCGGCTTCCTGCAATCGGCGCTCAACTTCAGTCAGGCTTTCGACGCCGCCATTCGTGAGCTGCAATCGCCGCAGTGCACTGCTCTGGATCTCGACCTCGAGCGCCGCGATCTCCCCGCGCCCCGCATCGAGCGCCTGTACACTGGCTTGAACCGACGTCTCGGTCACGAGCCCCAACGCGCGCGCATCGCGTTCAGCCTGTACGCGCTTCTCGAGAAATGTCGTGCGTTCACGGAGCGCCGCGAGCCGCCGCACGAGATCGGTGCGCTCCGCATCGAGACGCTGTTTCTCGAGCGATGCGTTCGTCCGGACATACGAGCTGCGAGTTGCCAGCTCGTTGCGGATCGCACGGACACGGTCGTCGGCTTGCGCTACCGCTTGCTCCAGCTTGGGCTGCCGGATGCGTGCGATGAGCGTCCCCGTGTCCACCAAGTCGCCGGCGCGCACGGGCAACACCTCCACAACGCCGCTCCCCAATGTTTCCACTTCACGAAGGCCCGCGGCGCTGAGCAAAATCCCCGTGCCGTCGACCGTGATCGGCAGTCGTCCAAACACCGACCAGGTGAGCAGGGCGCCCAACAGCAAAAAGAGTCCGGCCAACGCCGTCCACAACCGCGGGTTGGTGACCACCAGCAGCCGATCGAGCTGTTCTGGACTGGATAGCCGATCTAGGGCGGACTGGCGGAACGGGGACGCGGTGGGCACAGCGGTAGGGCTGAGTGGATGGAAGACGGAGCGCAAAACCCCGGGCGGTCAGGCTGCCCGGGGTTGATGTTCAGTTGCGAGGCTTCGGTTACCTAACCCCGGCAGCTCTCAGGGATGTACCGAGCCAACGCAGGCTACGGTTGCGAGACCGAACGCAAGCTGGCGAGTCCCGCGTTGGACGCGGTACGGTCGATGGTGCGCACCACCGGTGCAGGTGTGATGCTCGCCTTATCCGAACGAACAGTCGCCGCATATGCCGTGTTGGCGACCTTCGTCGCGACAACGACGGTCGTTCCGCCCGCAACCGCATCCAACTGATCGTCGTTCAAAATGTCTTCCGTCATCTTCTTCTCCAGCAATGAGTTCGGTACTGTCGTTCCCTGCCGCGGGTCTCGCGGCGGCGGCAATATGGATGGGCCACCGTGCACGATATAGCCTGCAGGTTGCAGCCCGCGTTGCATGCAACCTCCGCGCATAGTCGCGCAACGCAGGAGTATTTCGGCTCGGCGCTTACGAGCGAGACTTGCCGTCGCACCGGCCGAACTCACCTCACGTGGACTGCGCATGCTCACTCCAACCGAACTTGACCATTCGCTGCTCTCGCGCCGGCTTGATGAGGCGCAGCGCAGCATCCGCGAAGGCCGAACGTCAGAGGCACTCGCCGCCTTCGACCGCGCGGTGGCCTTGGCGCCGGAAAACGCCGACGTGCATCACCGCTATGGCTCAGTGCTATATGATCTGTCGAGATTCGAACAGGCGGCGACGTGGTACGCGCGCGCGCTGGAGCTCGCGCCCGAATCCGCCGGTATCCATCACGATCTCGCCGACACGTACTTCACGCTGAACCGGTCCGAAGCAGCCGAGCAGCACTATCGTCGTACAGTCGAGCTTGACCCAACGCGCCGAGACGCGACGAACAATCTGGCCATCCTGCTGTCCAAGCGCGCCGAGTACGGGGAGGCCGAAACGCTTCTCCAGCAACTCATCGTGGCGGCGCCAGATTTCGTGCAGGCCCGGCAGAACCTCGCGCAGGTCTACGTGGCCGCGGGTCGGATGCACGATGCGCTACCCCAATGCACGGCAGGTTTGGCCATAGACCCGACCAACGTCGGCCTTCGGCAGCTACTCGGGATTGTGTACGGGGCGCTCGGTCGGGTGACTGAAGCGGGCGAGCTGTATCGTGCGTGGCACGAGGAAGACCCCAATAACGCGCAGGTTCGACATCATCACGCTGCGCATAGCGGCGATGCGATCCCTGACGTGGCCTCGGCAGACTATGTCCGCGAGACGTTTGATCCGTTTGCAGTCGATTTCGAGCGTAAGCTCGCCGACTTGGACTATCGCGCACCGACACTCGTTGGCAACGCACTGCACCTCGCGCTTAGTGCAACGTCCGCGCAATTACGCGTTGCCGACGCCGGGTGCGGCACCGGTTTGTGTGCGCCATTCCTGCGTCCGTTCGCACGCCACCTCGTCGGCATCGATTTGTCGCAACGCATGCTCGAGCAAGCGGCGCTCAAGACGCTGTACGACGAGCTTCACGAAGGCGAGCTGGTGGAATTTCTTGCGACGTGTACAACAACGTTTGACGTCATTGTCTCGGCCGACACGCTCTGCTACTTCGGTGTACTCGATGGCTTCGCGCAGCACGCGCATCATGCGCTTCGTGCAGGCGGCGTGCTGATTTTCACCGTTGAAGCGTTGACCGACGATGCAGACGAAACGCCGTGGCGTTTGCGAGCACACGGACGCTACTGTCATCGTCGGGAGTACGTCGAGACGACGCTATCGTCGCATCGCTTCCATGTGCGCTCCATCGAGCAAGTCGTCTTGCGTACCGAAGCGCGCACACCAGTGACGGGCTGGTTGGTGATCGCGGTCGCTGGTTGATCTCGTGGTCGGATCGAGTGCGCTGATCGAGTGCGCTGATCGTGCAGGTTGATCTCGCGGCCACAAGCGCCGTATTTCCTCGTTTGACGCGATAGCGGGGAGTGGCGGTCATCACTCGCGACTTGTCGATTTGACTAAGGCGATTGCCGACCATCGCGAACGCACCGTACGTTGACCGTTCGCCTGCACGCCATCGAGTCCTCGATAAGACGGGACATGGAGCCACGCCGCTGATGACTACTCGACGCTCCTTCGTTACGACGACCGCGCTGACACTCGCCGCCGTGCCGAGCATGCCGCACGTGCTGACGCGGCGACGTGCGGCGCACGACCTGGTGATACGCGGTGGCACCGTGTTCGACGGAACGGGAAGCGACGGCCGCATCGCAGATGTTGCTATCGCCGGTGACCGAATCACCGAGGTCGCCGCTCGCATCTCGGGTACCGGTACTGACGAAATCGACGCCCGTGGTCTCGCCGTGGCACCCGGCTTTATTGATATCCACTCGCATGGCGACGGCTCGCTCGCTGCCGATCCGCGCGCCGAATCTGTCGTGCGGCAGGGCGTCACCACGATTGTTGCTGGTGCGGACGGAAGCTCGCGATTTCTTGGATCTGCTGCACGTTCTTTCAGCGCATGGGCGGCTAGCACGAATGCGCTCAAGCCTGCGGTCAATGTAGCGGCCATGATCGGGCTCGGCGCTGTGCGCGGCGCTGTTGTTGGCAATGACGATCGTCCGGCTACTGCCGACGAACTCGGGCGCATGATGGCGATGGTGGAGCGTGCCCTCGCCGACGGAGCCTGCGGTGCGTCGACCGGACTCGAATACACACCGGGGGCGTTTGCGCCACTCGACGAACTCATCGCACTTTGCACACCACTCGCGTCGCGGCGACTGCCGTACGCAACGCATATGCGCAACGAAGACGATCGGTTGCTTGAAGCGATTGACGAGTCCATTGCTGTCGCGCGCGGTGCCGGATGTCCGCTGCAGATCTCGCATCTCAAAATGCAGGGCACGCGCAATTGGCCCAAGATCGATGCAGCCCTCGCACGGCTAGCTGCGGCGCGCACGGTCGGCATCGACGCCATGTTCGATGTCTATCCATACGTCGCATATTCTACTGGACTAACCAACCTCTTCCCCGTTTGGAGTCGCGACGGTGGGACCAGTGCGTTTCTCGCGCGTCTCGTTGATGCTGCGGTCGCACCGCGAATCATGGCGGAGACGTTAGCCAAGGTCGATCTCATCGGCGGCTGGGACAACGTACAGATCTCAAGCGTGCGCAACGCCACCGATCGCGACGCCGAAGGGAAGCGGCTCGGTAGCTACGCCGCCGCGCTCGGCAAACCTCCGTACGAGGTAGCGATGGCTCTAATGCAACGCAACAACGGTGATATTGGCATGCTGGGCTTCGCGATGAGCGAAACAAATATCGATCGACTCCTGGCCCACGAACTAAGTATGGTGTGCTCGGACGGCGGTGCGTTTGCCGCCGACGGTCCGACGCGCAGCGGCAGTCCGCATCCACGCGGCGCGGGCACGTTCCCGCGTGTGTTGGGGCGTTACGTGCGCGAACGTAAGGCGTTGCCGCTCGCGA